>CATXJC010000011.1 GCA_958369755.1 uncultured Prevotella sp.
CACCCCAGATTTTTTCGCTAGCTGTTTATAGATTGAGGGGGGATTGCAAATCCCCCAGTTTCATAGGTCGAACGTTTTTTTACAGCGGATTGCAAATCCGCTGGGACGCCTGACGGTTGCAAATCCGCTGGGACGCCTGACGGTTGCAAATCCGCTGGGACGCCTGACGGTTGCAAATCCGCTGGGACGCCTAACGGAAGACAGGCGCCTGACGGATCCGTGCGTAATCCGTGGAGCAAGAATGCTCTGTTAACTCAGCGTAATCCGATGAAAAAATATCCAGGTGAAGAGTGGGTGAAGAGTGGTGAAGAGTGGTGCGCCACTCTTCACCTCTCGGAACCCCTGTGTTTATCGGGATTTCTGGCGATTTGGTGAAGAGTGAAGAGTAAAAAAGAGAGTGGGGATTTTCTCTCCCGACGTATCGTTTTGTGCCTGGCGATGGCACGATATTGCCCTGGTAAAGGGCAATATAATGCCGTAGTGAGGCAATAAGCGATGGAAGCGTCTTTACAATCCGTCAGTACTATCATGACGACCTCTCAGTGACGTCTTGACCCCTTGTCAGGAGTATCCTGACAAAAAGAAGGGCTGGACTTTCTCACGAAAACCCAACCCTTCTTTTTAAAACAGCTGTTTTTGAACTTTATTATAAGTAAAAGATGTTATTGTATTTATCACTTATCTTATGTTTGTTTCAGAATCAGGCGTATTGGCATCCCCTTGTAGCGGCCATTGTTCATGCCGTTGCTACCACTCACGAATCTCATATTGGATAATCCTATCCTCTTGTTGTAAACATCAAAGTATCTATACCAGAAACCATATTCAGGACTTTTGTCACTGAAGCCCTGCGTACCTGCCAGCAAAGTCTTGGTCCAGAGATTCACATGGATAGGGTTCTTATGGCTCTCGCCCTCCAAGAATCCACCCATAGGCAGATAGATGTATGGCAACTCGGAATCCACCGTCTTGATACGCACGCAGTTGTAGGTTTCTCCTAACGATGTGGACTGTGGTACCACCTCAAGATTGCCAGCATTAACTAACTCTTCGAACACGGCATCAGTTGGAATGGTATAGCCTTCTGGTGCCAAGACGCTGGAGAGATCCTGATTGGCATCCTTGGAGTTCTGTTTTTCAGAGATACAGAAATAGCCACCAATGGCTTTCTTGTTCTTTTCCAGTGCCACCACATCTGGGGCATAGTAACCATTGTTGGATGCACCTAGGTTGCGGTCTAACATATAATAAGTAGTGGTGGTTCCATCGGCCTTCTTTCCCTCTACCTTTACCACACCATAATAGAACCAGCCCTTCACCTTATCCCCGTTTTCTGTCAGCTGATAATCAGTATAAGCCTTGGAAGACTCATCTATCTTATGGAAGATACCAGTATGATAAACAGGATAAGTGATCTCGATGCCAGCCTTGTTGGTGATGATAAATGAAGACTTCCACAAATCTTCGTTTGCCGTAGTATTGGTAAGGCTTACCTTCCAATTGCCATTATCTTCTTTCACATTGATTCTATTATCCGTGTTTGTAATCTTATCACCATCAAGTTTAGGGATAAGATATGTGATATTGGCTGTTCCCACGCAGAAATGCAAACCATCATTTCTCACAGCCCCTTGCATTTCTTCAGGAGTGATGCCTTGCACACCATGGTCCAACCAGTTGAAATAGTTGGCAGCTACTGTGTTGTTATTATACTGCATGGTTACGGTTCTCTTATCATCCTCTCTTCTAAAATCAAAACCAGCCTGCTTGATGGTTATATCAAGAGAAAGGTCGCCAGAAGTAACGGTGATGGTTCCTGTACGTGGTTCCTCTGATTTGTCATTCTTTGCAAGCGTAAGCTTCAAGGTATATTTCTTACCTTTAGAAGATTTCCTGCCTGTCTCTGGTGTATCATTCTCGGACTCTTGATCACAAGCGGTTATCCAAGACGCATTTTTCTGGACACCATATAGCTTATCATCATTACTTGTTGCATTTGGCAAGGTAGTAACAATGGTTACGAAAGCCTCTGTTGTGCTTGCTGTTACTTCCTGATAATCGCTCACTCCCAGTTCATAGTCTTTGCAAGCTATCATTTGGGTGATTTCAGGGTTATCGTCCACCACCTCTACTTCCAATCTATTCTCTGGCAGACTCTTTTTAGCCTCATCAAGCGTAGAGAAGCCATAGTCGTTTACCTTGGTTACCTTGATGGTATAATGGTGGTTGCGGAGCAAGGCATATTGGGCCTTTTTGTCTTTCTTGTAGAGTGCCACCTTATAATATCCTTCTCTATCATGTCCTTCACTATCCTTATAATTCGCCTTGATAATCACCATTGCCTTGCCTGCAGAAGTTTCATTTACTGCCACGGTGGTTGCGGTACCGCCGCCCAATGGGTTGTCTTCCGTTCTGAGAGCGGTAGATTCCGCCAAGTCATCGGTTTTTTGCTCGGTATTATAATTGGCAGGAGCTATGGCTGCCTTGGTTGCCATGCTATAGACATACAAGCCTGCATTGGTGAAAACGCTCTGGATGCTATTGTCTATCTCCAAACTAATCTTGGCGCATTGGCGCAACATCGTCACAGAAGGATTAGCTTCCAAAAGTTTATCTATTGAAATTTCACCCCAGCAGATAGGGGCATCAAGCTGAGGGTCTCTCTCCTTTGCAGCAGTGAGAGACTGCAAGTCTTGTGCCTCGCTCTCCGTCATGTCGCTGGCATTGGCTACAAGATGTACATTCTTGGTACCAGCAGGTATATTGGTTATCCTTACCTTGTAGCTGCCATCAGACTGCTGTGATAAGGTAGATTTGCAATCTGTCTTGTCTAAGTATTTGTCCTTATCTCCATAGAACACAGCGCAGAGCGAATTGAATGTCTCCGAGGCCCCCGCTCTTGTACCAATCTGTTGCTTGGTGAAGTTGGTCAATTGAAGGGTCAAGACAAGTCCCTCGGCAGGGATTTCATCCCCGCCGAGTCCGATAGCCTCCATCGTATCCTTGCAAGAAACAAGGCTGAGGAGCAATCCTATCCATATCATTAAATGTTTGATCTTCTTCATTGCTTAAACTGATTTATAACAGTGTTCAAATCTGATTCTAATCTTATTTAATTCACATCAGATGGTTTGCCAGCGTGCCAAGAGCCATCGTAATAGCCTGTGTCATTATCCTTCTTATAGCTGTTGCCATTGAAAAGGAGAATGGAATTTTCGTCAGAAATTTGATTATCTTTCATAATTCTGATGTTCTTCTCGTGGTCTCCCTTAACAGCCTTGAGGGTAATCACCGTCTTAAACCAACCATTTTTCAAGTCGGTGCATTTCCAACTTTTACCCTCTTTATCATAGATGGTAAAAGACTCGCGCTCTTTATTATTGTCATCACCATTTTTGCCATTGGCGACACCATAGACCTTAAACCATCCGTAAGTCTGGAATTTGGTGTAAATGGTAAAGTTGATGTTCTCAATAGTTGGCATGTCATCATATATGTTCCAAGTAGGGTCTGATGTAGGATCATAGACAATCCAACCCTCGCAGTCCTCATAGTCGAAGAGTGGAATACCTGGTTCCAAGTGTTGTGGACAGCGATGTAAAGAGTAACCTACGGCGGTGTTGTAGTTGTTGCTAAACATTATCAGCGTTTCGCCCGGTTTTATCTTTCTGTTACCAGTGGCTCCGTGCTGTGTATGTTTCTGCATAGCATTTACACTGAAGTCTTTGTAGTACCACCCCGTATTGGTTTGGTCGTCTTTCATATAGTCTCCTGGCCAACCTGAATCATCTTTGCCACCCCATTTTTCTGTATATATCCATCCTTTTCCTGTGATGGCATTCTCCGTTTCACCTATTTGGGTATATACGTAGATGCAATGGTTTTTTGTTTGTGGCTGATTCTTGTCACCTGTCCAGCTCTCTTCAAACCATCCGTCGTTCCAGTTGTTCTGGTCTCCCTCGCCTAAAACACCCAAGAAGTTTCCTGTCGCGTTAGATTTGGTCGGGTCGCTTGTGCCGGCGTATGGAATTCTGTCGTTGATGGCTCTGAAGTTGATACGATAGTTACCTACTGCAGGCTTTACCGTTACCTTGATTTTCTTGACAAAGTTGAAGCCTTCTGCAGGTACCTTTGGCTGCACAGTGAGGTAATGTACTGTCGTGGTAACAGGGTCACTGGTTGCCACAATCTTGAAGGTTCCTTCTGGAGTATCAGGAGTCTCACAAGATGCCTGAATGGTTGACTTACCTACGGTGGAAGAGGTTCCGTTATTGGTGAAAGCCAAACCGCCCAGGTTGGTCTTAAACTGTACCAATTTGGTATTGTTGTCGCTACCCCAATAGATGGTTACTTCCTGTGGATTTACCTCAAAATAAGGAGAGGCATCATACTCTACATCGAGATACTTCTTGATGTTGCCAGCCTTAATCCAAACCTTTGCCGTACCCTTGTACTTTCCATTATATTCGGAGAACAGAATGTCCTCGTTGATTTTGAATGTGATTCTATGATTCTTCACTGCATCTAGCTTGCTCAACACAATCACATCTTTCTCACCACTGGATGTTGTTACCTTTTCATCGCAACCGAAATCAGCCTCTGTCAGCATTACGTTCGACTTATAGTCGATGGAGTCTGCCGTGGTAGATGTTACGCTCGCCTTCGTCTTGCTTACCCACAAAGTAGTATGGTTGAAGTCGGCATCTATCTCTCTAGGAGTCCAGTCCTTCACGCTCACATTACAGTCGAGGGTTGCGTTTCCCAGACTCTTGATCTTGCCGATAATCTCATAATAGGTGCCACGAGGGAAGGTTGGAACTTCGGTGGAAGTTGGGCTCTCGTCCTGACGATGTCCCAGCTTAATCGTATAGTTGTTTTCAATGCTACCATTCACAGAGCCATTAACTTTGACAGAGCCATTAACTTTGAGGGTAGACTGCTGAGAGGCATTGGCGATATAACGCTCCGGCAGATAGTATGTGCCTTGGAAGAGCCACTTAGCTGCGCTATTCTGTGGAGCAGCTGCTGTAGGATTAGCACCAGGGACAAGGGTGATGATGTCCTTATCATTCTCATTGGCATTGGCATCTTCCTCTGTCCATTCTCCCTCCTTATAATAACCACCCTTATTGCTTGCCTCAGAAGAAGTAGCATAAACTTCACTTTCAAAACCTTTGGCATAATTTGTGCTAACATTAGAGGATGACTTGCTAAATGCTCCATCCCAACTCAGCGTGGTGCTAGGAGAAAGCTTTTGAGCCAGAATATCCTTGATGCTATAACTCTTGCCATTGAATGCTGAACCTTCAGCTGTAGGGTCGAAGAGCAGGTTGAGCTTTACCTTTACGCAAGTAAACTTCAGGTTGGCTGCCACTGTGGTGTACTTATCACCAGCCGCATGAATTTCGGTTGTCAGCAGATCGCCGTTGATATCCTTTGGTTCGTATATCATTGGGATATTGGTGGCGATAGGGAGATTTGCCGTAATGCCATCTGTATAGTTCAAGACCACAGACTTGAGGTCATTCTCTTTGCTGATATTGGCTTTGGAAAGAGCCTCAGCCATATTTGCCACGGCATAAATATGATACTTGCCGGGATTAATGCGCAGCTGATAGGTGGCGATATGCTCATCTAGCATGTTGGAAGCGATAGGGGCTGTCAACTGCTCTACGATGGCTGTACCATTGGCTTTGCCGTTATTATCTACAGGAAAGGCGTAGAGGCGAAGATCATTGATCTGGCATTCATCTACCGTAGCATTATAGGTAGGACCCTCAGAGGAACTGCCGCTGAAATCATTGCCGTTCGCACTGAGCACGGTTGGTACCAGCACGTGCAGGTTGCCTGACGAGTTGGGGGTATATCCGTTACCCTCCAACTCGTCATTACAACTAACTGCAAATAAACTAGTCAACAACCAAACTATGAAACCTATATAGATATGAAATCTTCTCATGATAACTTTGTCTTTCTTTATACTTATCTCTTATCTCGATAGCTTACTACCGATAATTTGGAATTCGATTAGAAATCGACACGCTGGATGCGCTTGCTCCAATCCAGGATGGAAATGCTGAGCTGCACATACTTCCACTGGTTGCCCTGGAGGAAGAAGTCGAGCTTGTAGTCGTACTCACGGTCCAGGAATTCCTGCTCTGAATAATGACGGGCTTCGAAGGCGCCACGGCCTTGAGCCAGATAGTCAGTAAGATTGATGCGTACCACCTCTTCGCCAGTAGTCTTGTTCGTGATGGTGAGGATGGCGTTCTTGTCGTTTTCTTTTGCCGGATGCCAGATGAGTCGGGAGAACATGAGGGCGGCATGAGCGGTGCGCTCCTTTACATTGCCCTCGGTATCCTTAAACTCAGTGGTCCAGGTGTAGTATGGGGTATATGTCAACTCCTCGTCGGGGAGGAGAGAGTTGTCGTAATTGATATCGCCGTTGGCATTGGTTATCTGATAACTGAAGTCATCGGCATTGATGTTGGCAGGCTCGTCGGTCTGATGCAGGCTGATGGTGAGCTGCTTGGTATCACGAACCAGACCGATGGTATGGCGTGTAACCTGCAGGTCTTTTACTTCAACCAGTTCGTTGCTGAGTCCTTGCCAGAGTGTATCGAGCGGTTGGCTCTGGTTGTTCACCTTGCCCTGTTCGCGGTCGAGTCGTGCATGGAGGGCGGTGATGTTGTCACCCTGCTGTGGCAGAGCTATCTGGAATTTGGCACCTGGCTGCGCGAGTGCATCTTCGTATTTCTTTTGGAAGGCGAAGGTTGCGAATCTGTATTTGCCCGGTTCCAGATTGATTCGCATGGCATAGTTAGGGTCCTTGAGCGGCTGTGATGTCGCATCGTTATAGGCATCATGGCGAGCAATGAAGTTGCCCTGCTCGTCGTATACGAATACGCTGAGTCCGCCCACATGATCATTGAACATGTCGGCACGCTGCACGTTGTAGTCGTACTTGAACTGCAAGTCAACACCCATGTCACAAGGAGGCAGGTCGTCGTGCATCAAGTCGTTGCAGCTGCTGAGCATACTGCCCGCCATGATGAATCCCCATCCCATGCATATATTCTTGATCCAACTGTTAAACTTCTTGTTTGCCATGATGCTTATCTGTTTTATGAAAAAGTAAAGTGTATAAATTGATTCTTATTCTTCCGTGATAGCCAGCCGCTCCTTAGCGAGAGCGGCTGAGCTATATATAATAATGTGTTATGGATTACAAATCGACTGTGTGTGAACGCTTAGCCCAAGAAAGGATCTTTACGCTGACGCTGAGATACTTCTCGTTCTCATCATCAGGCAGAGTAGGATCTACTGGAGGTACACCAGGGTAACCAGGCCCAAAAACTTTGCCAACCTCTAATACATACGAGTTGTTGCGGAGCATACCATAACGGCCAAGATACTTGCCATTTTCTGCATTATAAGCTTCACCAGAAGACCAAGGAGTCTTGTCATCATCGAAGTGCCTAACACGAGCGATATAGTATGTAACGCCATTTAGATATGTATTGATACCAACCATCTCTTCAGAACGTCCTGCTTTCAAACCAAGTTTAGCATTGATGGCGGCAACGATTTCGTCACCAGTCTTTTTGCCTGTGCCTATAACATATTTTGTAGCACCATCGAGATGAGTTGTACTCGAGGCATTTTCCTTGATATCTTCCAAAGTAATCACATGTGAACCTTCCTTCTCGAGATTTGCATATTCAACAACACAACCTGGGAGAACTGAAGTTGCAGCTGCGTCTACAGCAGTCTTCAAGTCTGCTTCTTTCAGGATAGTTGTCATATTGCCGATGGTGTAGAAAGTTCCACCTATATCTGCAAGGTCAGCACCAGTATCATCCTTAGGAGTATATTTTGCCTTGAAGATAACGCGGGTTGTCTGACCCTGATACATGTTATCCAAGTTGAAAGTATTCTCTAAGCAATATGTAGACTTGCCAAAGTCAAGATTGATATCACTTGTGGTTTTGATGAAATTGAATTCTTTGTCTCTTTCGGTATCACTAGCATCATCTGCATCCTTGAGCACAGTCTTATCGTAGTTAGGATCCTTACCCCAATAAACTCGGTTGTTAGTACCAGTGAAGCGGGCAGTTGTCCAAATAGCAGAGAAATCTGTGCTCAAACCATCAATGTTATGAACTGCATATGTCTTCTTGTTTGTGATATCCAAAGCCCAATTGCTGAATTCTACTGTACTATTTGTTTCAGTATTTGTTGCCTTGTCTGTAACTTTTTTTGTTCCAGGAGCAGTAACAGACATTTTTGCTACACCACGTTCTACATAAACTGTTGCAGCACTAGTTCCTGCCTCTGCTTTTTCCTTAGTAGGATAAATATTATCTTTATCAATAGTAACCAAAGTTGTTGGTGAGGCATCTACTTTCAAAGGAGCATTAGCCATATAGAAGTCGTTTTCTGCAGCCAAGTCTGTTACTGTTGGAAGCTGAGCGTTGTTGTTCCACTCATTATAGCTTTGTCCTACAGAAGGCAAAGTTATCTTTACACCACTTGCAGTCTTGTTGTTAAGCAAAACCAAAACAGCATATGTATTCTTGGTATCCACATTGGTAAGCTTTGCTGTCAGCTTTTTAGAAGTAGTTGTGATACCATCTTCGGGATCGTCTGTCCATCCATCTATAGGTAAAGTTACACTCTCAACAAACTTGTAAGAGCCTTCATCTGAACCATACTTCTGGAAGATAAGGGCAGTTGCGCTTTTTACAGCATACTCTTTTGCTGTGCCTTCATCCATTTCAGCACCACCAGCATCAGCTGCACGAGTTCCCCCTACCGAAGGCAAGTTAATGGTGAAAGTTGCATAACCAACACCTGCTTCGTTAGTACCTGAACCTGGATTTCCCAGATCCTCATTGCTTGAACAGCTTGTTGTCATAGCTGCGATGATAGCCAAGCCAAATAAATGTTTAATCTTCATAATTTTTGAAAGTTAAGTTTGTTTATAATCGTTATTCTCTAATTTTCTGTTATTCCAATTCCTTTATCTGCTTGAAGACATCTCTTACACGCTCTGCCTCTTTCGAGTTGCCTGCCTTGGCAAGATGCTTTTCGGCAGAAGTAAGATCGTCTTTCTGCAAATCGGTGCAGGCGGCATTGAGATTCGCAGTCTCATCATCTGGGAAGAGACGGACAGCAATGTCGAATACCTCGTTAAACTCTGGCGAACCCGGCTCGTAAGTCTGTGCCACCAGGAACATCTCCTGCAGAGAAAGCTGCTGTGGTTTGGTCTTCAATATCTCCTTGGCCTCTTCGATGCTGAACGGACGAACCGTGTAGGTTACCGTATAGTCGCTATGACGGAGACGAGGATAGATATGATCCAGGATATAGCGGTAACTTGCCGGATGGAGCTTTCTGATCTTCAGGTCCTTATCATCGGGAGCCAGCGAGGAGTTAGCTATCTCGAGAATTGCTTCCTTATCAGCCAGATGACTAGCCTGAATCTTCTTCTTGAATCCTTCCCAGTCTTCCGGTGTAGCCTGATAGGTAAAGAGCTTGCTGTTTAAGGTGTAGAGGCTGCTCACATAGTTGCGGAGGGCAGCTGCACGCTCGTTGGCAAGGCGCTTGTTGTTGGCATACGAACCATCAGGCGAAGCAAAACCGTGGATATCAATATCTGTGATTTCAACGTTCTTATCGTTCTTCACCAGGTCGATGGTGGAAGTAATCTTCTTCAGCTCAGTAGCATTCTCACGGAAGTTGGCAAGAATATTACTCTTGTTAACCACAAAGCTGAGATAGGCTTCACCCTTTTCGGCTCTCACCTTCTTGGCTTCCGCCTTCGGCTGCACGAAGAAATCCTTCGTAATCTTCGGTGTACGGTCGATATCCGCAATCGGCGTATTGTCCTGTTCTATCAGGTTGCCGCATCCGCAGAGATCTTCTTTCACCGAGAGTTTGAACTTCTTCATCCATTTCTGATAAGGAACAGACTGGGCGAAGTAAACCTGCTGACTGGTCTTGTTCTTGCGGGTAAGAACCTGTGCCTGCGGATTCTTCTTGCTGTCGGCAAGTCGGCGGTATCTTACAGCCTGGTTTCTACCCTGGATGATGATAGGGTTGAGAGCGATAGAATCAGTTCCTACCATTACCGGTGTGAAAACCAGCTGTTGCTCTGATTTGAGCTGCAGACTATCGAGATGGAGACGGAAAGCAACCTTGAGACTGTCGCTTTTCTTCTGTGTCAAGACGCTGTCTATCATAATCTTGCCTCCAGCCAACCGTAGCTGCGAATCATCTATCTTCTGGGCTTGGACAGTCAATGCGCTCTGTGCAAACAGAATGCAAAGGGGCGAAATGACCGCATAAAGCTTCATTTTCTTCATATTCTTCATCTTGTAAAAGAGGGTTTGATTTTGTTTTTCGCTATCTCGGTGATATCGTTCCTAGAATGCGTATATCAGGGAAAGGGCGGCTTTAGTTGGACCTACATAGTTGCGGTGATCCTTGTCAAGACATTTGTCACATCTTCCGTAGAGCTTGTATGGGCTGTAGATGTATCCTAATCCGATGGATCCTTCGAGATTGAGGTGCTCAGACAGCAGCCATTGGTATCCGTAGGTGAGGCCACCACCCACATACCAGCCTTCGTAATGTCTTCCTTTCTCTGTCTTTGGCAAGATGCCGAAAGGCAGGTCCACATTTTTGATGTTGTATTCACCTCCTAGGGCATGGATGCCGAAGAAGTGGCCTCCAAATTTCTGGCAGGTGTACCAGCGGTATTCTGGCATTACGTTCCAGTAGCGCAATTTCTTGTCGCCTGAGAACTTCCAGGGATTCAGGGCGCCGAAAAGCTGAAAAGTGCTCTTCCTGCCCGTGCCTATTTCTAGACCAGCATTGAGCGAGGTGGTTGCCAAACCAAGCAGGTTGGTCTTCAGAGCTACCTCTTGCGCTCGGGTTATTACTGATGAGAGAATCAGCAGTAACAACATCGGTGTTCGTTTGAACAATCTCTGCTTCATCATCATATTTTTACTCTGTTGATTTTCTTTCTTAAAGGATAATGCTAGTTGATTATTCTTATTTATCGTCATTTACTTAGTTGTATAGGATAAGCCTTGCAGCACGATTGAATGCCGTTGGGTTTCCTTTTCGGTTGCAAATGTAGGAAGATTTTCTCAAAGATGCTTCAAAAAATTGATGGAAATCAAGGAAAATGAAATGCAAACGTTTGCATTGCTGTGCAAAGTGTGTGGGAACACAATTTCGGGGGGGGGGAGCTAAGTGCTTGGTATTTAGAAAAATAAAAGCGAAAGTGTAAGTTGCACACCTTCGCTTATGAAATATTGTATTTTGATGAATTTCTTTTTTGTGATTGGAGGAATGAAAGACCGGGAAAATTCGGCTTTTGGGGCTATTTCAGAACCTCCATCGCCTTCTTCAGACCTCTATCCACAGCGGATGGATTGTTCTGATAGAGCTTCTCCTTTTCCGCTCCGGTCATCTCGTCGAGCAGATAATCGGGGGTGATTCCCACACTTTCCAGCAGGTTGCCCTGTGCATCCTTGGTAAGCGAGAATGGCATGTAGAAGTAGAGGTAGCTGGTTACATTTCCTATCCATCCGCCATTGCTGGCTTCGTTGTCGGAAGTGAGCATCGCCTGCGCTCCGTAACTGTTTCTGCCTATCGTCTTCACGTGGTCACCCTGACTTTTCAGGATGAGGGTTGTCACCTCCGACATGCTTGCGCTGTAGTTGTCGAGCAGGATGGCGGTAGGGATGTTTCTGCCCAGGCTCTTCGGCGTTACCGTAATCTTCTGCGGAATCCAAGGCGTATAACTGTATGGATTATTATCCTCTTTTTTGCGTACGTAGGCATAGACGGCAGATTGGGTGATGAGATAGTCGGTAAGCAGACGGGTATCTATCACGCTTCCGCCTCCGTTGCCACGGAAGTCGAGAATCAGCTTCTTGATCTCGCCCTTAGCCAGAGGCTCCAGGAACAGACGGCGGTAACCTTCTACGCAGAGATGATTGTAGGTAAACTTCAGGTCGCTCCAGTAAGCATAGAGTTCCCGCTCGTGCCAGAGATAATCGGCAAGTGCCTGACAATACCAGTTGGCAAAACCGGAGGCTGAAAGCATCTGCTGGTAACGGGCATCGCCCTGCAGCTTCTGTCGGATCTGCTCGCCCATGCCGCTTGCATCAGCAGTAATAGGCAACAGCTTGAGGAGATTCGGCGACTTCTCGTAAGCCTCGCTGGCGAGAGCATAGAGACCGGAATAATCTCCCTGGTTGCTGTAGGCCGCCATCTTCTCGCAGGCTTTGGCTGCATCATCCGAAGTCAGATAGTTATCCATATCGGCAAGCAACTGCGCTGCCTGCTGCTCAGCCTTCTCTCGCTTTCCTGCATCTGTAATCAGTTCCTTCGCCTTGTCTGTTATCTTGGAAGCATCCAGATGATAGGTGCTGGCGGCATTGTCAGGGAGATAGGACTTCTGATACTCGTGGAAACAGTTTTCGTAGAGGGCAAACTTGTTGAAGCCGAGGTAATAGGTGCCCGGCTGCTCCTTCAGGTAACCGCCCATGATGCAGAAACCATCCGAGGTTATCTCGCCGAAGGCTGTACCATCCAGGCTGAGCTGGTCGCGGGTATGGTTCCAGTGAGCATTCAGCGGGAAATACTCGGTCTTGTTGCGGAGCGTGCTGTTGAATCTCACCGTTTCCATAGAAGAGTGGGAGACGGGCAGGGTAATCTTGACATAGAAATGCTGGTCGATGATCTTGTCGATGATTTCCTGGAAATACTGCTTTGCCTTGGCGTTGTCTTCCTGAATCTCCTGCTGGGTAAAAGCTGAGGTATGCTGGAAGGTCTTCAGGGCATCAAACTTGGGTTTGTATTCCTTGTACACCTGGTCCCAGGTCTGCGCAGATACGGCAGACTGCTCATTGAGGGTGCAGTAGCGCTGGTTCATCACGCTCCAGAAAACCTGGAACAGGTCGCCATACGACTTGACATCGGTATCGGAATAATCGGAAATCGATTTCTCGTTGGCATCCTTGTCTGCCACACAACTGGTAAGCGACATTCCTGTGGTGGTTGTCGCCAGGAGGAAGGCGAAGAGGCATCGCATTCCACCTTTTATATATATAGGGGTTCTCATAAATTATATGTTTTAAAAGCTTTTGCCCTTACAGGGCGTATTGCTGTCTGCTATTATACCCAGGGTGTTGCCCTGGGCTAGGAGCTTCTGCCCTTTCAGGGCGTATTGCTGTCTGCTATTATACCCAGGGTGTTGCCCTGGGCTAGGAGCTTTTGCCCTTTACCTTTCCCTTCGGCCGGTGACCGTTGGTTCAGGGCGTATGGGGCTAGAATAGTTTGTAGGCAATGCCTGCGGTGATGAGGCTGGAGTTGCGCCGGGCTGTCTTGCTGGTGCTGGCTTTCTCCTGGTAGATATGCGAGAAGCCGTACTGGAACTGATAGCCCACGCTGGCATCTATCTTGCCGAAGGAATAACCTATCTTGATGCCTGCCTCACCGCCCAAGAGACTGCGGCGGAGATGGTTCTCATTCTTCCTGAAATCGTAGGTGGTGTTATAGCGGATGTAGGAGCCATCGCCCTTGTACCCCTCCATGATGTTCATCGGATACATACCCTTGGTATGCATGGAGGTGAAGTACTCGTAATAGATGCCCACCTGCGGCTTGATCCACAATCCCTTCTCGTGGTAAGGATTATGGAGGAGATAGTAGCCCACATGGAGTGGGATGCTGATGAAGTTGTTGTTGTATCGGGTGTTCCAGGAGTCGCCGCCGAGGTTCTGGTACAGGTAGTCGCGCTGAACGAAGCGGATGCCTGCTCCTACCGCCAGCTGATCTACGATATTGTATTCGGCACCGATGGCAGCCGTGAAGCCCGGTCGCACCTTATAATAAGTCTCCGACAAGCCCGACACATCCGTATCAAGCACACTGCAACTGACACCAGCTTCTGCCTCCACCTTCCAGTGGTAGGAGCTCTGCTGTGCCAGAATGCCTTGGCAGCAGAAGCCAAGGGCTATGGATAAATATACCTTTCTCATAAAAATGGGGTAGTTTGGGGTGAAAAAAGTCTTAATAGAGAAGAAGCAGTCCGGCAAACGCAGAATAGAGTATCATGCGGATGGGATTGATCTTCATCACCTTCACGCCGATAAAGGTGGCAAAGAAGAGGGCGATGGAGATGTAGAAATGCCAGGGATTGGCTGGCGTAGAGAAGTTCTCGCCATTCATCAGGAGCAGGGCTGCGGCTCCTACCAGACCGACAATGGCTGGGCGAAGACCGATGAAGATGCTCTGGACGGCTGAGGTGTTCATATACTTGTACAGCATCTTGCTGATAAGAATCATCAAAACCAAGGATGGGAGAACCAGCGCAAAGGTCGCCATGGCACTTCCGAGTACAGCCATCATGCCACTCATGCCGGCATTATGGACAGCTGTATAGCCACAATAGGTAGCGGCATTGATACCGATAGGTCCCGGTGTCATCTGAGAGATGGCAACGACATCGGTAAACTCCTTCATCGTCATCCAATGATACTGCGTTACCACCTGTCCCTGAATCAGGGATATCATGGAATAGCCACCTCCGAATCCGAAAATGCCTATCTGAATGAATACGATGAAAAGCTGAAGAAATATCATATATTATTCTGTTGGTTGAATGAATTGTCCATAAATGTAGCCACCTACGGCAGCTGCGATAATCACCCAGATTGGGTTGACGCCCAAAAGCCAGATCAGAAGGGCAGATAGAATAGGAATCCAGCAGTTGACGAGCGAAATCCTGGCGCTCTTGGCAAGCGAGAATGTTGGTACGGCTATCAATGCCACGACGGCAGGACGGATGCCTGCAAACATGGCAGCAACAACCTTGTTGTCTTCAAACTGATGGAAAAACATGGCTATCGCTAAGATAATAAGAAACGATGGCAACGAAGCGCCGAGGGTGCAGACGATGGCTCCCGGTGTCTTTGCCAACTTATATCCGAGCAGGGAACTCATGTTGATGGCCAAGGCGCCCGGGCAAACCTGGGTAGTAGCAATGGCATCCAGAAATTCCTCCTTCGTCATCCAATGATGCTTGTCGACGACTTCGGATTCTATAATAGGAATCATGGCATAGCCACCCCCAAAGGTGACTATGCCAATCTTCATAAATGTTTTGAATAATGTAAGATAACTTACGCTATTATTCATTTTTTACCTTTTTACTTTTTACCTTTTTACTTTTTCAAAGCTCTTTCTTCAATCCACTGACGTGCATTGACAAATGCCTCAATCCAAGGAGTTACCTCGTCGTTGCGGCGATCGGCTGGATACCAGGCGTTCTGCCATGGGAAGATGGCACGCTCCAAGTGTGGCATCATAGCCAAGTGGCGACCATCTGCAGAGCAGATACCTGCTACATTGTAGTCACTGCCGTTAGGATTACCTGGATACTCAGCGTAGTTGTACTTCGCAATGATGTTGTAGTGATCCTCTGGCTCAGGCAAGTAGAAACGGCCCTCGCCGTGAGCTACCCAGATACCGAGCTTATCACCGCTCAAGCTACCGAACATCACACTGTCGTTCTGAGGAATGGTCAAACCGAGGAATGTACTCTCGAACTTCTTGGATGTGTTGTGGCAGAGGTGTGAACGATGCTTGTGCTCAGGATTGATGAGGTTCAACTCAACCATCAGCTGGCAACCGTTGCAGATACCGAGTGAAAGGGTATCCTCACGGGCATAGAACTTATCGAGTGCCTCTTTAGCCTTAGGATTGTAGAGGAATGCACCAGCCCAACCCTTGGCAGAACCGAGAACATCGGAGTTAGAGAAACCACCGCAGAATACGATGAAGTTCACATCCTCCAGAGTCTCACGACCGGAAATCAAGTCGGTCATCATCACATCCTTTACATCGAAGCCGGCGAGATACATAGAGTATGCCATCTCACGCTCACCATTGGTACCCTTCTCACGGATGATAGCTGCCTTGATGCCAGATGGCTTGCGACGGTTAGCGTCGAGGCCGTAGCTAGCGAGGGTTCCCTTGAAGCCATAACCGAAGTTCATCTCGATAGGCTGCTTCTTATAGTTGGTGTAACGCTTCTTAGCCATACCATTCATGCTCTGCTTGCGGTCGAGGAGGTAAGATGTCTTATACCAGTCGTCGCGCAAAGCATCGATATCGAACTCGTGCTCGAAGCCTTCCTTCTTGATGATAATCTTGCGGAGCTCTGGAGCTGGATAACCAATCTTGGCATAACCGATACCGTTCTCATCGAAGAATGCCTTCAACTCATCCTTGTGAGCATCGCTTACCTGGATCACAACACCTGGGTTCTCGGCGAAGAGAGTCTTGATGATGTCGGCATCTGCGATGTCGTGGAGGTTGATCTTCATACCACCCTCTACGTTGGCGAATGTCATTTCGAGGAGAGTTGTAATCAAACCACCGGCACTGATATCGTGACCAGCCATTACCCAACCACGGTTGATGAGTTCCTGTACAGCGTTGAAGCAGTCAACGAAGTACTCTGGGTTCTTGACGGTAGGAACATCGCTGCCCACCTTGCCCAGACTCTGAGCGAAAGCAGAACCACCGAGACGCTGCTCGTCGAAACTGAAGTCGATATGGTAGAGGCTAGAGTTCTTGTCGTTTACGAGAACTGGGCTAACCACCTTCTTGACATCTGAAACCTCACCACCAGCACTTACGATAACGGTACCCGGAGCGATGATCTTCTCACCGTTAGGATACTGCTGGGTCAAAGAGAGAGAGTCCTTACCTGTTGGTACGTTTACGTGGATGGCGCAGCAGAAGTCTGACAATGCCTTCACACCCTCGTACAGACGGGCATCCTCACCCTTCTGACTGCGGCAAGGCCACATCCAGTTGGCTGAGAGGCTGATGCTGTCCATGCCATCTGCCAATGGAGCCCATACGATATTGGTCAATGACTCTGCTACAGAGAGT
Organism: uncultured Prevotella sp.; assembly: GCA_958369755.1. GTDB lineage: Bacteria > Bacteroidota > Bacteroidia > Bacteroidales > Bacteroidaceae > Prevotella. The sequence goes on from CATXJC010000011.1 coordinate 16,987, forward strand.
ACAGAACCTGCCTTAGGATCGGCAAGACCAGCCTGAGGTGCATGACCCATTGCTGTTACGATACCCTTCTCGCCACGGTAGTCGAGTGCTACGACACCACAGTCTGAGAGTGGCAACTGAATCTGACCCTGACCCTGCTGACGGGCAATCTTACCTGTTACGGAACGGTCTACCTTGTTGGTCAACCAATCCTTACAAGCCACAGCCTCCATCTGGAGAACACGCTGCAAGTACTCGTCGAGGTTATCTGCAGAATAAGTTACATCTTCATATTTGCGCTCTACGGTCTCATCTACCATTACAGTCTTAGGAGTATGACCGAACATCTGAGCTACATCGAGGTCGAATGGCTTCACGCCGTCAGCCTGCTTGAAGCTGAAGTGAGCATCGCCAGTAGTCTCACCAACCACGTACATTGGAGCACGCTCACGGTCGGCAATCTTCTGAACCTCGCTGATATACTTCTCGTCGATGAGCAAGCCCATGCGCTCCTGGCTCTCGTTGGCGATGATTTCCTTGGCGCTCAAGGTCTTGTCGCCGATAGGCAACTTAGACATGTCGATTTCGCCACCGCACTCTTCTACCAACTCAGAGAGACAGTTCAAGTGACCGGCTGAACCGTGGTCGTGGATGCTGACTACTGGGTTCTCATCGTTCTCAACGAGTGCACGAACCAGGTTGTAGGCACGTTTCTGCATCTCAGGGTTGGCACGCTGAACAGCGTTCAACTCGATACCATTGCTGTAACGGCCTGTATCTACAGAAGAAACAGAACCACCACCAAGACCGATGCGATAGTTGTCACCACCTACTACTACAACCTTGTTGCCCTTCTGTGGCTCACCCTTCTTATAGTCACGCTTCTTGCCGTAGCCTACACCACCAGCAAGCATGATTACCTTATCGTATGCATACTTCTCGCCGTTCTCCTCGTGCTCGAAAGTAAGCACAGAACCGGTGATGAGAGGCTGACCAAACTTGTTACCGAAGTCTGATGCACCATTGGAAGCCTTGATCAGAATCTGCTCTGGAGTCTGATAGAGCCACTTACGCACTGGCATGATGTCTTCCCAGTCGCGCTCAGCATCGCTCTTGCCGTTGTCATCCTTCAAGCGAGGATAAGCAGTCATGTAGCAGGCAGTACCTGCGATAGGCCATGAACCTACACCACCACCCATACGGTCGCGGATCTCACCACCTGTACCGGTAGCAGCTCCGTTGAAAGGCTCTACGGTAGTAGGGAAGTTGTGGGTCTCAGCCTTCAGCGAGATGACACTCTCGATATCCTTCACCTGGAAGAAATCGCTGGTAGTCTGATCGGCTGGAGCAAACTGCTCGATAACAGGACCCTGAGAGAAAGCCACGTTGTCCTTGTAAGCAGAGAGGATCTTGTTAGGATTCTCGTTGGTGGTCTTCTTGATCATGTTGAAGAGAGAAGACTCCATCTCCTTACCGTCGATGATAAACTGGCCGCCGAAGATCTTGTGGCGGCAGTGCTCTGAGTTGATCTGTGCGAAACCGAAGATTTCGCTGTCGGTGAGAGGGCGTCCGTTCTCTTTCTCCAGCTTGTGGAGATAAGCCATTTCGTCCTCGCTGAGGGCAAGACCCTCTTCCTCGTTGTACTTTTCGAGGTCATCGACGTACTTGATAGGTTCTGGCTCATGGTTCACGGTGAACACATCCTGTCCGATACCTTTGTACATACGCTGGAGCATAGGATCGTGCTCAGCGTCCTCGCTATCCACAGGGAAGTACTCCTCGATACGCGAAATGCCGTTAAGACTCATGTTCTGAGTTATCTCAACGGCATTCGTACTCCAAGGAGTAATCATTTCACGGCGTGGGCCAACATAGAAGCCCTGCAACTGCTGGGCGTCCTCTAAAGTTGCGTCACCATAAAGCCAACAAAGTTCATTGATTTCGTCCTGAGATGGTTTGTGGTCAATCTCGGTCGCAATCACACTCTTAGATGGAGTTCTGAAAAAAAGAATCATACTATTTCTCTTTTTATATTGTTAATGTATTAATTCTACCTTGACAAAAGCCTACATATTATATATGCTTTTGCTTTCCGACTGCAAAGGTAATACAAAATTCTGATTTCGCCGCAAAGAATACGCATTTATTTTCTTTTTTTAGTTAAAAAGGTGATAAATAGTGATTTAGTGGTTAAAATTTTATAAATGGATTAGACAAATAAGGTTTATTGGAGTCTTATCAGTAACTTTGCATCCAGAAAGAGACGCGTAAGGCGTTTTATATGGAGGGCGTAACTGCCGTCTATATAATAACATAGTGATTAAAAAACAATAACAGAAAATTTAAAAATCGAAAGCAAATATGAAACAGACTAAAATTTTTGTAATGGCAATGATGGCTGTAGCCCTGATGGCTACTAGCTGTGCTAGTAAGAAGGATCTCCAGAATTGTCAATCTGAAAATAGAGAATTGACTGCCAATTATCAGGCAACCAAGGAGAAGTTGGCTGCTGCTGAGGCTAGCCTTGCTGCTGCGCAGGAGCAGTTGAGCAGTACCAAGAAGGATTATGCCAAGTTGCAGAACTCTCTGGACAAGAGTCTGACCAATGCCAATCAGAACAACATCAGCATTGAGAAGCTCGTTGACCAGATTAATGAAAGCAACCAGTATATCCGTCATCTGGTAGAGGTGAAGAGCAAGAGCGATTCACTCAACATGGTTCTTACCAACAACCTGACCCGTTCGCTCAGCCGTGAGGAGATGAAGGAGGTTGACGTTCAGGTGATGAAGGGTGTGGTTTACATCTCTCTGGCTGACAACATGCTCTATCAGAGCGGTAGCTACGAGGTAAACAGCCGTGCCAAGGAAACTTTGAGCAAGATTGCAAAGATCATCCAGGACTACAAGGATTACGATGTGCTCATCGAGGGTAACACCGATAACGTGCCTGTAAGCACTACCAGTGCCAAGATGAAGAACATCCGCAACAACTGGGATCTCTCTGCTCTCCGTGCTTCTTCTGTAGTTCAGTATCTCCAGGACAACTTCGGTGTTAGTCCTAAGCGTATGACTGCTGGTGGTCGTGGTGAGTACAATCCTGTAACTACCAATGATACTGAGGTGGGCAAGATGCGTAACCGTCGTACACAGATCATCATCACTCCTAAGCTCGACCAGTTTATGGACTTGATCGACAAGGCTCCAGAGGATTCTCAGAAGTAATGAAATTCTGAAAGTGATATAAAAGAAGTGACCTCTCCTTCGTTCATTAGAAATTGAACGATGGAGAGGTCTTCTTTTTAGTATTGTCTCCTTAATAAACGGTAAAATGAAAAATATTTCTTGTAATCAAAAACAAGTTCTAAACATAATTAAACTGGTGCTAATTTGCTTCTTACTCATGATATTGTTATGGGTCGGTAAGTGGCTGGTGCGTATCTTCTGGTTTGATACTTTTGTTGTTCCTAGTAATTCTATGATGCCAACTTTGCAACCAGGTGACAAGATAATAGCAGATAAACTTTGTTTTGGTGCAAGAATCTATCGAAAATTCCATTTTGACAAACAAGGGGTTGAATTACAGTGCTTTAGAATGAAAGGTATGGGGGATTTGAGACGTAATGATGTCTTTGTGTTTAATAAACCAGTCATTAATCATCATATTACGTTTGTTATCAATTATGTGTATTGCAAGCGCTGCATCGGCTTGCCTGGTGATTCTGTGAGCATTCGCAATGGTTATTATCGCAATAATAATGATAGGGGTGTCTTGGGCTGCAGAGAGAATCAAACTGTTTTGCGTGAGATGCCAGATACATTGATCTCTCCTGAAGTAATGTGTGCGATGCCGTACGATGAACATTTGCCGAAGTGGACGATTAAAAATTTCGGGCCTTTGTATATTCCCCGTAAAGGGGATGTCATAACGATTACCCCCAAAGAGGCTGTACTTTATCTGGCAATTTTAGAGTGGGAATTGAAGGGTAAAATCACAATTGATTGGGAGAAAAATAAAGTTTTTGTCAAACACAAACTTCTGTCTCGCCACACGTTCCTTCATGATTATTATTTTGCCGGTGGTGATAATGTAGTAGATTCTCATGATTCTCGTTATTGGGGCTTGGTTCCAGACATCTATATTATTGGTATTGTAAAGCGTATAGAGTATTCAAAAGCTAGAGTAACTGGTAAGTACGATTGGAGACGCTTTCTGCGTTGCGTAAAGTGAATAAGTGAGTTTGAAAAAAACTCACTTATTCATATTGATTACAATTGGGATTGCCAAATCTCATAGGTGTAAAAATTGTAGTAAAGAGTTAGATAGAGCTTTTATTGTTATCAAACACTTTTTATGGTCTTGTTATAGATAAGCTGCCTAATTGGCAAATTACTGGCTCAGGGGAGATTGTCCGTGGATAAGACAACCTCTCCTGAGCCCTGATTATGGTAGTCGAGGACGGGCTAAAAGCCCCCAAGTACCTAAGTGTCCCCAAGAGCGTAACGTTCTTGAAAAACTAAAAAGAGTGAGTTATGGACTTATGCCTCACCCGCTTTGGGCTTTCAGCCCGTTTTTAACCATACAGGTTGAACTTTCTTCTATGATCAGCTTAAAAGATTCATAGTTTTCTCTTACGTGAAAAAGTTTTTTTTGAAAAAAAAGTCTCATAGTCTCATTTTTTAGCTGAAAATATTGACTTAAAGTATTGGTATATAATGAGATAAAAAGAATGAGACTTCTCTATTCTGAAGTCGAGAAGTCTCATTAATGTATCATAGAAGTCTCATTATTTTACTTTTTTCTTTACGAGAAACTTCGTTCCATCTGCAAATTTCTTCTGTTTCATGGTCACCTTCACCTGCTGCGCATCGAAATAACTATTTTCGCATTGTTTTCCTGTCTCCACTTGGCTTCATCTACAAATGAAGAGACTTCATTCATGGCTTTCATGTGACTCTAAGAATCTTAATGTTTTCTTTCATTCCTCCTTTATGTAATCTCTTGCCCAATATTAGTCCCAGCGTATGGGCATTCATTGCCCGCAGTACGGGCACTTGTTGCCCAGCGCTTGTTCTGTGGATGCCCACTTGATGGGCTGTGGATGCCCATGCGACGGGTATGGTGGGACCCGCTAATGGGTGTCTTTTGCTATTTTTGCGATTTCTTCATCAGGAATCATTCTAAGAATATCCCATGCATGTACCTTTATTTTGCCCATATTTACTATTTCCTATTGTTTCTATCTACCGGCAAAGGTAGAAAAAATAATTGAAACATGCAAATAAATAACTGATTATTAAGTGGTTGTAAATATTAAAAAATCTATCAACCACTTATGATTTGCAATCCGGCGTTAAAAAATGCCCTAACCTATTTAGTGTTCGCTGAATTAATGTGAAGCATCTAATGATTAGATATTTATAACACTTTTAGCTTGGCTATTTCACTAAAATTTAGTATCTTTGTCATGTTAAAGAGAATAATTAGTGTTCACTGAATAATGTCTAAAAGTTAATTGATAGAATGAAAAGAATATTGTTATCAAATAAAAACTGTATAAATGTGCTTTTGGGGTTGATAGTATCATTATTTGTTGCATGTACTTCAAACGAGAAGCAACGGTTGCTGCAAATAGAGAACGTGTTGGAGGAATCCCCCGACACAGCTTGGGCTATGTTGAGTCAAGATGAAAATCGTCTTTCTAAATACTCCAAATCAGACAGAATGAAATATTTGTTGCTTCGAACAGAAGCAATGAATAAACTCTTTTATGCAATGGATACCATCAATTATATGAATGATGTATTAGAATATTATGCATTTTATGGCAATACTGGAGAAAAGGCCTGGGCTAACTATTTAATGGGCTGTGTATATCGTGATAAGGGAAATAGTCCCAAGGCTTTGCTATATTATAATGAAGCTGTCGCAAAAATAGATACAACAAAGAGCGGTTGTAACTTCACCCTCTTGTCTAAAGTTTATGGACAAATGGCAGATATCTATAGATTGCAACGTTATCCACAAATGGAATCGAAGATACTTGACAAGAAGGCATTAGTTGCATTGATGACAAATGATACATTAGGATATGTTCGTGCACAAGAACGTAAAATAAGCGTTTTCTATCAACTAGGGAAAATGGATTCGGTTTATCAAATTGCAACTCGGGCTTATCGATACTACAAAAAAATAGGTAAGGATGATTATGCTGCTGCAACTTTAATACCATTGACGGAAATCTACTTAAAGAGGAAGGACTATGTAAAAGCCAAGCGAACACTCGATGAATATCTTGCAAAGTCCAAACTATTGGATGAAAAAGGAGAACCTTTATATCCTGGAACAGAATATTTCTATAATTATCTTGGTTGGTATTATATAGAGGTAGGACAATTGGATTCTGCTTTATGTTGCTATCGCAAATTGTTGAACAACCCTTCTGATATAGAAAATTTAGAAACTGGATATAAGGGTTTAATGTCTATATATAGTCACAAAGGAATGGTAGATTCTGTGGTGAAGTATGTACGTTTGTATGCAGATGCAAATGACACCGTAAACTTCCGGCTATCAGCAAAAGAAGTAGGTAAGGTGCAGGCTTTGTTCGATTATTCAGAAAGTCAAAAAGAAGCTGCGAGAAAGGCAGAAGAAGCGAAAAATGTTTGGAAAGCCTTATTTATGTCTCTCTTAATGATAGTGATATTACTTTTGGTAATAAGAAAAATGAAGGCAAGAAATCAAAAAATACAAACTCAATATGATTATACCAAGAAAGAATTGGTATCAACTAAAAAGGAGAGCAAGCTTAAAGATTCTAAAATAGTAAATCTGAATGGGATATTGAGTATCTATAAAACGAATGCGAATGAAGAAAAATGGAAAAAAGAAAATATATTTGTGGAATCAAAGATTATTCTAGCATTCCAAGCATACGCTAATACAGGTAAACAACCAACTGTTAGTGAATGGAAAGACCTGCAGAAATTAGTTGAAGCTAGTTTGCCTGCTTTTTGGCAAAAATTATCTTCGTTTGAAGACATTTTAGATGATGAGTTTAGAATTTGTCTACTGACAAGACTTTCTTTCATGCCCTCTCAGATAGCTAATCTCCTGGGGGCTTCAAAGCAGAGTATTACAAATAAACGCAAGAAACTAGTTCAAATGCTGTTTAAATCTGACAATATAAAGAAGTTCGATGCATTGATTAAGGAGATGGAATGAAGTATGTACTAAATATACTTTTAGCTCTAACATTCAGATTTAATGTGAGTTACAAGCAATAAATCCAACTCTTTCTGAAAGATAGTGTACTAAATGTACTGCTGATATTTGGAAGTTAAGCTTTTTCGCCCTATTTTTGCAGACATAAAACAACAATTAAAAATAAAAATGAAATGAAAAGATTTTTAATAATGATTTATGCGTGTCTGCTTTTTAACGGAAATGTTTTAGCTGGCACAAAACTTAGAGTGGAAATGCAACCCAACTCTTTTGAAAACCCTACTAAGCCTGGTATTCCATGGGAACGAGAAATGCCCTGGTCACCACAAGTCTTTTTAGAGGATAATCTCTTGTCTTTTGAGTCTAGCAGCGCACCTATTATGATATATGTATACAGAGGTGACAAAATTGTTTACAGCCTGACAGCTCCGGAAGGGAGCACAAATGCGGTTTTTCCTAGTACCTTAAAAGGTGACTTTATCTTGTATATGATTTATGGCGATACTGTGTATCGTGGAGAAATCAATCTTTAAAGGGATAGGAAAAATGAAGAATCCAAAGTTGACCATAATAGGCTTAATCATGTGCTCGTTCTTTTCAGGATGTAACTTGGAGAAAGAACAAGTAAGAGACAATATAGAACAAATGAAATCTCGACCAATAAAATTATGCCTTGACAAAATGGAGTGCCGACGTAACCCTCTAAGTAAATTAGGGAAGAAATTCACTATGGTTGTATATGTGGATTCTGCTGTTTGCAGTCCTTGTGCTTTGGGGAAACTACGTTTTTGGAATCCTTTGATTTCTGAAGCAAAGAAAGAACGAATAGATATAGACTATGTATTTATCTTGTCTCCTAAAAAAGAGGAATTAGAAGACGTAAACATGGAATTGGAAATTACCGATTTGCAATCTTCTGTCTATTTAGATACAGAAAATGTATTTCAAAGAAGTAATGTAACTATACCCAAAAGTCAACAATATCATTCATTTCTTTTAGACAAAGAATTCAATGTTATTTTGATAGGTAGTCCTATTGAAAAAGAGAAAATTAAATGTATTTATAAAAGTATAATAAGTGGAAAATGTAAAACTAAAATCGTAATGTAATGAAAAAGAAACATTTTATTTTTATAACTTGCCTCCTTGCAGGCTGTGTTGGAGGTATTTTTGGTGGTATGACAAAGTCTGCATCTAATGAAAGTTCTTTGACAATGGAGAATGTTGAGGCACTTACAGACAATGAAGATGGTGTTGTTATCCTTTGCAATAAAGGATATGATGGAAGATGTTTTAGAAAGGGGTATAATCTGAAAATGTGCCAAGAGTATATGTTTTATGCATGTGAGTACACTGGTTATACTAAAGATTACTGTAAGAATCCATGTTAAAAGTATAAAAGTTTGAAAATGTAGTTTGGCATTGCTTAGAAAATTTACAAATCTAAGCAATGCCGGAATTATGAATTTAAATATTGATTTCTATGATGCGTATTCAAAAGTATTTAATCGTATTTATTGTTATATTATCATTTGTTTCTTGCAAAGGGACAGATGAAGAAAGTTGTTCTATTATAGATTTTGATGAGGCTCAAGTGATGACAGAGCAGGAACTGTTCTCGAAAGTTGAGATTATTTCATTGCAGAACAAAGATGATCTTATTTTATCAAATGTATCCCAGATTATTGTGGAAGAACCATACATTTTAATAAAGGATTCAAAAAATGTAATATATGTATATACTGATAAAGGAAATTTAGTTTCTAGTTCTTCTAGAAAAATTGGTAATGGTTTGGGGGAGTATTCTATAGTAACAGCTTTTGGATTTAATAGTAATACTAATCATGTTGAGATTTTAACCCCTCAAAATTTGCTATGCTATGATACGCATTTCAATTTTGTGAAAAAAATACCGCTTCCTACAGAATGGTCTAAATCAGGTAAAGGAATGCTTTTCTTTGGACAAATTTACAATTTGTCTTCTGAGCAGCATATATTAGTTCCAACAAGTATCAGCAAAGACAGTAACAAAATGTTCATTTTTGATTCTTCAAAAGCGAAAATCAAGGAGGAACTTGATTGTAGCGAAGGATTCGTTGCTGGTATTAATATGCAAGAGCAGTGCTTTTTCGATTTTTCAGACCATCTTCTCGGAATAGTTCCGCCATTTGTTTCTGAATATTTGTACACTTTTGATAAAGCAAAAAATGTTTTTTCTAAAGCTTACAAAATAAAATTTGGAAAAAATGGATTACAGGCTTCTGATGTAGATAATTTAGGTAAAAACGAGGAAAGGTTACATAATTTGTTAATGAGCACGGAAAAGGAATTTCCAATCACGACATTAGAAACAGAGAAATATATTTCCTTTTTGATGAAGAAGGGGAGTAATATGAAAAAGTGGTTTATGCTGTTTTACGATAAGTCTTCTGGAAAAATTGGACGAATTAATTGTTATTCTAACAAAGAGATTGTTTTTCCTATTGCAAAAAATGCAGATAAAACAAGTTTATATGCAGTTGTAGAGAAAAACAGATTGCAGAGAATCATCTCCCATTTGAAAAATAACAATGTGAACATTTCTTATAAAGAAACAGACAATAGTGACTATTATATTTTAAAATATTTATATAAGTAATATTACAAAAAAAAGAAAATTCGATATGGCTGGTTGATAGCCGATATTTATAATTTGAAATGAAACAAACCCTATTAGCTCTCTTCCTGTTGCTCTTGGCAGCATGTTCTGTGGTGGACTCTGGCGAACAACGCCTAGAGTCTGCCTTGGAATTTGCTGGCAAAAACCGTGGGGAATTGGAGAAAGTATTGGAACATTATAACTATGATTCTCTGAAGTTTGAGGCGGCTAAGTTCTTGATTCGTAATATGCCTCATTGGTATAGTTACGAGGGTGCTCCGTTAGACTCTTTGAAGAATATACTAGCAACAGCCTACAAGAATCCGAAAGTGGGTGATATGAGCGAGATTGGAGGAAGTCAATGGCGTTATTACCCATTTGAGTCATTGCCAAAGGTATATGATGCTCAGGTTATCAAGGCAGACTATTTAATAGACAACATAGATAAAGCTTTTGATGATTGGAAAAGGTATCCTTGGAATAAACATTTAAGTTTTGAGGATTTCTGTGAATTGTTGTTGCCTTATCGTATCGCTAACGAACCATTAACAAACTGGAGGTCATTATATAAGGCATATTATGGCTCTTTGCTCGATTCTCTTTACCGTGGTAGTGATGTTGTAGAGGCTTGCCGCATAATCAATGAGCATATTTCCCAACAAAGAATTGAATATTACTCACATTTCTCAGCTCCACATTTTGAGGCGACTTTCTTGTTCTCAACCAAGTTTGGTACTTGCCGTGAGAGTTGCGACATCGGGCTGTATGCTATGCGCTCTTGTGGCATTCCTGTGGCTATTGATGCATTTATGTACGCAAATCATACTTCACACCAATGGCTTGCGTTAAGAGATACTACTGGTCGTTATATACAATTCGGATTTGATGACCTTGTGCCTACACGCAAGCTTCCTCATTCTGATGGGCGTAAGAAAGGTAAAGTGTATAGAAGCTGTTTTGGATTGCAAGAAGATCAAGTAAGGAAGTTTGGAGATGTCTCTGAAATACCTTTAGAAATGAGAAATTTCTTCCGACATGATGTCACAGATAATTATTTCGGAAAAAACCATGTGGAGATTCCTTTGAACATGCAAGAGGAGCGAGTCTATCTCGGAATATTCTCACCTCAAGGCTGGACTCCAATTGATGTAGGAGTATGTGAAGGTAAGAAGGTGCGGTTTGATAATATTGAACCAAATTTTATTTATCAGCCTATATGTTATGATGCTGCTAATGGCAAATGTATTCCTGTGGGGTATCCATTTGTTTTTTATTCAGGAAATAGAAAGTGCAGAGTTTTAAAACCGATTTCTGGAAGTTATGTCGATATGGTATTGTCTAGGAAGATGCCCTTAGGCAAATTGTTTGCTGAGAGGCTTTGGCGTCCTATCATAGGATCGAGCATAGAGGCAAGCGTGGATGGAAGTTTTGTACAGGCAAAAAAGTTGTATGAATTTCGAGATACTTTGGATTATAGCAATCTGAAGATACGAGTTTCTGATAGGCGTTGTTTTCGCTATCTGCGTTATAATGCTCCTAAAAAAGCGCCAATGGAATTGGCTGATTTGGATATTTATGAGGATTCCTTATGTAGGAAGCCTATAGTCTTGAAATTGCTTACACCAGTGGATTCTACTTATAAACCAGAGAATGTAACAGACCATGATATGTTGACAGCCTTTTATAGTGAGCAGCATAAAAGTTTAACCTATGAGCTGGATACTCCGTCTTCCATTCGGTGTGTAGATTTCTATCCTCGAACAGATGGAAATTTCGTGTGGGCTGGCGATACATACGAACTCTTATATTATGCTGGTGACAAAGGATGGGTATCATTGGGTAAGACTGTAGCTACAGGTAAGACAGTGGCTTTCCGTGGTCCCAACAATGCCTTGTTTTGGCTTCGAGACTTGACGCAAGGCAAGGAAGAACAGGTGTTTTTCTATGAAAATGGGAAGCAGGTGTTTAGTTACGATATAAAATAAACAGATAAGTATCAATAAAACAGATAAGTGAAACTTTTTAGCTCCGATAACGATATCAGAAAGGGAATAGGATTTTTGCCATTGCTGCTATGTCTGCTCCCTACGGTTCAGACAGTGACTCCGTTATGGTCTGAACCCTTGCTGTATGGTAGTGCCATAGGGTGTGTGTTATGCGCATTCTTTTGTATTTATGGCTTGTGCAGAGATAAACATTTGCTTTGGCGATTGGATTTGGTGGATTTGCTGGTGTTTTGTTGGTGGCTGTATGTGCTAGTGCGAGGCTATATGCCATCGGAGGTTCCTTGCGCTCTGCAGGTTGTTACCTATACATCTTTGTTCGTATTGTATCTGATGCTGAGGCTTTTATTCGTTGGCTTTGCGGTTAGAACAGTAGCTATAGAAAGTACGCTGGTTTTTGTGTGTGGATATGAGCTTTTATTGGGGGTGTGGCAATTTTGTGGAGGTGGCTATAATAGTGCTTCCGTTGCAATAAAAGGAAATTTTTTCAATTCAGGACCTTATACCGCTTTTATCTCCATGGGAGTGGCGATGACTATCGTTTGGCTGAGGAAAGAGCAACAGTTCGGTGGATGGAAAAAATCCATCATGATAAAGGGAAATCTCTTTGTTCTTTTTGTGGGGATGGTCATGCTGGCGTTGATTCGGAGCAGGAGCGCCATCGTGGCTGTAGCGGTAGTGTTGTGCTGGCAATATAGAGGTTTGATAAGAAAGTACTGTGTATATTTGACGTTTATGGCAATCGGAATAGGGGCATACTTGTTTTTCTTGAAACAAGGTTCGGCTCTTGGCAGAACGTTCATCTGGAGGCTTTCTTTGGGCATGTTGACGGATAATGGATGGTTAGGGACAGGACTGGGGAGCTTTGCCGGCGAATATGGCAAGGTGTTGCAAACTTTCTTTTCCTCAAAAGACCATATTGTCTCGTATGCTATGAATGCCGATGTTATCGACTATGCATTCTGTGACATATTGCAAGTCGGTGTGGAGCAAGGGTTGATAGGTGTGATATTCTGCCTAATGACTGTGGGAGTGTCGATGTGGCGTTTGCGAAAAATCTCAGTTGTGTTGTTGGGAGGGGCTGTCGCATTGGTGGTCTTCTCCTTGTTCTCTTATTCTTTTCAATTGTTCCCTTACCAGATGGTTATGGTCATATTGATGGCGAAGGCTGCCGAGAGGTCTAGCTTGGGTGTTGCTTTTTCGGGGAGGAAGATAGCTTTGCTCTGCTTGCCGTTGTGTGGCGTGATGGGATTGTGCTACCACTTAGCGAACCGACATTTGCAGGCCCATAGGTCTTATCAGGCAATGGCAAGGATGACTCATGAAACTTTTTTGCAGGATTATAATCGCTTGCTCCCATTATGTGAAGACGACAAGTACTTCTTGTTTGATTATGCGCATTTGTTGCGAGCCAACAAACATTGGATGGATAGCAATGCGATGCTTCGCAGAGGTCTCTTGGTGAGCAATGACCCTATGTTTTGGGTGTTGATGGGCAACAATCATCGGGATTTAGGACAATATCGGGAAGCTGAGATTTGTTATAATAAAGCATTCGTTCAAATGCCGAATCGTATTTATCCGCTCTACCAAAAGATGTGCTTGTATCAGCAGCTGAATCGGCAAGCGGATGCGAGGGTGATTGCTAAGAAAATATTGGACTTTCAGGCAAAGGTGTCATCGCAAGCTGTGAGTGATATGAAAAAAAATGCAAAAAAATGTCTGAAAAGTTTGTGAGTGTCAATATAAAATGGTACTTTTGTAACCAAATCTATAATCGTAAAACTAAACAATGACGAGTATGAGAAAAAAAATCATATTGCTATTGTTACTATGTGTTGGCTTGACGGCAAGAGCACAAAAAGTAATTTCCTTGAACGATGCTATCCTTATCGCTCAACAGAATTCCTATGATGCTCAGTTGGCTCGCTTCAGCTTTTTGTCTAGCTATTGGGCTTACAAGTCGTTTCGGGCAGAACTGCTGCCTTCGGTGAGTCTGACGGGAGGTCTCATGAACTTCGACCACTCCAGGGTGGAGGCAAGAAACTCTGAGGATGGTAAAATCAACTACGTGGATAATAATTCACTCACAAACTCGCTGACTTTATCGGTGGAACAGCAGGTGGCTTCCTTGGGAGGTACCTTGTCGCTGCAGTCTTACCTTTATCGACTCGACCAGTTTGATTACAAGTTGACTACCTATAACACTTTGCCTTTGCGCCTGTCTTATTCCCAGCCGCTGAGGTCGTACAACGAATTGAAATGGCGAAAGAAAACGGAGCCTAAGGAGTATGAAAAAGCCAAGAAAGTATATTTGGAAAAGATGGAGGACATCGCCATCCAGGTGGCTACGCTCTATTTCCAAGCCATATCATCCCAATCAGACTATAGCCAAAATGTGAGCAAATACTCGGATTTGGAGGCTTTGTATAAGATTTCAGAGAAGCGTCTTAACTTAGGCACTATTACCAAGAGCGACCTGCTGCAACTGGAATTGTCGAAGCTGAATACCAAGGTAGCGGTCAACAACTCGAAGATAAAGATGGATGACAATATGTTCGACCTCTTTTCCTATCTTCGTGTGACGGATTATGAGGATGCAAAACTCATTCCTCCAGCCAATGTTGCCGATATGGTGCTGAATGCAGACGAGGTGTTGCGAAAGGCGTGGGATAATTCTTCACATTCCTTGACTCAGGAAATCTCTGTGTTGACGGCGCAGCAAAACCTGGCTCAGGCAAAATCTGCCAAGGGTATCCAGATGAGGCTGAATGCCGAGGTGGGCTTCAATCGCACGGCGGATGGTTTCGCTGCGGCTTATAGTCATCTGCGAGACAATGAAATCATAGGACTGACGGTGACCTTGCCTATTTTCGACTGGGGCGTGCAAAAGGGAAAGGTGATGGTGGCGAAGTCTAAACTAGAATTAGCTAAAACTATGAAGGAACAGGCTGATCAAGATTATGTGCAAAAGATAAAGCGAGATATCTTGCAATTCAGTTTCCAATCAGAACAATGCCGCACTTCAATGCGTGCGCAGGAAATATCCAACGAGAGATATGAGATTACCAAAAAAAGATTTGAGACTGGCAATATATCCGTTACGGAGATCAATACTGCCATCCAAGAACTAGAAACCGCTAAGTCGCAATATATTAGCCAACTTCAGGCGTATTGGTCTTATTATTATACATTGCGTAAATACACCCTGTACGACTGGGATAAGCATCAAGACTTAACGGTTGATTTTGATAAATTGGTTCAAACAAACGGAAAATAATGAAGATGAAAATAAAAAATGTGATATGGGCTGCGCTTATCGTGGTGTCGGCATTGAACTCCTCTTGCCGACAGAAGACGAATGCGGAGGAAGAAAAAATGGTAAACGCTGAAAGTATTCCTACTGATGTTTATGTGGATACGATAAAATTACATCGGCAGACGTTTCATCGCCAGTTGATATGCAATGGCAAGCTGAGGGCTATCGAGAAATGCGAGCTTGCCTTTACCGATGGAGGTATCGTGAAGGGGGTGTATGTGCATAATGGCTGCAGGGTGGCTAAGGGACAATTGATAGCCAAAACCGATGGTGGCGACGCCGCTCTGGAAGTGGAGAAGGCTACCAAGCAACTGGAAAAGGCAAAGGTAGATTTGGCCGACAGGCTCATCGGATTGGGATATGATGGCATTTCTGCCAACGTGCCTGCCGATGTGGTGCACCGTGCCAAGGTGGCATCGGGGTATTATCTGGCCCAATACCAGTTGCAGTCGGCTCGCAACAGTATGGACAAATGTGCGCTTGTGGCGCCTTTTGCCGGAAGAATCGCCGATTTGGAAAATAAGCGCAACCAACGTTTGGATAAGCTCTGCACAGTCATCAACGATACGCAACTCGATGTGGAGTTTAGTGTGTTGGAGGCTGAAATCAAGAACATCCACAAGGGGCAGAAGGTGATAGTGAGTCCTTTTGTTGACGAGACGGCTCAGTATGCGGGTACGGTAACAAATATCAACCCAACCGTGAGCGAGAAGGGACTCATCAAGATAACGGCTCGCATTCCTAATCCTTCGGGGAAAATGCTCGATGGCATGAATGTGAAAGTTATCATAGAGAATGATGTGGCTCAATCGTTTGTGGTGCCTAAGGATGCTGTGGTGGAACGTGATGGCTATCATGTGGTCTTTCTCTACAAGGATGGCGAGGCTGTGTGGACATACGTGGATATCGCTTATAGCAACATTGGCTCATACGCCATCAAGGGCTGCGAACGCAAGGAGACGGAGTTGCATGCGGGAGATGTGGTCATCACTTCCGGCAACCTGAATCTGGCTGATGGAACGAAGGTGAAAATCAAGAAGAGATAAAAACTGTCAACGCCTATGATTAAGTATTTAATTCACCGTCCGGTGGCGGTAACGATGATACTGATTGCCCTGGTGGTGATTGGCATCGTCGGCATCAAGAACATTCCCGTATCGCTGATGCCCGACATAGACATTCCGCAGATTACCGTGCAGGAGAGTATGCCAGGTTGCTCTGCGCAAGAGATGGAAAAACGTGTGATAGCTCCCCTTAGGGGGCAGCTTGCGCAAGTGTCGGGCGTGAAGAGCATCAGCTCAGACTCTCGAATGGATGTGGGAAATATCTTGTTGAAGTTTGAGCCTGGTGCCAACATTGACATGCTTTTCATCGAGGTGAATGAGAAAATCGACATGGCGCTGGGAAATATGCCGAAGGATGTGGTTCGTCCCAAGGTCATCAAGGCGAGTGCTTCGGATATTCCTGCCTTTTTCCTCAACGTCTCTTTCCGTGGTGAACCATCGGGGCAGGAGGCTTCGACAAAGTTTGCCCAACTGAGCGACTTTGCCCGAAATGTGGTGTGCCGTCGCCTGGAGCAGTTGCCGTCCACAGCCATGGTGGATATGAGCGGACTGACTACCTCCGAGATTCAGTGTGTGCCTGATGCGGACAAACTGGCGGCTTTGGGCATCACGGTGGAGGAGTTGCAGCGAGCCTTGGCTGAGAATGACATCCGATTGTCTGCCCTTACGGTGGCTGATGGCATTTACCAGTATAATGTGCATTTCGACAGTCAGATTTTGACGGTGGATGATGTACGCAATGTTTATATCAACCATGAGGGGCGGATGCTCCAGCTCAAGGACTTGTGTAAGATAGAGGAGCATCCTGCCATACGCAGAAACATCGTCAGGCATAATGGGAAGAATTGCGTTACCTTGTGCATCATCAAGCAGAATGATGCACAGATGGATGAGCTGAAGAGCGAGGTGGACAATGTGATTGCCGACCTGGAGAAAACTTATCCTGATTTGGAATTTGACATAACTAGAGACCAAACGGAATTGTTGTCTTATTCTATCAACAATTTGGAGTGGAACCTTTTGGCGGCAGCCTTTTTTACCTTGTTGGTCTTGTTGTTCTTTATGCGTAAGTGGCGCTTGGCTATGTTGGTGGCATTGTCCATCCCATTGTCTTTGCTCATCACGCTGTTGGCATTCAAGTTGTTGGGCATCTCCCTCAACATCATATCCTTGTCGGGATTGATTCTGGGTGTGGGTATGATTGTGGATAACTCCATCATTGTGATAGACAACATCTTGCAGAAAATGCATGGTGGCAATACCATGGCTGAGGCGATATGCCAGGGAACCGCAGAGGTGTTTACGCCGATGTTGAGTTCTGTATTGACCACTTGCAGTGTTTTCGTGCCGTTGATTTTTATCGGTGGAATGACGGGTGCTTTGTTCTACGACCAGAGTATGGGCATTGCCATAGCCCTTTTTGCGTCGTTGGCTGTAAGTATGATCGTGCTGCCTGTATATTTCAAGGTGCTATATCAAAAGGTGCACAAGCGCAAGCTTGAGAAGGGCGAGGCTTTGGTGGCAGATGACGAGAAAAACGTGACGAAAACAAATCGGGCGATTTTACGCTGGTATGAGAAGACGCAGAGCTGGATGTTTGCTCATTTGCGCCTCTGTCTCTTCTTGTTCTTGCTCTCTGCCCCGGGACTCGTGGTGATGTTTTTAATCTCCGAGAAAAGACAAATGCCGGAGGTGAGCTATACGGATGCCATCATGTATGTGGATTGGAATGCGGGCATCTCGGTGCAAGAGAACGATAGGAGAATCAGCCAAGTGCTGGAGCATTGCAAGAAAGGGGTGGAAGAGACAACCTCGATGGTGGGTACGCAAGACTTTTTGCTGTTCCATACCCAAGACATTACCTCTTCCGAGGCATTGGTGTATTTTAAGTGTGAGTCGGTGGATGAGTTCTTGCAAGCCAAGAAGCGATTGCAGTCGTATGTGGCTGAGGCTTATCCCGATGCGTCTGTCTCGTTCTCTCCTTCGGGCAACCTGTTCGATATGATATTCTCTTCTGGGGAACCTGAGTTGCGATTGAAGTTGCAAGACGCTGGGGGGCATCGCCCTACGGTGTCGCAGGCTATGGCTTTCACCGACAGTTTGCGCCAGCATTTCCCTGAAGTGATGATTCCACCTGTTGTGACGGAGGAGAATTTGCAGTTGGTGGCTGATGTGGAGCAGATGACCATTTATGGCATCTCATATACCCAACTGTGTGATAGGTTGCGCCAAATATCGGGAACCAACGAGGCTTTGCGTATCAACCAAGGTGCGGGAAGCGTACCGGTGGTGATAGGTTCGTCGAAGGCGGACCGGGAGTCGATATTGGCATCTTCCATAGATACCAGGGATGGGGTGAGCATACCTTTGAGCCTGTTGCTGAAGGAGCGTATGGTGTATGACTACAAACATCTGTATGGCTCGGAGGGGGGCGAGTACCAACCTATTGACATACAAGCCTCTGGTAAGGAGGTGAGACGGATTTTGAATTTCGTGTCGCAATACGAGGTCCAGCATGATGATGTGAGAATTGTTGCCAGTGGCGACTATTTCTCCAGTCGGCAGATGATCATGGGCTTGGTCTGGATTTTGGTCGTTGCCTTGCTGCTCTTGTATTTCATTCTGGCGGCACAGTTTGAGAGTATGATACAGCCAGCCATCATCTTGTCGGAAATCGTGCTGGATGTGTTCTGCGTGTTGCTGATATTGTGGTTGCTCGGTATGTCTATCGATATTATGTCGATGACGGGTGTCATCGTGATGGCGGGTATCGTTATCAACGACTCTATCTTGAAAATCGACACCATCAACCATCATCGACGTGAAGGAATGCCGCTGATGGAGGCGATAGAGCGGGCGGGGCATGAACGCCTGATGCCGATCATCATGACTTCGCTGACCACCATATTCTCTTTGTTGCCATTTATGTCGAGAGGCTCCATCGGTGCCGACATGCAATTCCCTTTGTCGCTAACCATCCTCATAGGCATGGTGGTAGGCACTTTGGTGAGCATCTTCTTTGTGCCAATCCTCTATTATTCAAAATATAGAAAGAATACAGATAAAATGAAAAATTGATATACGATGAAACTATCCTCTTTTAGTGTGATATTGACTTTCGTCATCTTGATGATTATTGGCGTGGCGTTGGCTCCTCTTATTGATGTGGGAACGGAACCGACACCACGACAGGGCAAACGTATGACCATCAAGTACGAGTGGCCTCATGTGTCGGCAAAGGTGGTGGAGCAGAACCTCACCTCGCCGATAGAGGGAATGGTGTCTGCGCTGAAAGGGGTGGAGAGTGTTTCTTCCAAGTCTTATTTTGGCAAAAGTGAAATCGTGGTCAATCTGAAGGAGAATGTGGATGTGTCCTCCGTCAGGTTCGAAATTTCTTCCTTGCTTCGACAGTCGCACGAACGATTGCCGAAGGGTGTTTCTTATCCTACGCTGATGGGAGGCGAGGTGGTCAGTGGCATGGCTTCGCACAATGCCCAGAAGCTATTGCTGACTTATCTGGTGAATGCCGACATACAGCCTGAGTTGATTAAGAATTTTGTGAAGGAGAATGTGGTCAGGCAATTGGAAGCTGTGGATGGCGTTAACAAGGTGGAAGTGACAGGCACGACAGATACATACGTGGAAATCAGTTATGACCCTATGGCACTTTCTGCCTACGGCATCACGTCGAATGACATTGCGGATGGCATACGCAACTATATGGGGCAGGATGAAATCATCGGTACGGTGATGAACACGACGGCTCAGGGAAACCGAGAGAAGATAGCCTTGCATCTCACCACCGAGTTGTTTGGAAAACCTTTGGGGGAGATGCCTTTGAAAAATATAGATGGAAAGGTGGTTTATCTCAACGATTTGGCTGCCGTGCAAGTGAAGAATCAGGACCCCGACAGCTATTATCGGGTGAATGGATTGAACACGGTATATATCAATGTTTATATTCCTTCGGATGGTAAGACCGTGAGAATGTCGGATGTCGTTCAGGAGAAGATGGAACAATTGAAGGCTGGCATTCATCAGAAGGTGTATTTCCAGTTGTCGTATGATAGTGCCAAGCAACAGCGTGAGGAGATGTCGAAGTTGCTGAGAAGAACATTGATGTCGCTTGCCATCCTGCTGGTGTTTGTTTGGCTTACCAACCGCGACTGGAAGTATTTGGTTGTCATTGCTTCCACTTTGGCAGCCAATCTGTTGATAGCTATTATAGTCTTTTGGTTGTTCGATATCCAATTACATATTTATTCTTTGGCGGGAATCACAGTTTCTTTAGGTCTTATCATAGATTCTACGATTGTGATGGTCGATCATTATGGATATTATCACAACCGAAAGGCTTTCTTGTCTCTGTTGGCGGCTATGCTCACTACGATAGGGTCTATGGTGGTCATTTTTTTCCTTCCAAAGGAATTGCAGCAAGACTTGTATGATTTCGCTTGGATAGTCATCATCAATCTGGTGGTGTCTTTGGTCGTGGCGTTGTTTTTTGTGCCAGCCATCATTGACCGTTGGCAATATAGCAGCCAAAGGCAACATCTCAGGTTGGGTAGGGTGGTCGTTAGATGCAATCGCTTCTACTGCCGTTATATCGCATTCACCTCCCATCGTAAATGGGTGTATTATGTCTTGTTGGTGTTGGCATTCGGCATTCCATTCCAATTCTTGCCGGATCGCTTGGGGACGGATAGCGAAGCTGACGGAACGGAACAGGCGGATGATGAACATTTGCCTTGGTATGACGTGCTTTATAACCAGACATTTGGCAACCAAAAGTTTGTGGATACATACAAGCCGTTGTTGTCGGAATGGTTGGGAGGCACCGTGCAGATGTTTGCCGATTATTTGGATGAGGATAGCCATCGGAGTGATGAGAATGCGGAAAAGGTATTGCACATTCGAGCACAGATGCCTGTGGGCGGCACAGCAGTGCAGCTTAACCCCAAGATGATGATTGTGGAGGAAACGCTGAAGAAATATAAGGAAATCAAAGAGTTCGTCACTCGTATTGATAGGAGAAATGGCGAAATCGTTGTTCACTTCAAGCAGGGCGTTGACAAGACCTCTTTCCCATATCGCCTGGAAAATGAGGTGATAGGCAAGGTGATAACGATTGGCGGTGCTGACTGGAGCACTTATGGCGTGAGCGAGCGAGGGTTTAGCAATGCCCTGAACTTGCTCTATCGCAGCAATCGCCTGACGCTTTCTGGCTATAATTACGACCAGCTCTATCGTCTGGCTGAGGACGTGTGCCGTTATATGAAGAAAAATCCACGTGTGCAGGACTTGACCATTGAGACCCCGGGCTTTGAAAATCAAGAGCCTGAATTCTTCATGGACTACAAAAAGGGGCAAATGGCTCTTTATCAGATGGCTGTAGATGATGCGCATCGGTCGCTGGAAAACATCTTGATGTCTAGCTATGTAGGGTATTATAAGGATAATAACATAGAGTCTGACGTATATCTCAAGCCGTTGCCTCCAACGTCTTTTGACTTGTGGCATGTAGAAAACGAACAGGTGAAGGTGGACTCTAGCGAGCTGTTTGTGCCAGAGGCGATGAAGATGGAACGCCGTGAGGCGAAGAATGTCATCCCTAAGAAAAATCAGGAGTATATGCTGAATGTGGCTTTCAATGTGATGGGCTCTTATACCTACTCATCCGAGTATATAGACGGAGTGCTCAAGTATTTCAATAAGACATTGCCAGTGGGGTATCGTTGCGAGAACGCTTCTTACCACAGGTCTATCAATGAAAAATCAAATTATTGGTTGCTTTTCTTGATAGTGGTGATCGTTTTCTTTATTTGTGCCATTCAGTTTGAGTCTGTTCGCCAGTCGCTGGTGATAGTTTCCGTCATTCCAGTGGCGTTGATAGGCAGCTTCCTTACTTTCTGTTTTACGGAAATTCCTTTTGGCAGCGGAGGCTTCGCCTCCTTGGTGTTGCTGATTGGTATAGTCGTGAACTCGGGCATTTACATTTTGAGTCAATATAACAATATGCATCGCTTGTCGCACCGTGGCAAGATAAGGGATTATGTCAGAGCCTTCAATCATAAGATTATTCCTATTTTCTTGACGGTGTCTTCTACGATTGTGGGGCTGATTCCGTTTTTCCTTGATGGCAAGGACGAGCCATTCTGGTTCTCGTTTGCCACGGGAGTGACGGGAGGACTGCTTTTCTCCCTTCCTGCGCTGATATTCATCATGCCTATCTTTTGCAAGTTTGGGGCGAAGGGGAAGCGGTAACTAGTAAATTTATAGATAAAGAAATTGATTATGATGTTATATTTTAATAAAAGCTATATTAAGTTACTTTTGATGTTGCTGTTGCCATTTCTGATGGCCTGTACATCAAATGAGAAGCAACGGTTACTTCAAATAGAGAGTGTGTTGGAGAAACACCCCGACACAGCTTGGACTATGTTGTGCCAGGAAAATAAGCATCTTGCTGAATACTCTAAGTCTGACAGAATGAAATTTTTGTTGCTTCGCACAGAAGCAATGAATAAGCTCTTTTATGCGATGGATACCATCAATTATATGGATGAGGTCTTGGACTATTATTCTTTTTGGGGCAAGGATGGAGAAAAGGCACTAGCTAACTATATGATGGGTTGTGTATATCGTGACAGAGGAAATAGCCCTATGGCTCTACAATATTATAATGAGGCAGTCGTAAAAAATGATACAACAAAACGAGACTGTAATTTCGCTCTGTTGTCTAAAATTTATGGACAAATGGCGGATGTTTATAGATTGCAGCGTTATCCACAAATGGAATTGAAGATACTTGATAAGAAGGCACAAGTAGCTTTGAAGATGAACGATACATTGGGATATGCTCGAGTACAGGAACGTAGGGGTAGTGTTTACTATCAGCTAGGCTATATGGATTCGGTTTTTCATATTGCCTCTCAGGCTTATCGATATTACAAAAATATGGGTGAGTATGATTATGCCGCAGCAGCTTTAGCTCCATTGCAAGAATTCTATTTAAGACAAAAAGACTATGTGAGAGCTAAGCTAGCACTAGATGAATATCGTGCAAAGTCCAAATTATTGGATGAAAAAGGAAATCCTATATATCCGGGAACAGAGTATTTTTATCATTATCTTGGCTGGTATTATAAAGGGGTTGGGCAGTTGGATTCAGCTTTGTATTGCTATCGTAGATTGTTGGCTTATCCTTCTGATATAGAAGATTTGGAGGCAGGATATAAGGGCTTGATGTCTATATATGCGCTACAAGGTGTGACGGATTCTGTCGTGAAATATGCACATTTGTATACTGATGCAAACGATACTGCCAATTTTCGAAATTCAGCAAAAGAGGTAGGCAAGGTACAAGCTTTGTTCGATTATTCAGAAAGTCAGAAAGTTGCAGTGCGAAAAGCTGAAGAAGCAAAAAATGTTTGGAAACTCCTATTTGCGGCTCTCTTGATGATTGTTGTGTTGCTCATTGTTGTAAAGAAATTGCGGACAAAGAATCAAAAAATGCAAACTCAATATGATACAACTAAGAAAGAATTGGCTTCAACCCAAAAAGAAATACAACTTCAAAAACAAAAAATGGCAAATCTGAATGGTGTGTTGTGTGTTTATAAAACGAATGAGAATGAAGAAAAATGGAAAAAGGAGAATGCATTTATGGAATCCAAGATAGTTCAGTTATTTCAGGCATACGCAGATGCTGGTAAGCAACCAACTGTTTGTGAATGGAAAGACTTACAGAATTTAGTTGAAACAAATCTGCCTGCATTTTGGAAAAAAATGTCTTTGTTTGAGAATTTGTTGGATGAAGAGTTGAAGCTTTGCTTGCTGACGAGACTTTCTTTCAGTCCCTCTCAGATAGCTAATCTTTTGGGTGTATCAAAGCAGAGCATTACTAACAAGCGTAAAAAGCTAGTTGTGATGTTGTTTAAAACTGACAATATAAAGAGGTTTGATGCTTTAATAAAAAGAATAGAATGAAGAATGTACTAAATGTACTTTTTTAGTTAAGGTGCTGTTTTTTTGTTTGTTATAATATGGAAAATTCGGCTATGTGAAAAGTTGTGTACTAAATGTAGTGCTTTTATTTGGAAAATAAGCATTTTTTCTCTAATTTTGCAAGCAAAAATAATAAAAACTAACAATAATATGAATAGATTGTTACTAATAATCTTTACGTGCCTATTTCTAGATGGAAATGTATGGGCAGGAATAAAAGTTAGAGTGGAAATGCAACCAAACTCTTATGAAAACCCGACCAAACATGGTCGTCCATGGGAGCGAGAGCTGACTTGGACACCACAAGTGTTTTTGGAGGATAAAGAATTGTCCTTTGAGTTAAGCAACTCACCCACTATAATATATGTATATAGAGGTGATAGGATGGTCTATAGTCAGATGGCTTCGGAGGGTAGTGCCAATGTTGTTTTCCCTGATGGTTTGAAAGGCGAGTTTACTTTGTATATGTTTTATGGCGATACAGAGTTTTGCGGAGTTATCAATCTATAAAGGACTAGTAATAATGAAGAATCCTAGATTGTCAATAATTGGTATAATGATATGCTTGCTCTTTTTGGGCTGCAAGTCGGAGAAGGAACAAGTGAGAGACAAGATTGAACAAATGAAATCTCGTCCGATTGAGTTGTGCCTAGACAAGATGGAATGTCGGCGTAATCCTCTGAATAAACTGGATAAGAAGTACACGATGGTTGAATATATAGATTCTACAGAGTGTACCCCATGTGCCTTGAATAAACTTCGCATTTGGAATCCTTTGATAATGGAGGCTAGAGCTAAGGGTGTAGATATAAACTATATTTTTATTGTGGCTCCCAAGCCATCTGAAATGGATGATATAAATTTAGAACTAGGCGTTACGGATTTACAGAGTTCTGTCTATATTGATACTTCGTATGAGTTTAGAAAGCTGAATCCTTCTATGCCGATTGATAATAAATATCATTCATTTTTATTAGGAGAAAATAATGAAATTTTGTTTGTTGGTAGTCCCATAAAAAATGAAAAAGTGAAAAATATTTATAAAAGAATTCTTGAATTTTAAATTAAGTGCAGAATATGAAGAATAAATTTTTAGGAGCATTATGCCTTGCGATAGCTTGTGCTGGTGCAATGGCTTATTCTAGCCGTTATTCAGAAGACAACCCTTCAAGAGATGTTGTGTTGATGGAAAATGTTGAGGCACTTTCCCAGTCAGAATCTGGTGGAGTCTATCTTCCTTGTTATGTGAGTCTTACAAGGAAATGCAGTGTAAATGTAAGTACTGCTAGTGGACAAGGTGTGTTGACACTTGATGACCATCAAAAAGTGCAGGCGTAAAGTTGTAAATAATAGAGATATGGAGGAGGGATTCTTCATATCTCTTAATTAATAAATTATGCAAATGAAGAGATTTTTTAAAAATAATTTGATAATCATAGGCTTGTGCTTAGGATTTATATCTTGTTCTTCTGAGCAAAAGTATGTGGAAACAGAAAACTTGCAGGGAGAACTTATGGTTACAGATTCTTTAAATGCAGGTGCTAATCCTAGCATTCTTGCAGATAGTGTTTGGCTTTTGAGTTCATTTTCTAACAAATTTAATACTAATGTTTCTGTTCAGAAAGGAGACTCACTTAAGACCAAAACCCTTGCATTTATGAGAGGTGCTGGACATGGAGAATATGACAAAACGGCATTTGCGGTTTCGTCAGACAAAAGTTTGTATGTGCTTAATTGTTCTTCCAATGGGAATAAAATATACTCATTGTCACGAGTTGCACAAGCAAAATGGCTTAATGGAAATTATAAGATTGATGAAAGCTATGATTTGACTAAGTTGCCAGCTCTAAGATATATTCCTGGTAATTATATTATGCTTTCAGATTCTACATTCTTGATATGTGGTGCTCCATATAGCCAAATAGAACATATATTTACGGTTGTGAATTTTAAAAAATCAACGTTAACCCCCTTAAACTATTGGCCAAAAGACAAAAATCAAAAGGGAGGTTTGGCAAAGCATTCCGTTTATACGGACAATGCTAGTATTTTTAGAAACAAAGATAAATTCTTGTATTTGTGCGGATGGGAACGTTATGCTTTCCTATTTAAGATAGATGAGGGCAATGTTGAAGTAGAGAAGGAACTATATTCTGAGAAATTAGATTACAAAGAGATTGCTGACGGAAACTATGCTCCCACTAAGATAAGCGGAAAATCTCTTAGAATGGATGCAAACCAAAAGGCAATATATGTTTTTTTGATAGAGAAAAATAAGGAAGGACAAGAGCCGAAGAATTATATGGAGTCTCAATTTGGCAATGAGGTAGAGGTGTATGACTGGGATGGGAAGCTTTTACGCCATATCATACTAGACAAAGTTGGCTACAACATAAAGGTTTCTGATGACAATAAATGCCTCTATCTCTTTACTATGAATACAAAAAGTAACGCCCATGAAATTTGGCAATACCAATTATGAAAATATGTCAAATGCCTCTTTGATTTTAAAGTGGCATTTGGCATTAAAAAAGAATATTTATGAAGAAAAGTTATTTTAGCGTGAGTGTTTGTGCTGCTTTGATTGCTGTATGGGGATGTAAGCAAGAACATACCGATGTAAAGCAATTAGAGTGTGTTCAAAAAAACTCTGTTGAAGTAAGTTTGCCTATGGCTTTAGCTGTAGGGCAGAACTCTTTTATCGTTTCTGATTTTAAAGATGCAAAAGGAATGATAAAAGTATTTAATATGGAAACAGGTAAACTCAAATATCAATTGGCTCCTAAAGGAGAGGCAAGAGACGAGGTGTTGGAAGTCTCGAATTTTGAATTGTTGAAAGATAATGAAGAAACGTGGCTTTATGTGTATGATTTAGGTAAAGGTAAACTTTTAAAGTATGACTTTGGCAATTTAGCAAATAATAGTAATCCTACGCAAATAGACAAGTTGAAGTCAAATGATCGCTATTATTGTATAAACAATATAGGAAAAGGGTATGCAGCTTTGGGAATTTTTGAAAATCATAAATTTGATCTGTTAAATGATTCTCTCAAAAAGCATTCCAATTATGGCACTTATTTGCCAAATAAGGAAAAGGTTTCTAATAAAATAATTTCTGCAATGGCTAATTTGGGACGTTCTGTTGTGTCTTCGAATAAAAAAATACTAGTGAACTTTTCCTATGCTGCGGGTGTGTTGAGATTTTATGATATAAAGAATGGTACGTTGGTTCATCGTAAGGATGCTGTTGTGAAGCCAATGAACTTTAAAGTGAAAAACGATGACTATCAATTGCAGGATGGTCTTGGCTTCTTGGATGCGTCAATTTCCGACAACTACGTTTATGCCTTATATTCTGGAGAAAAAGAAAATTTTAATGCCCCTATGCCTACTGCTAGTTATGTCTATAAATACGATTATCAAGGCAATCTGAAAGATGTTTATCATTTGGATAAAGCCGCCTTTACGTTGGCTGTGAAAAATGACGATTCTCAATTGTTTACAATCGTGGACGACCCGAACTCAAAAATATTTGTTTATAATTTGAAATGAGTGACACTTGATGACCATCAAAAAGTGCAGGCGTAAAGTAATAAATGATAGAGATATGGAGTACTCCATATCTCTTAATTAAAGGATTTTATCAATGAAGAAATTATTTCTACCTGTACGGTTGGAATGATTTCGAGATGTGTATGGCAGTAGAATACATTGTCTGAGTGAAGCTAGTTGAAACTGTCCCGCCTAGACAGCTAGCCTATCAGAGTTCGGCAGTCTGACTGTCTAGGCGGGACAGTTTCAACAACTACTCGTACAAAAACTTCGTGGAGCGATGCCTGTTGATTGGTGAGTCAAATTTTGCATTTTAGACCACACACCGCACGGAGATCACACTCTGCAAGTTGTTGTTTATCAATAAACTATGCCGTATTTGTGCGGTGTGCGGTCTATTTCTATTTTTCATTCATACAGGTTGAAAATATTTGTTTATAATTTGCCAATCAGCACCAATTAAAAAGGAGGAAGATGGCAAAAAACTGTATTTTTATATGTAAATAATGTCAAAATGTAAAATGATTGACTAAAAATAGTGTTGTTTTAAAATAATTTCCGTATCTTTGCAGACAAATTGCGAATATCAATATTAATACTGTATAGATTATGGAAAAGATTAAGATGACGACTCCATTGGTAGAGATGGATGGTGATGAGATGACAAGAATTCTCTGGAAGATGATCAAGGATGAACTGATTCTTCCTTTTGTAGATTTGAAAACTGAGTATTATGACCTGGGTCTGCCTTATCGTGACCAGACCAACGACCAGGTGACCATCGACTCTGCTGAGGCTGCCAAGAAATATGGTGTAGCAGTAAAGTGTGCTACCATCACTCCTAATGCCCAGCGTATGGATGAGTATAAGCTTCATAAGATGTGGAAGAGCCCTAATGGTACTATCCGTAGTATTATGGATGGTACTGTGTTCCGTGCACCTATCACCATCCCAAGCATCCACCCTTGTGTGAAGAACTGGGAGAAGCCTATCACCATCGCCCGTCATGCATACGGAGATGTATATAAGAGTGTGGAAATCCGTGCCGATGAACCGGGAGTAGCCAAACTCGTGTTTGAGGGTAAGAGCGGAAAGAAGCAGGAGGTGGAAATCCACAACTTCGATGGTGCAGGTGTTATCCAGGGTATGCACAATACCGACAAGAGTATCCGCAGCTTTGCTCACAGCTGCTTCAAGTTTGCCATCGATACCAAACAGGATCTCTGGTTTGCTACCAAGGATACCATCTCAAAGACTTACGATGCGCAGTTCCGTAAGATCTTCGAAGAGGTTTACGAGAGTGACTACAAGGAGAAGTTTGCTGAACTCGGCATCGAATACTTCTATACATTGATTGATGATGCGGTGGCTCGTGTAATCCGTAGCAAGGGTGGATTCATCTGGGCCTGCAAGAACTATGATGGTGATGTGATGAGCGATATGCTCAGTACCGCTTTCGGTTCTCTGGCTATGATGACCTCTGTATTGGTCTCTCCAGAAGGAAAGTATGAGTATGAGGCTGCGCATGGTACCGTTACCCGTCACTACTATCGCTATCTGAAGGGTGAGGATACCTCTACCAACCCAATGGCAACCATCTTTGCATGGAGTGGAGCCTTGAGAAAGCGTGGTGAGATGGATGGACTTCAGGAACTCCAGAACTTCGGCGACCAGCTGGAGGCTGCTTGCTTCGATACCTTGAATGATGGTATCGCTACCAAGGATCTCGTCAACCTGATGGAAGGTGTTGAGGCTAAGCCTGTCAACTCAGCCGGCTTCATCGCTGCTATCCGTGAGCGCCTGGAGAAGAGATTGGCATAGTCCGCTCTCTTCTTCAGAAAGATAAAAAAAGCCCTGCAGTACTTCTCGTTTATATAGAAGTATTGCAGGGCTTTATTTGTTAGAAAAGCGATTTGTTTAGTTATATGGTGTAGCCAATATAATTACACTGAGTTAAAAAGTGTAATATTATACTATGCTTTATCGTTTTTTTGCAAAAAATCGTTGTTGTTACAAAATTGTAATCTGATGTAACGCTTATTACGAGATAAAAAATGTATTTTTGCACCATAATTACGAATTTATAAAAAATAGATTATGGAAAAGGCGGATAAAAAAATTCTTGTTGTTGATGATGAACAGGATTTGTGTGAAATCTTGAGTTTCAATATCCAGATAGAAGGATATCATGTGGATACAGCCAATTCTGCCGAAGAGGCTTTGGAAATGGATATTGCATCCTATGATCTGTTGCTGCTGGATGTGATGATGGGAGGTATGAGTGGATTCCAACTGGCTAAGAAGTTGAAGGAGAACCCGATGACTGCCCATGTGCCAATCATTTTCCTTACCGCTCGGGATACGGAGAATGATACGTTGACGGGATTCAACCTGGGTGCTGATGACTATATTTCCAAGCCATTCTCCATCCGTGAGGTGATGGTACGCATTCGTGCCGTATTGCGCCGTACCGCAGAACAGAATGGTAGTGCTGATGAACCTAAGGTGATTGGCTATCAGGGGCTGGTGCTGGATCTTGATAAGAAAACGGTTAGCATTGATGGCGAAGCTGTTCCTTTTACCAAGACTGAGTTTGAGTTGCTCCACCTTTTGTTGGAGGAAAAGGGTAGGGTATTCTCCCGTCAGGAATTGATAGACAGGGTGTGGCCTAAGGATGTAATGGTACTCGATCGTACCGTGGATGTGAACATTACCCGTATGCGTAAAAAGGTTGGACGATTTGCAAAGTGCATCGTGACTCGTCTCGGTTTCGGATATTATTTCGATGCCTGATTGGTTTGACTTTGATTTACAGATAATTGTGAAGTTTAATATTCAGTTTTTAAAGTTCGATGCTTAAAACAAATACTGTAGGTAGAAAATTGTACGTTAGTGTGCTGGCGGTGTTCCTGGTGTTCGCTGTCAGCTTTATCGTGTTTCAGCAAACACGAGAGAAGCAGTATAAGATTAGTACCCTTACCTTGAAACTTGCCAACTATAACGAATTGTTGGTGGAGGATCTCGCTCTATCTTCTTCAAATGGTATTCTATTGTCGGATACGGTGAATCTGGTGGATAGTGTCAGGGTAGCTGAGGCTAAACTTGAGGATTTTGTTCAGGAACACGAAAGTAAAGACTTGAGAGTGACTCTTATCAAGCCTGATGGTAAGGTTATCTATGATAATATGGGTAAGGATTTTCGCAAGTTTTCCAATCATGCAAAAAGAGCGGAGATTGCGGAGGCACTTCAGGATGGAATGGGAACCAGTGTGGAACGCCAGTCTTCTACCCTCAAGCACGATTATTTCTATGTGGCATCCTATTTCCCTAAAAGTCAGCTAGTTGTGCGTACGGCGTTGCCATATAACGATGATTTGGCAAAGTCGCTTCAGGCTGATCAGCATTATATCTGGTTTGCTCTTGTTGCCGTCATCATTCTTACGCTTGTGCTCTATCGTTTCACCAGTCGTCTGGGTAGTAATATTTCCAAACTCCGTATATTTGCCTATAAGGCAGATCACAATGAAAGCCTGGAGGTAGAAGATTTGGCAAGCTTCCCGGGGGATGAGTTGGGAGAAATTGCTGAAAGAATCATCAAGATGTATAAGCGCGTGCAGACTACCCGAAAAGAACAGGATATCCTGAAAAGACAACTTACTCAGAATATCGCTCATGAGTTGAAAACTCCTGTGGCTAGTATTCAGGGATATCTGGAGACGATTCTGGATAACCCGCATATCAATGAGGCGACCAAGGCGCAATTCCTGCAACGCTGCTTTGCCCAAAGTGAGCGGTTGACCTCCTTGCTTCACGACATCTCTACGCTTAACCGTTTGGATGATGGTTCTGATATGATAGATTTTGAAGCGGTAGATATTACCCAGATGGTAGCTGATATTACCCGTGAGACAGCGTTGGCTCGACAGGAAAGGAAAATGACTTTTGATAACCGGATGCCGGAACATATCGTGGTGAAGGGAAACCGAAGTCTGATATATAGTATTTTCCGCAATCTTACAGATAATGCCATTGCTTATGCTGGAGAGGGGTGCAAGATGACCTTGGAGGCGAAGGAACAGGGAAATAAATGGCATTTCATTTTCCAGGATAATGGTCAGGGAGTACCATCGGAGCATCTGGCCCGTTTGTTTGAGCGATTTTATCGGGTGGATAAGGGACGTAGTCGCAAAATGGGTGGTACTGGCCTCGGACTTGCCATTGTTAAGAATGCCGTTCTCCTGCATGGAGGTACTATTCGGGTAAGTAATTTGCCGGAAGGCGGTCTCAAGTTTGAGTTTACCCTTAAAAAATAAGCAAAAATATTTGAATACAATATATAATATGCGCGCGCGAGAGCGTGCGCATATATGCGTATGTATGCGCGCTCCAGTGTGCGCATGTATATTATAAGGTGCTGAGTATCTGATAGTTTGTTTAAATGTTTATAACTGTTAAAAAGTGGCGTTTTTTGAAACTTTTTCCTCAAAACATTTGGTGGAATGAAAAATAGTTAGTACTTTTGCACTCGCTTTTGAGAAATACACTTTCTCTTAGCAACATAAGAAAGAGTTCTTTGAAAGATTTTACATAAACAGACAAGTAGTACAAGAAGC
>CATXJC010000012.1 GCA_958369755.1 uncultured Prevotella sp.
GAATTCTATCGCTACCTTTCTGGCTCCACGAATCTCGTAGATAGAATGAGGAATTTCCGGGTCGGTGATGTATGCCTCGTAGGCAGCATCATATAGGATGATACTCTCGTTCTTGATAGCGTAGTTCACCCATTTTCTGAGTTCTTCCTTCGAGATGACCGTACCTGTTGGGTTATTTGGATAACAGAGATAAATCATATCCACACGGTGGTCTGGAATCTGAGGGATGAAGTCGTCGCTCTCATCACATGGCATGTAGGTTACATTGCTCCACTTGCCGTTCTCAAAGACTCCCGCTCTGCCAATCATCACGTTAGAGTCGATATATACTGGATAAATCGGGTCGGTGACGCCGATGTTGTTATCCCATCTCAAAATCTCCTGGATATTTCCTGTGTCGCTCTTGGCTCCGTCGTTTACGAATACCTCGTTGGCATCGAGATGAATGCCGCGAGGCAGGAAGTCGTTCTTGATGATAGCCTCACGGAGGAAGTCGTAGCCTCGCTCCGGACCGTAGCCTCGGAAGGAAGCCTGTACGGCCATCTCATCCACTGCCTTGTGCATCGCCTCGATGACGGCAGGGCAGAGGGGCTGGGTTACATCACCGATGCCCAGACTGATAACTCGTTGTTTCGGGTGGGCAATCTTGTAAGCGTTTACCTTCTTTGCGATGTCGGCAAACAAGTAATTGCTAGCCAACTTCAGGAAATGTTCATTAACTAATGCCATATTTTTGTTCTCCTTTATTGCGGTCTTTTTATCGACCTTTGTTATTTAAGTTTGCTCTTAATTTATAATTCAATTTCTCCTTCGAAGACGAAGGCGGCAGGCCCCGTCATATAGACATGGTCGTCTGCCTCGCTGTATTCTATTTCCAGCGTTCCGCCATCCATTACGATACTGCTCTTTCTACCGGCACGCTTGGTCAGGGCTGCGGCCACAGCTGTGGCACAAGCTCCTGTTCCGCAAGCCATTGTTATTCCGCTTCCCCTTTCCCAAACTCGTGTCCTTATAATGTCAGTGTCTGTAATTTGTGCGAACTCGATGTTGCATCGTTGAGGAAAGGCTTCGTCTCTTTCTAGAATCTTGCCATAGTGGGCGATGTCGATGGTGTCGATATCATCCACAAAGGTTACGAAATGCGGATTACCCATACAGACATAGGTGCCTTCGAAGATTCTGCCATCGGCTTCGAGTACCGAAGAACCTCTGAATTGCTGTGGATTCTCCAGTCTCGGCTTCAGCATATCCACTGTCACCGAATCTACAACCTTCTTATTATCCTGAAGATGCAATTTCAATATCTTGATGCCCGATAGCGTCTCCAGTCGGATGGTTTCCTTTCGGGTCAATCCTTTTTCATAAAGATACTTTCCGATGCATCGGCTTGCATTGCCGCACATCATCGCTTCTGAACCATCGGCATTGAAGATGCGCATCGAATAGTCGGCTCTTCTGCCATCCTGCGGCTTTCCGATGAGAACCAGTCCGTCGCTTCCGATGCCTGTATGATAAGCACTCCAAGCTATGGCTGCCTTTTCGGGGTCTGGGATGTTGTACTGCTGGGTATCTACATAGATGTAGTCATTGCCCGCCCCATGCATCTTGGTGAAATGAACTGTTTCTTTCATATTGCGTTGTCCTTTAAGTTTGAATACTCTTCTTTTATCTCTCACGTCTTGCCTCTTGTGAGGCTTGACTTTTTGATAGTCTTTCGAATGTTTTCGATGACTATTTGTTTGATTTCGGTTGCAAAGGTACGACTTTTTGTTGGAATAGACAAGAAAAAACATACAAGAAATGAAGATAAATTTTAGTCTTCTTTCAATTTGTAATGAAGAAAGGCTGGATTACTTGCAAATTGTAAGGAGAATACGATATGACTGGATAAATTTAAAATAATCGTGAAAGAGTAGCAACGAAATGTTTTTGATTGTTTTAAAATGCTGATAAAATGTATTAATTTTGCAGCCGAAAACGAACATAATGTAAAGAATGACTTGGTTTGAGTGACATTCGAAGATGGTCCGTTTTCAATAGAGACAATCAATAAAGGTATTACACATTATTAATTATTAAAGGATTATGAAGAAGATTGAGGCAATTATCCGCAAGTCTAGATTCGAGGATGTCAAGAAGGCACTTTTGGCTGCCGACATCGAGTGGTTCTCTTATTATAATGTAAGAGGTGAGGGAAAGATGCGCCAGGCTCGCATTTATCGTGGTGTGATGTACGATACCAGCAGCATCGAACGTGTACTTTTGAATATTGTGGTTCGTGATAAGAATGTGGAGCCAACCATCGCTGCCATCCAGGGAGCTGCACAGACTGGCGAAGTGGGAGATGGCAGAATCTTCGTGATTCCTGTACTGGATACCGTCAGAATCAGAACAGGCGAACGAGGTGATATCGCATTGTATAATGCTGAGAAAGAGGAGTAGAGAGATTTTTATATAATATTGTATTCTAATTTAACTATAAGATATATATATGAGCAGTTTATTGTTGACAACTCTTGATACGGGTAACACAGCGTGGATGATCATGGCAACCATCTTGGTGCTTTTGATGTCAATCCCGGGTATAGCACTTTTTTATGGTGGTTTGGTGCGCCAGAAGAATATCCTCAGCATCCTGATGCAGACGGTATTCATCGTGGCAGTAGTCAGTCTGATATGGGTAGCCTTCGGTTATTCCTGGGCTTTCTCTACAGAATATGCCGATTCGGGCAATCCTCTGGCTTGCGTCATCGGTGGTTTCGATAAATGTTTCCTCCACGGCATCGGCTTGGATGCCATCATGCCTACAGGCATTCCAGAGCTCACCTTTGCAATGTTCCAGTGCATGTTCGCCCTTATTACTCCAGCCTTGATTCTCGGTGCATTCGCCGAGCGTGTCAAGTTCAGCGGTTATGTACTTTTCACCATCCTCTGGGTTATCATCGCTTATCTTCCAATGGCCCACTGGGTATGGGGAGGCGGTTTTCTGCAGGAGATGGGAGCCATCGACTTTGCGGGTGGTACCGTGGTTCATATCAATGCCGGTGTAGCCGCTCTGGTCATGGCACTCTGTGTAGGCAAGCGTGATG
Organism: uncultured Prevotella sp.; assembly: GCA_958369755.1. Classification (GTDB taxonomy): domain Bacteria; phylum Bacteroidota; class Bacteroidia; order Bacteroidales; family Bacteroidaceae; genus Prevotella. The sequence goes on from CATXJC010000012.1 coordinate 3,090, forward strand.
ATTACCGTGCGGGTCATCCTATCACACCTCACAACATCACCTTCGTGTTCATGGGAATGTCGTTCCTCTGGCTGGGATGGTTCGGCTTCAATGCCGGTAGTGGTCTGGCTGCTGATGGTCTGGCAGCCAATGCCTTCCTGGTAACTCATATCGCAACAGCTGCAGCAGCCACCACCTGGATGCTCATCGACTGGATTGTCAACAAGAAGCCAACCACGGTGGGTGCTTGTACAGGTGCCGTAGCCGGTTTGGTAGCCATCACTCCTGCGGCCGGTAGTACGGATATTTTAGGTGCCTTCTGCATCGGTATCATTTCCACCATCGTCTGCTTCTTCATGGTAGCCGTAGTGAAGGAGAAGTTCAAGTATGATGATGCCCTCGATGCCTTTGGTGTGCATGGTATGGGCGGTATTCTGGGTTCTATCCTCACCGGTGTTTTCGCCACAAGATACGTAACTGGAGCCGAGGGTGTGCAGGGTGCTCTCTATGGCGACTGGCATCAGCTTTGGATTCAGGTGATAGCCACCGTGGTAAGCATCATCTACAGCATTGTAGTTACCTATATTATCTTCAAGGTAGTAGATAAGACAGTAGGTGTACGTGTTGACAAGCGAGTAGAGGAGGAAGGTCTCGACATCTACGAGCATGGTGAGAGTGCTTATAGCAACTAAAAATACATTTGTCTTGCCCCCAGGGTTAAAAGTCGTCTGTTGTCGCCTTACGCCCTGAAAGGGCAGAAGCTCATAGCCCAGGGCAATCGCCCTGGGTTTTTGTTAGTAATACCCCTGCGCCCTGTAAGGGCAAAAGCTTTAAATTCAAGCCTTTTTCTTAATATAATAATGTGTAATTCCATTTTCTCCTTAAATCTTCTAGTTCTTCTTATATTCAAGTGCTTTTTAATGTTAAATCTATCTGTTGTTTGGTGACAATATAGGATATTCTTATTATATTTGTCAACAAATTAAAGAGCTAACAAATATGACTAATAACTCATTCTCTATAAGATTGCGAGAAGCGCGCCTGATGATGGGACTCAGTATGGATAAACTCGTAGAGCGAACCAACGGAGCCATCACCAAGCAGAGTATATCCCGTTATGAGAAAGGCATTATGCGCCCCAAGCGTGATGCCCTACAAGCCATAGCCAAAGCCCTCAATATTAGCGAGGCATATTTCAATGGTACCAATCTTAAGATAGATGTTCCGATGCTCCGTACCACCTCCAATGGTAAGTTATCCGAAGACGAATTGCAAGCCCTGGAAGCGAAACTCTCGTTTTGGGCAGAGCAGTATCTTGCCAAGGAGAAAGAAGCGGGTTTTCCTACCCAGTTCAAGAATCCGATAAAAGGCACCAAGGTATCAACGCTGGAAGATGCCATCCAGGCATCCAGTCTTCTTCGTGAAATGTGGCATTGCGGTGATGGTCCCATCGCCAGCATCCTGAGACTCTTGGAAAGAAAAGGCATCATGATACTTGCTGCTACTCTCCCGGATTATGTCTTCGGAATGAGTACCTGGGCAGATAAGAAGCATCCGCTGATGATTCTCGATTTCAATCCGGAAAAGAGTAGCGTGGAGAAACTTCGCTTCACGGCAGCTCATGAGTTAGCCCATCTTCTTCTCCTCTTCCCGGAAGATAGTCCGCTGAGGCTGGAGAAGCGTTGTGATCTCTTTGCCAGTTTCTTTCTTCTTCCCAAATTGGCGCTTATCGAAGAGTTGGGTTCCAAGAAACGTGAGAAGATAACGCTGGAGGAGATGATCGACATCAAGGAACTGTATGGTGAATCTCTCGCCTCATCCATCATCGCCGCCAGGGATTACGGCATCATCACCACCGAGTATAAACGGGCATGGTATGCCGAGCATATAGAGCCTAATCCCCGTGAAATAGGTAATGGCCACTATGCATTTCCAGAGACATTGGGAAGGGAGAAGAGAGTCAATTCAATCATCAAAAGTATGGAGGAATAGAATATGCAGAATGAAAGTCAAAATATTGAATATAAGGAATCATGGCGTGATGAATGGGATGATATTCCTGTTTATGGTGCTACTCTTGATGACATAGACCGCAATGCGATTGACTATTTCTTGCAATGTAGTATCAAGGCAGGTCGTATGGATGAATCAGAGGTCAATTCGTCAACAGAGAATGTATTGCGTAATCTTGGCTTGTTTACCAGGGAAGGTGAATTGAAGAATGCTGCCATTTTGCTTTTCGGCAAGCATGTTGGGCAGTTCTTTCCATCTGCGGTATTCAAAATAGGACGTTTTCATACAGATGAGAGCGATTTGATTATTCAGGATGTGATAGAAGGCAACCTGATTCAGATGGCAAGTAGAGTGATGGAAGTACTCCGAACCAAGTATCTGCTTTCGCCTATTCACTACGAGGGATTACAGCGCATAGAGCAGCTGGAGATTCCTGATAAAGCATTACGAGAGTTGATATACAATGCCATTTCGCATAAGGCTTATACTGGCCCTGCCATCCAAATGCGCATTTACGATCGCAGTATAGAATTGTGGAACTACGGTTTGTTGCCGAAAGAGTTGACTCCGGCAGCCTTATTGCAGAAGCATTCTTCTTATCCTCGTAACCATAACATTGCTAATGTTTTTTATAAAGCAGGCTTTGTGGAGTCATGGGGACGTGGCTTCAAGAAGATTGCCGAGGAGTTTGAACGTGCCAGCTTGCCATTGCCAACGATAGAAGAAAATGGAGGTGGCGTGATGGCGATTATTCAGCGCAAGACGGTAGATGAAGTTATCGCCGAACGTGACGGGGATGTCGGTGTAAATGTCGGAAACGTGTCGGAAACAAATGTCGGAAACATGTCGGAAAGCGAACTATCTGAGCGCCAGTTAAATATCATTTCTATGATTAAGGGAAATCCCTTTGTTACGGGTAAGAAAATGTCGGAAACAATGTCGGTAACGCAACGTACCATAGAACGTGACTTGTCTGTATTACAAAAAGCTGGAATAATTAGACATGAAGGAAGAGTGAATGCTGGTGTTTGGGTGATACTCGAACATGGAAATACGAATTCTTAATAGTGTTAGATATGAAGAAAAAAAATAATGAGCAAATTGTCTTCGAGATGTTCGAAGAGGTTGCAACCGAATGCATCGCTGAGGCTCGGAATGCATATACCTACGAAGAAATTGATGGGTGCTATCAGGAGGCGAAAGAGATTGCTGATAAGGCTAGGATGAACTTGCTGGAGAAATTGGGAGGTACATAAAAAAATAAATCCCACCGAAGCGGGACTATAGGTTTTACCCTTCGGCATTTCTGCCTTATTGTGATAAGATGTAGGAAATCTTATTTTCTGCTGCAAATATAATATAAAATATTTGTTTATCCAATAAAAAGGTTGTAATTTTAAAGAAAATTAATAATTAAGTATATAAAACTATACAATATGACTAAAATACTTGGAATTGATACCGGAACCAATAGTCACGGATGGGCTATTGTGGAAAAACAGGCAGATGAATATCATTTGCTTGATAAAGGTGTGGACATCTTCCAGGAAGGTGTTTTAAAAACAGAAAAAGGCAAAGAATATTCTAAAGCTGCTGAGCGTACAGCTCATAAAGCTGCAAGAGTAAGAAACTATCGTATTAAATTACGTAAGATACGTTTGCTTCGTATTTTAAGTGATGCACATTTGTGTCCACCACTTTCTAAGGTAGAACTTTCTGCCTGGAGACTCAAGAAGGAGTATCCTAAGAATGAATTGTTTATGCAATGGCAAAGTACTGATGATGAATCAGAAAAGACACCATACACTTATCGACACAAATGCCTTCATGAAAGTTTGGACTTCAGTAGTATAACTGATAGGCATATTTTGGGTCGTGCTTTTTATCACATGATTCAGCGACGTGGCTTTTTAAGTAATCGTAAAGATCAGAGTGCTGATGATACAGGAAAGGTAAAAGAAAGCATCAGTAACCTTACTCAAGAGATGCATGATGCTGGTTATGAGTATCTTGGTGATTATTTTTACTCTCTCTATAATAAAGGAGAGAAGATTCGTAATCATTATACTGCGCGCAATGAGCATTATCTGGCAGAGTTTAAGGCCATTTGTGAGAAGCAGGATTTAGATAAGAATCTTGGTCCTGAGGTGGTACGCCAAATAGAAAAAGCCATTTTCGACCAGCGACCATTAAAGTCGCAAAAGGGACAAGTTGGTAAATGCGTATTTGAGAAGAACAAGACAAGATGTGCTTCTTCACATCCTATGTATGAAGAGTTTAGAATGCTCTCTTTTATCAATAATATAAAGATTCAGACTCCAAATGATGATGTATTACGCCCTCTGTCTTCAGAGGAGCGAGCACTCATTATGCCTTTGTTCTTCCGTAAATCAAAGAAGTTGTTTGACTTTGAAGATATAGCAAAGAAATTGGCACCCAAAAAACAATATGGTTTTTACAAGAAGAGTTCTGATGTCGAAATGCCATATCTTTTCAATTACCCTATGGATACATCTGTTTCTGGTTGTCCTGTAACTACCGCTTTAAAAGATATCTTTGGAGATAATTGGATTGATTCTCTTTGCGAAACCTATACGCTAGCCGAGGGTAAAAGTCGTTTGAATGTAGTCAATGATATTTGGCATGTATTGTTCTTCTATACAGATGATACAAAACTTGCAGAGTTTGCTAAGAATCGTCTGCAATTGAATGATGAAGAAGCAAGGAAATTTTGCAAGATTTCTTTGCCGGGTGATTATGCGTCTTTAAGTTTGAAGGCTATCTGTAAGATTCTTCCTTATCTTAGAAGAGGTTTGATTTATTCTCATGCCGTATTTTTGGGTAACTTATGTGAAGTGATGCCGCAATATGAATGGGATATAGAAGAAATGCGTAATGCTGCTATTGAGCATATTATCCACGAAATGAATCAGATTGATTCTAAAGACGAAAGTACTTTAGAGAAGCGTATCAAAGAATATTTGAAAAATCAGTATCATGTTTCTGATGATAAGCTTAAGAAGTTATACCATCCTTCTAAGATGGATAAATATCCAAGAGTATTGCGTACTAATGATCATGGTGTTTATCAGCTTGGTTCACCTCGAATTGATTGTGTGCGTAATCCAATGGCTATGCGTTCCATATTCAGATTGCGTAAATTGGTAAACCGATTGTTGGAAGAGGGAAAGATAGATCTGGATACAGAGATCCATATTGAGTTTGCTCGTGAGTTGAATGATGCGAATAAGCGTCGTGCGATAGCGAAATTTGCAAAAGATAATCAGAAAAAAAATGATGAGGCTCGTAAGAAGATTATAGACAAAATGGGGGAGGAGTATAATGTTAAAGATGATGATATCCTAAAGTGTATTCTTTGGGAAGAGCAGGGACATATCTGCTTATATACAGGCAGGCAGATTGCCATTCCCGACTTTGTAGGAACAAGTCAAAAATTTGATATAGAGCATACGATTCCCCGTAGTGTAGATGGTGACAGTACAAGAATGAATTTGACGCTCTGTGATAGTCGCTTCAATAGAGAAATCAAGAAAACCAAGTTGCCGGCAGAATTGTCTAACCATGATGAAATTATGGCACGTATTAATGGCTGGAGAGAAAAGTATGAGTCTCTTGATGGGCAGATACGTAAACTGAGGGGAAAATCAAAGGGGGCAACAACCAAAAAGCTAAAGGATGACATAATTTATAATCGTCATCTTTTGGAATTGCAACGCAATTATTGGCGAGGTAAGTATTTGCGTTTCACGATGGAGATTGTACCTGAAGGATTTAGTCGACGCCAAGGTACTGATATCGGTGTGATTTCTAAGTATGCACGTCTTTACTTGAAATCCCTTTTCAAGCATGTCTATACCGTTAATGGTATTGCTACTTCTGATTTTAGAAAGATTTGGGGTGTTCAAGATGTATATGGTAAGAAAGAGCGTGTAAATCATGTTCATCATTGTATTGATGCTATCGTTGTTGCATGTATCAGCCGAGACGAATATGACAAGTTAAGTGCATACTATCATAATGAAGAAAATCATAAATGGTATGGCATGTCAAAGGCTTATTTTAAAAAGCCATGGCCTACATTTGTTGAGGATTTAAAGAATGTGCAAGATGAAATTTTGGTTTATCATTATACTCCAGACAATATGCCTAAGCAAGGACGTCGTAAAATACTTCTTGATGTAGAAGTTGATGGAATCAAAAAGAAAAAGAAGGTCCTTTGTAAGGGTGATGCAGCAAGAGGTTTATTGCATAGCGATACATACTATGGTGCTATAGAGAACGATGGCGTGGTAAGATACGTTAAGCGTATAAATTTGGCTTCTATGAAGAAGGTGGCCGATGTTAAAAATATCGTTGATGATGCTGTTAGAGGTATTGTAGAGGCTGCTATCAGAGAAAAGGGCTTTAAAGAAGCTATGGCTGGAACTATATGGATGAATGAAGAAAAGCAAATTCCTATAAAAAAAGTAAGATGCTATACTTCGATAAAAAATCCAATATCTTTCGATAAGAAAAAACAACGAGATTTGTCGGATAAAGAATATAAAAGAAACTATTATGTTACCACTAAGGGTAATTATATAGTTGCATTATATGTTGGTTCTACAAAAACTGGCAAAAGAAAGACATTTTATGAATTTGTGAATATGATGGAAGCTGCTGGTTATTATAAGACGAGTAATGATAAGTCTGTTGTTGGACATAATATAGTTCCACTTGAAAAAGCTGATTGCCAGTTGGCTTTTATCCTAAAAAAAGGAACTATGGTTATCTTTTATAAAGAAACAAAAGAGGAGGTATGGGATTATTCTCAAAAAGAGACAGTCAGAAACCTTTACTACGTATCCGAGATAGAATCCGATGGTAGAGTAACGTTTAAGTATCATCAAGAAGCGAGACTAGACAAAGAACTTCCTCGAAATGCTTCTGACACATCAGATATAAAGCCTAAGATAAGAGTCGGTTTGGCTTCTGCAAAGATACTGGTTCAAGGCTATGATTTCGATATTAATGAATTAGGTGAAATCAAAAGATTAAGATAAAAATGATTAAGCAGACATTATTCTTTTCAACTCCTGTGTGTCTTTCGCTCAAGAATTGCCAGATTGTAATCTCTTGGAAAGATTGCGACGACAAGATAACACGCCCTATAGAAGATATAGGGTGTGTAGTCTTGGAAAATCAAATGATAAGCATTACTTTGCCGCTTCTTAACGAGTTGGTAAAGAATAATGTTGCTGTTATCTTATGTGACAATAAGATGATGCCAACATCTATGTTGCAAAACTTAGATGCTAATACAACGCAAGCTGAAAGTTTAAAATTTCAGCTTGCTGTTAGTGAGCCAATGAAAAAGCAGGCTTGGAAACAGATTATAGAGTCAAAGATAGAAAATCAAGCCGCAGTCTTGGCTCTTGCTGGTAAGAATAAAGATATTCTCAAGCCTTATTATAATAATGTAAAGAGTGGAGATTCTGACAATAGAGAAGGATTGGCGGCAAAGGTGTATTGGAATAGCCTTTTCTGTAACTCCTTTAAAAGAGAAAGAGAAGGATGTCCACCTAATGCTCTTTTAAATTATGGTTATGCCATATTGCGTGCAGCCGTAGCACGTGCTTTGCTTGGTTCTGGTTTGCTCCCGAATTTGGGCATCTTTCATAAAAGCAGATATAATGCTTTTCCTTTAGCTGATGATGTAATGGAACCATATCGGCCATTTGTTGATGAAATCGTTTTTCGGCTTTATGGAAATGGAATTACAGAACTGAATAAAGAATCAAAGTCTGAGATAATGCGTGTGTTGAATAGTGATGTTAACATAGGAAAGGTTAAGCGACCTTTGCAGATTGCATTGACCATCACAACTGCCTCTCTTGTGAAATATTATTCTGGAGAAATCAAGAAACTTTCCTTACCTATTATGACATGACAGAAGATAGACTAAATGCGTATCATATAATGTGGTTATTTGTATTTTTCGATTTGCCTGTTACAACGAAAAAAGAGATGAAGGCAGCTTCTCTCTTCCGCAAGAACTTGGAGAAAGATGGTTTCTCCATGATGCAATTTTCTGTCTATATCCGTCATTGTGCATCAAGGGAAAGTTTGGAAGTGCATATTAAAAGGGTTAAATCTTTGCTTCCGGAGACAGGAAAAGTAAGTTTGTTAAGTGTGACAGATAAGCAATATGGAGATATCTATAACTTTTGGGGTAAACCAAAAAGTATTAATAAGAGTAAAATATCGAAAAAAGTTATCAGTGAGCCTATTCAATTGGAGTTTTTTTAGTACTTTTGCACTGGAATATATATCCTACTCACCATTTCTTATTAGAAAAAGTGAATGTTATGCGCTGGAATTCAGTGTTTTCAAATCTATAGGTTGTGGTTTGATGTAGGAGTCAAAAGATATACAACTATCGGATAGAAAATAGAAATGGGGCGGGGTTGTGGTTTGATGTAGGAGTCAAAAGATATACAACAATGCTCCGCCTATTATAGCCCCCTGCAAGTTGTGGTTTGATGTAGGAGTCAAAAGATATACAACCTGAAACCCATCCTCCCATCAGCAGACAAGGTTGTGGTTTGATGTAGGAGTCAAAAGATATACAACTGCCACCCCGCAGGGGCTGCCGCCCGCACCGTTGTGGTTTGATGTAGGAGTCAAAAGATATACAACAGCTAAACAAACTAGTTGGAGGGGTCACAGTTGTGGTTTGATGTAGGAGTCAAAAGATATACAACGTTGTCTGATTCTAGTTATCATCCGGAGAGTTGTGGCTTGATGTAGGAGTCAAAAGATATACAACCACCGTCTGCGGTTATGATACTCTCGAACGTTGTGGTTTGATGTAGGAGTCAAAAGATATACAACGAGGTGAAGGAGGAAGGCGCATTCATGAAGTTGTGGTTTGATGTAGGAGTCAAAAGATATACAACAGATGGCCAACAGAAGAGAAAAGACCGTTGGTTGTGGTTTGATGTAGGAGTCAAAAGATATACAACCTATATTAATCAATGATAAGCCGGTAGCGGTTGTGGTTTGATGTAGGAGTCAAAAGATATACAACGGCTACGTGGTGACGGCTTGTGGCATAGGGTTGTGGTTTGATGTAGGAGTCAAAAGATATACAACAGGTAGAAATGATGTTCCATATCAAGATTGTTGTGGTTTGATGTAGGAGTCAAAAGATATACAACCGGCTTGCAGAGAATAGTTGCCGCTCACCGTTGTGGTTTGATGTAGGAGTCAAAAGATATACAACTCCAGCTATCCAGGCACGCATTGCTCGTGGTTGTGGTTTGATGTAGGAGTCAAAAGATATACAACTCAATCGCTGAACCTCTGATTCAAGGAAGAGTTGTGGTTTGATGTAGGAGTCAAAAGATATACAACAGCTACGATTGATAGAGTGGCAGAAGACCGTTGTGGTTTGATGTAGTAGTCAAAAGATATACAACAGAGATTATTACCCTCAGAGCGTCTATAAGTTGTGGTTTGATGTAGGAGTTAAAAGATATACAACTTATGTTCTATGGTCATAAAATAATGATGTGTTGTGGTTTGATGTAGGAGTCAAAAGATATACAACTCAATCGCTGAACCTCTGATTCAAGGAAGAGTTGTGGTTTGATGTAGGAGTCAAAAGATATACAACCTTCGCTTATTTTGTAATAGGTGTCTTCCGTTGTGGTTTGATGTAGGAGTCAAAAGATATAAATACAATATTTTGTAAAGAATGGAAGATAGAGAACAATTACTTAAAAGTGACCCGGAGTTTGAACGCCTCGCCTTTACGGTGTTGGCTATCGAGGCTTCGGCGCAAAAAATGGGTATATCGCCGTCTGAAATGAGAAAGCGATTGGATAAGGTGGGGCTAATCAAGAGTCTCATTCAAGATTGCTATGACACTCTACATACCGAGAGCCGGGAAGCTGTGGCAAGTGATGTGGTTGAAGCTCTTAAAAATTGGGAAAGAAAAGAATAATGGAAAAGCAAATATTATATCATGGTTCATTTTAAGCCAAGAGATAGTTGATAAGTATTTGCAGTTCAAATCATATGAAAGGATATAATTATGTTGGATTTCTTATTATGGAATAAAATCGCTCGTATCATAAAGCAGTTAGCCGACACGCTGCATATATCAACCGACAGAGCTTTACAGATATTCTATGACTCTGATGTTTGCCGTATGTTACATGACAAAGAACTTGGCTTGCATCTAATGAGTGATACATATATTGTAAATGATTTGATAGAAGAGCTGAGGAATAAGCAATAGCAAAACAATGGATCATTAGAGGAGGAAGATTCTTTGTACTGTAGCACCTTGATTGTTTAGTACGATCAAGGCAAATGCTTCATAATTCAAGATTGAAAGTGGGTATGGTGTCATCCAACAACTCATCGCCCACCAGCTGATTTCTGCTTGCACAACAGGTGTTGGACGAGCGCATATCAGCTGTTATGCAAGCGCACAACAGCTGTTGTGCGGCTGAAGATATAGGCTTCTCCGGCTTATAACATTAATTCTTCCGGCAACAAGTAAAGGTTACTCCGAAGACTTTTTACGTAAAACCGATGCAACAATGATAGTACTTACAAGTAACAGCGATAGTACTTACAAGGTGCAAAGACGTTACTGAGAGGTCGCCATGATAGTACTGACGAGGCGTAAAGGGGCTTGTAGCGCTTATTGCCTCACTATGGCACAACATTGCCCCTTACCAGGGCAATAACCTGCCATTGCCAGGCACAAAACGATACGTCGGGAGCTGGTAAAACAACCACTCGCTTTTTTACTCTTCACTCTTCACCAAATCGGCTGAAACCCCGATAAACACTGGGGGTGCGAGAGGTGAAGAGTTACGCACCACTCTTCACCACTCTTCACCCCTCTTCACCTTCGGATTGCGTACGGAATTGAAATGGAAGCTCGTCCTGTTCGGTCGGGGGGCTGAAACCACTTTTTTATGTCCCACAGATTTCACAGATTTTCCGTAAGCGGCTCCGCGTGAAGAGTGGTGAAGAGTGGTGTAAACTCTTCACTCGTGTAAGTTTCTAAACTACAGGTGTTTATGACCTTTCGGTGAAGAGTGAAGAGTGTTTTTGAAAGTGGCTTGCTATTTTTATTTCTTAATCACCTTCAGAACCTGGTCGGCAAGGCTTCTCATCCCCTTGATAGTTGGGTGACCATTCTTCTTGTCTATGTCATGAAGGGCGATGACCGGAACCTGATAGGTCTTGCAGATCTTGTTTACTGATTCGTTGATCTCATCCTTCAGCTCAGAATTTAGAATGAAGTAGATATCTACATTCGGATGGCGCTGACGGAGATCGGAAAGCAACTTCGCCAGGGCAGGACGGAAACAGTAGAGGTCGGCACGCTTCCAGTTGCTGTACTGGTAATTGCCGATAGGGGCATTCGCCCAACTGTCGTTCGTTCCGCCGCAAATCAAGATGATGTCCGGATTGCCCAGCAGGGTAGTGCGGTTGATGAATGAACGGTCGCTGTAATCCTCATCGCGGTAGCCGGTGTTGCAGATGGTGGAACCGGAATAGGAATTGATGTTGCCCATCTTGTAACCACCTTCCTTGATAACCTGCCACCACCAGGTTTGCTCTACCTTGTTGACATCGGTTGCTTTTTGAACCGCAGTGGTGTACCAGGTGGCATATCCCTTTGGGATGAAACCTTCGAAAGTTGAATACGAGTCGCCGAGCACGGCAACAGTCTGCTTCACCTGTGCCATAAGAGGCATCAGGGCGAAGATAAAGAGGCAGACGATAATTGATAATCTTTTCATGACGTTTTTTATATAGTTTGATTTTTTAATGTGATCCTCTTTTGGGATAGGGCTTGAAACCCGATTGCAAAGATACGATATTATTTGTGGATATACAAATGTTTGGGGCTATAAATTTATACGAAATCTATTTGGATGCCTATAGAAAGATTTTTTTATTTTAATAAATATTAAAAAATGTGATAGAATGCGAGAAATTGGTTAATTTTGTATTTATAAACTAATTGTAAATCATTAGTGGTAGAAATAAGATGAAAGAAAAATTACTAACTATTATACTGTTCTTGTTGCTTACGATTCGTGTTGGCATAGCAAATGATATTGTTATACCCAACAACTCTTTGCCGTATAACATCTTCAAAACCGTAGAACTGCCTTATGCGGCACATTCTACAACTTCGGTATTTCAAGATAAAAAAGGAATGATATGGATTGGAACTTATCATGGTGTCTGCAGATATGATGGTTATAAAACTACCTTGTATATGGCAGAGCAATCTATTATGAGTATTGCCCAGGCAGACGATCAGCGACTGATAGTGGGTACTTTGGGAGGACTTTGTTATCTGAATACAACAAATGGTAAGTCGGAACAGGTATTGAAGCCTTTGAATCGGATAAAATCTGTGAGAACGATGCTTGTTTCGGGAGATGACCTTTGGATAGGCACCAATACAGAAGGATTGTGGAGATATAATCTGAAAAACCGCAAACTACAGCAAATTGCAACATCTAGAATCAAACTTACTAGTATCTATACTTTATGTCCTGTGGGTAAAACAATGTATGTTGGTTCTCTTGAGGGGCTTTTTGCAGTGAATACGGCACATAACCATATTCGTAGAATCCCTTTGCCAACTAGTGATAACTTTGTAAATTCTTTATTATGGTATCCGCAAGATCAAAGCCTCCTTGTCGGAATGGAAGGAAAAATGTGTGTATATCATCCAATGCAAGATAAGATGGAAATAAGTGAAATCTTATCCGGGTGTGTTTTCAAGTCGCTGGCCTTGGACAGAAACGATAATCTGATTGCGGGTACAGATGCTGGACTTTACATCTATAATATGACAACTCATCAGCAGCATTCGTTGGTATATAATGCCTTTCATCAATCCATCTGTAATAATATCATTTGGAATATTACCATTGATAGAGATGACAATGTGTGGCTTGCCACCGATGATGGAATCACAATAATGGAGTATCCTACTTGGTACACCTATCATAATATATATGAGTTTACCCATAATGAATATGGAAACAACTTTACCAGTATATTGGGAGATAGTCATAACAATCTTTGGCTAGGTGGAGAAAATGGACTGCTTAAACTTTCTTTGCCTCCCAATCAGGTAGCGGCTACCTGCTATACCGCTTCCGACCAATATCATCATCTACATCACAACAGAATCCGCCAAATATATGAAGATTCTGACCATGATATATGGATAGCTTCTGATGCCAGTATTGCCAGATACAATCAGGTTACCCAGCAATTTGATTATTATAACATCATTAATCGTCATGGTGAGACTGCGAAATGGGCATACGCTATTTACGAAGATACCAAAGGTCAATTCTGGGTGGGTACTTATTCGGGCGGCTTATTTGTTATCAATAAGAAGAAACTGATCAACAGTGCCAATCGCACTTATATAGATAAGGAGCAAACCCCAAAAATGGAAAAACTGAAAGGGGATAATTATATTCGTCAGATTCTACCTGGTGATAAGGGAGAGATATGGCTATGTGCCAATAATCATATTATAAGGAAGAATCTTCTTACGGGAGAAGAACAACACTTAAATGTGCAATATCAGGTTGTTGCATTCTGCAATCATGCCTTGTGGCTGTCGTCACAGGAAGGAAAAATCATGAAGTATGATCAGCGTACCAATCGATTGAAGACTTTTAATGCTAGTATTTCTGATGGTCCTATCTCTGCATTTGTTAAGGAAAACCAGAATCTGTGGTTTGCTTGCTCCGATGGTATCTTCATTATTAACACTCAGAACGATGAGATATCATTCTATGATAAGCCTAATAATCTGTGTCTGTCTGGTATGTATTTGCCTCATTCTCATCATATAGTATGGGGAGGAGAAAATGGCATTTCTACCTATCAGATAAAAACGAAAAAAGAAAGTAACAGGGTGTATATTACCAGTGTCTCCAGTAGCAGCAATCAAGAATGCATCCTATTTCCTTCTCAAACAGAGAAAATTCGGTTGAAATCCAGAGAATATATTACTTTCGAGCTATCTACCTTGCATTATATGCCACATCAGGCTGTTACCTTTTATTATAAGTTTGGTGATAACAATATCTGGCAATCGATTAAAAAAGGAAGTAACGACTTGTCGTTTGCTCATATTTCAAGTGGAACTTATCAATTAAGTCTCTGTTCAACCAATCCGGCAATTGACAAACATGCCAAGATTAGTACTTATTATATTATAGTGCCGAGTCCCTGGTATGTCTGTACCGTTGCCATCTTGATATATGTATTGATTGCAATCGGTATCGTTGTCTTTACCATCATTTGGTATAAGAGACGTAACCAAGCCATCATGGAACAGCATGAAAAAGATCGGTCGATGGAGTTGTTGAGACAGAAAAATGAGTTCTTCATCAATATGTCGCATGAGCTGAAGACGCCACTCAGCCTGATCATCGCCCCATTGGGTACGCTTATCAGGGCTACCCAGCAGAATACTGCCTTGAAGAAATCGCTGACCGGCATCCAGAAGAATGCCTTGCAGCTCAATATGCTTATTCATAAGGTGCTAGAGTTCAAAAATGCTGATTTCAAGGATGATAATTCTATGATTCGCTCGCATATAGATATGAATTCTCTGGTACGCAACTGCCTGGAGTCGTTTGCTTCTATCGCAGTGGAAAGAAACATCCAGCTCAATTTCCATTCTGCCCATCAGGAGATATGGATGAATATGGACACATTGAAAATACAGTCGGCAATAACCAATCTCATTTCCAATGCCATCAGGTTTGTTAAAAACAATACCGGGATTATTGATGTGACCGTCCGGCAGGAAGAAAATCAGGTATTGATTGGCATAGAGGATAATGGAAGAGGTATTTCAGAGAAAGATGCCAAGATGATTTTCGTCCGATTCTATCAGGGTGATAATCAGAGTCCGAATAATGAAGGCAGTGGTATCGGCTTGTCTCTTGTAAAGAAATACATAGAGATGCATGGAGGCAAGGTAGAATTGACTTCCGGTAAAACCACCCTCTTTACCATCTCGTTGCCACTTGATGGAGAGAATGCCATCACAAATGAGCCTGTTGATGAAGAAAGGGATCTTGATCCTGATAAATATACCATCATCATTGTAGATGACAATAGAGAGATAGTATCTGTTTTAAGAGATGCTCTCTCGGAACAGTATAACTGTATTGCGGCCTTTGACGGAAAGGATGGTTTGGAGAAAATAGCGAAATACCATCCTAGTCTGATTATTGCAGACCAGATGATGCCTGTGATGAATGGATTCCAGTTGGTAAGAGCCTTGAAACATCAACAAGCCACAGCCAATATTCCAATCCTGATGCTCACTGCCAAGGATGATCAGAATACAGAGCTGCAAAGTATCAAGCTTGGTGTGGATATCTTCCTTACCAAGCCATTCAGTCTGGATAAGATTCTCTTGCAGGTGTCCCGCCTGATAGATAAGAAAATGGCATTGGAAAAAGATGCGAAGATTGCTGCTATTGCTTCACCGCAGTTTGAGATAACGACGCCCCCCGAAAACTATGATGAGAAGTTTATGGAAAGGGTTACCTCAATTATAGAAAAAAATATGGAGGACGAAAGTTTTAATGTTGCTTCGCTTGCCGATAAGGTTGGTTATAATCCTAAGATGCTCTATCGTAAGATCAAGCAGATTACTGGTATGACCCCAATTGCTTACATCAAGAAGATAAGGATGAAGAAGGCTGCATTCCTTCTCAGAAATTCTCAATACACGATTACTGAGATCATGTATATGGTAGGATATAGTAATATGTCGTATTTCATTAAGTGTTTTCAGGCAGAATTCGATTTGACACCTAAATTGTTCTTGGAAAAGTAAAATCACTTAAACTTCTTATTTTTAGCTAGATACCGCATTTTAGACATTGGGCTGTCTAAAATGCGGTATTTTATTGTCCATTTTGGTTAGGCACTTTTCCGCAGAATCGCTTAACTTTGCGGTCATCAAATCTTAATTTATAAAAACTTAATAAATTTAAAAGACAATGAAAAAGAAGACCGTTCTAATGACGTGCCTTACGATGACTCTTCTGAGCCAAACTATGGTATGCAAAGCTGCAGCTTCACCTTTATTGAAGGGTCAGACTGCTCAACAAGACTCCAAGACTTTTCCTAAAGTTTCTGGTAAAATCTTCGACAATAATGGTGAACCGATTATTGGTGCCAGTGTCATTGTTAAAGGTACATCCAATGGATCTGTAACAGATATGGATGGTAATTATGTTGTTACCAATGTACCTCAAGGGGCTACTTTGGTGATTTCATATGTTGGTTATAAGGGAAAGGAAGTGGTAGCCAGTAGCACTTCCCTTAAGGATGTTGTATTGCTTGAAGACAGCAAGACCCTCAATGAACTTGTAGTTATCGGATATGGTACTCAGAGAAAAGCTGATCTTACTGGTTCGGTAGCTAATGTAGATGCTACGAAATTAAATACGCAAAGTAACTCAACAATAGGACAAGCTCTTCAAGGTAAGATAGCAGGTGTTGACATCGTTTCACAAGGTGGACAGCCTGGTTCAGGATCTCGTATAATGGTCAGAGGTATTGGTACTCTTAACAATGCCTCTCCATTATACATTGTTGATGGTATGTATATGTCGAGTATCGATCATATCAATCCTTCCGACATCCAAAGCATCGATGTACTGAAGGATGCTTCTTCTGCAGCCATCTATGGTTCTCGAGCAGCCAATGGTGTCGTTATCATTACTACTAAGAGTGGTAGCAATACCGAGGGTGTGCCAACCATAAACGTAACAGCCAATGTTGGTGTTAATACTCCTGCCAAGTATTTGGATCTTTTGAATGCATCTGATTGGGCTGCGGTTACCACCGAGTCTAGAGCAGCATCTGGTTTAAAGCCGCTGGATATGGCGCTCGATCTGGCTTCTAAAGAGGATAATGACTGGCAGGATATTATGTTCAATCCTGCTTTGATGCAGAATTATAATCTTTCTGTTCAGGGTGGTGGAAAATATACTACCTATTATAATAGCTTTGGCTATACCAATCAGGACGGTGTTTTGAAGGGTACCAATTTCCAGCGTTATACCATGCAGAGCAAGGTGGATTACAAGAAGGGAATTGTAAACCTGGGTACCAATATCATCTTGGAGTATGATAAGGATAAACCTCTGTTCAGTGAAATTCGTGGAGGTATGGTGGGACATACCTTGCAGTCTGTTCCTACTTTGTCCAGATATGATAGTAGCCGTGTTGGTGGATATGGTGGATTGTATGGTGACGTGGTTAATCTCCGTAACCCATTGGGTACCTGTGATGATAACGTCATGGGCCGCAAGAGTGACAATGCAAAAGTCTATGCCAACGTTTATTTCTCTATAGAGCCGATCAAGGGATTGAAGTATAAGATGAATTTTACTCCTGATTTCCAGTTCTATCGTTATAATGAGAAAAAGGGTCTTTACGATTTTGGATTGGATAAGAATGGCATTACTCAGAATACAGAACGCCAGTCTCGTACAAGAAATCTCCTCATGGAACATCTTCTTACTTTTGATAAGCAATTTGGTGCCCACAAGATTTCTTTGTTGGCTGGTTATTCTTATCAGGATACAAAGTATCGATATTTGAGTGGCTGGGGACAGGGTATGTCAACCGGAATTTGGGAATTGGATGCTGCAGCCAGTGGATTAGGTACCTCTGGCAATTCTTACCGTTCTGTATTGACTTCCATCTTAGGTCGTATCTTCTATTCTTATCAGGATAGATATCTGATTACCATGACGATGCGCCGTGATGGTTCTTCTAAGTTTGCCAAAGGTAATCGTTACGGAAACTTCCCTTCTGTGTCTGTAGGTTGGAATATTGCCGAGGAAAAGTTTGTCAAGGATCATGTTGAGTGGCTCGATCAGTTGAAGCTGAGAGCAGGATATGGAGAGTTGGGTAATCAGGAAATCTCCGATTATCAGTATTCTTCTACTGTAACAACGGGTATCAATTATCCTAATGGTAATGGTGAACTCTTGCAGGGTGCATTTCCTAAGAATTTTGCCAATCCTGATATCAAGTGGGAATCTACTTCTATGACCAATGTCGGTATCGACTTGATAGCATTGAACAACAGATTGAGTCTCACGATGGATTACTATGTTAAGAATACCAAGGATATCCTCCTGTCGGTGCCTATTCCTATCTCTACAGGTGGAGCCAACGACCCTGTGAAGAATGCGGGTAAGATCAGAAACAAGGGTTTCGAATTCAATCTGGGCTGGAACGATCGTCTTGACAAGGATTTCTCTTATAGCGTTAATGCCATCGGTTCGTTCAATACGAATGAGGTGGTAGCTATGGGTTCTGAATCTCAGTTCATCACCGGTGGAACTATCCATGGTGGTACCTATACTACCAAGACTTTGGCTGGTTATCCTATCGCCGGCTTCTGGCTGATTCCATGCGACGGCTATTTCAATAGTCAGGCAGATGTACAGGCACATTCCAAGGATGGCAAGTTGATTCAGCCAAGTGCAGAACCAGGTGATATCCGATTCAAGGATACGAACAATGATGGTACTATCAATGATGACGACCGTGTATATTGCGGAAGTCCTTTCCCTAAGTTTACCTATTCTCTGAATGGAAGTGTCAATTATAAGAACTTTGACTTCTCTTTCACACTCCAGGGTGTTATCGGTAATAAGATATACAATGCCACTCGACTGGAATTGGAAGATGTGACTCGAGGTACCAACTATCTGTCAACCGTGTTGGATCATTGGACTGAGTCTAACCACAATGCCAAGACACCAAGATTGGTATGGAATGATCCTAACCGCAATGCCCGTTCTGAGTCTGACAGATTCCTGGAGAAGGGTGACTATTTGAGATTGAGAACCGTTCAGTTGGGTTATACCCTGCCGGAGAACTGCCTGCTGGGCTTCTTCCAGAAGGCACGTGTCTATGCCAGTGTAGATAATCTCTTTACCATTACTGACTACACAGGATATAGTCCTGACGTGAACTCATCCAGTGTATATCAGCGTGGATTCGATGAATTCATCTATCCTGCTAATAGAACCTTTATGTTTGGAGTAAATCTTACATTCTAACTTTTAAGTCGTTATCTAAAAAATTGAAACAATGAAACATATTAAGACATATATAATAGGCGGTTTGATAGGAAGTATGTGCCTGGTGTACACTTCCTGCGACAGCAAACTTGATCAGGTGAATCCAAATCAGGCTACAGAAGCTACCTTCTGGAAGGATGAGGCTGATTTTGAGTTGGCACTTACTTCATGCTATACACCTCTTAAGAATGCTCTTAATGGAGGATATTATGGAACTCGTGGTGTGATGTTGCGTATAGCCAGAGCCGATGAAGTGGATTTCAGAAATGATATCAGCGAAGTATATCAGGCTCAGAATTTTACCAATTCCACAGGTAATTCCCTGGTGCAGGGAATGTTCTATCAGTTCTATAATGCCTTGTACCGCACCAACTCCATCATGCAGAAGTTAGAGGAGAAGAAGGACGTCTTGTCTGAAGCTTTCATCAGGAAAGCAAAGGGAGAATGTCTTTTTATCCGTGGCTTCTATCTGTTCCAGTTGGCTAAAGAGTTTAAGGATGTACCTCTGCGACTCACTGCCTCTCAGTCTCCTTCAACCTTCCCGCTGGCTAAGTCTTCACAGGAAGAAGTATGGGCTCAGGCGATACAGGATCTTACTGAAGCTGCCAATTTGCTTCCTCTGAAAAATGAGGTTGTAGGAAAACCTACCAAGGGAGCAGCCTTGGCAACATTGGGTAAAATTTATCTTTATGAAAAGGAATACGATAAGGCCATTGATGTGCTGGAGCCGTTGACCAAGTCACCATATACCTATAAATTGGTGGATGATTTTGCATGGAACTTCGACGATTCGCATGAGAATAATGCCGAGAGTATTTTCGAACTCCTGATTGATAATCTGGGTGGTACCGACTTGTGGGGGGATGGTGAGAACAACAACTCCACTCAGACCAATACGCGTCCTAAGGAATATGCGGCTCCTGAGGCTGCTGGCTGGTATGAGGCAACTCCTAGCAAGCAGATGATGGATATTTTCAAGCAGGAACTTGACAAGGATGGCAATTACGACTATCGTGCACGAGTCTCAGCAGCCTGGGATTATCCTGGATGTACTTATTATCTGAAGCCATTCCGCGAGAAATTTGAGAAAGACAGATGGAATACTACCTGGATCTTGAAGTATCAGAATTGGAATACGGCTGAAGAGGAAAGTGATCCACCGATGTCTTGCATCAACGAGCGTGCTATCCGTTATGCTGAAGTTCTGTTGCAATTGGCAGAATGCTATCTCTATAGCCCTACCAAGCAGGATTTGAACAAGGCTGTGGAGTATATCAACCAGATTCGCCGTCGTGCAAACCTGAATGATTACAGTGGAGCGATGAGCCAGACAGAGATCTTCAAGGATCTGGAGCATCAGAAGGCTATTGAATTCTTCGTGGAGGGTGAGCGCTTCTACGACCTGCGTCGATGGGGATTGCTGGATGAGCGAATCAAGACTTGCAGCGATGTGAGATATAAACAGTTGGAAACTGGAAAAGTAGGAGATACGAACAAGTATTACTATTATCCAATTCCATCAAAGGAAATAGAAACCAATACTCTTTGCTCACCAAGTGAAGGTTGGTAAATAATCATAGATAATATAGGTTTTAAGGTAGCCACGATATGGTAATATCATAGTGGCTACCTTTTAAAAAAGAAAAGTGCATGAAGAAAATATTATTAACCTTATTTGTGGCATTCTTAGCTTTCCTGACTCATGCTGCAGCTGCTTATCAGCCGCATTTCTCAACAGCTGGCTTCTTCGAGATTGCCGGTACCGGAAGAAATGCCTACTCTATGAACCCTGCATGGAGAATGCATAAAGGGCATGTGGATGGAGCTGAGAATGTAAGTTTCGATGACAGTTCCTGGAAGTTGACTTCCTTGCCTGATGGCATAGAAAAACTCCCGATGGAGGCTAGTGGCTGTGTGAATTATCAGGGAGAAGTATGGTACAGAAAGCATTTCAATGCTGATGCTACCTGGAAGGGTAAGCGACTGGTGCTCTACTTTGAGGCCATCATGGGCAAATCCAAGGTATGGGTAAACGGAAAGCTGATGAAGCAGCATTTTGGTGGTTTCCTGCCTGTCATCGTTGATGTATCCAATATGCTGAAGTATGGAGAGGATAATGTCATTACCGTGATGGCAGACAACAGCGATGATCCTTCTTATCCTCCAGGAAAGGCGCAGGATGTGCTCGACTTTACCTATGCTGGTGGCATTTATAGAGATTGCTGGCTTATCAAGACCAACAAGGTATTCATTACCGATGCCAACGAAGAAAATCATATAGCCGGCGGTGGTGTCTTTGTATCTTACGGCAAGGTTTCTGAGGAGTTGTCAGAAATCAACATCAAGACGATGCTGAAGAATATCGCAGGCAGTAATTTCAAGGGTTCCCTAGTGTATGAACTGCAGGATGCCAGTCAGAAGACGGTTTGGAGTAAAAAGCTGAATACCAGTATCTCACGCCAGAAATCCACAACGTTATCTACTAAGGCCGCCATCAAGGCTGTTCAGCTTTGGACCCCTGATCACCCATACCTTTATCGTCTCAATATCTATGTTAAAAATCAGCAGAACAAGATAGTGGATGGATATTATATAAGAATAGGTATCAGAAGTTTAGAGTTTAAGGCTGGCGATGGCTTCTGGCTCAATGGCAAACCTTATCCTGAACCATTGATTGGAGCCAATCGCCACCAGGATTTTGCCATTGTCGGCAATGCCCTGTCTAACAGTCTGCATTGGAGAGATGCCAAGAAACTGAAAGATACCGGACTGCGTGTTATCAGAAATGCTCATTATCCGCAAGACCCTGCCTTTATGGATGCTTGTGATGAACTGGGACTGTTTGTGATCGAAAATACCCCGGGATGGCAGTTCTGGAATCCGGAACCTAGCTTCGCTAACTATGTGTATAATGATATCAGAAACATTGTAAGAAGAGACCGAAACCGTCCGAGCGTATGGCTTTGGGAACCTATCCTCAACGAGACCTGGTATCCTGACGATTTTGCCAAGAAGGTGAAGGGTATCGTACACGAGGAATATCCATATCCATACTGCTATACAGCCTGTGATGCTACGGCAAAGGGAAGTGAATATTACAACATTCAGTTTACTCATCCTCTGTCGGGTGATCCTACATGGACTTTGAGCTCAGATAAGGTGAATCCAAAGAAGAACTACTTTACCAGAGAATGGGGTGATAACGTGGACGACTGGAATTCTCATAATTCTCCTAGTCGTGCCAGCAGGTCTTGGGGTGAGTACCCAATGCTGGTTCAGGCAAAGGGTTATGGCAAGCCGGATTATCAATATACCTGCTATGATGCCTTGTATCGTACCACCCGACAGCATGTGGGAGGATGCCTGTGGCATTCGTTCGACCATCAGAGAGGTTAT
Organism: uncultured Prevotella sp.; assembly: GCA_958369755.1. Lineage (GTDB taxonomy): Bacteria > Bacteroidota > Bacteroidia > Bacteroidales > Bacteroidaceae > Prevotella. The sequence goes on from CATXJC010000012.1 coordinate 25,682, forward strand.
CATCCGGATCCTTTCTACGGAGGAATTATGGACAATTTCCGCCAGCCTAAGTATTCGTACTATATGTTCATGTCGCAGCGTCCTAACCAGAAGAATCCTTCGCTCATCGCAGACAGCGGTCCTATGGTTTATATCGCCAATGCCATGACTCCGTTCTCGCCAGCTGATGTAACCATCTATAGCAACTGCGACTCGGTGACTCTAACCTATAATAAAGGTGGTAAGGTATATACCTATGCCAAGGCAAAGAATCAGGTGGGAATGCCTTCACCGATCATTACCTTCAAGGATGTATTCCATGTGATGGATGATAAGGAACTGTCACGCCAGAAGAAGCAGTCTGATTCCTATCTGCTGGCTCAGGGATATGTAGATGGCAAACTGGTGGCTACTCATCAGGTGAAGCCTACCCGCCGACCTAGCAGAATCAAGCTTTGGGTAGATAACGAAGGTACTTCGCTTCATGCCGATGGCTCTGATATGGTAACCGTTGTGGCTGCCATAGCCGATGACCAGGGTAACATCAAGCGACTCAATAATGAGCACATTCTGTTTTCTATCGAAGGAGAGGGTAGGATTGTGGGTGATCAGGAATCTTTCTCCAATCCTGTGGAAGTGAAATGGGGTACAGCTCCTGTGCTGATTCAAAGTACAACTACTGCCGGCAAAATCAAGGTGAAAGCCTCTGTGGTCTGGCAGGGAAAGACGACTCCTGTAGATGGATACATCGAACTGGAAAGTGTAAAACCAGAATATCCGTTGATTGGAAGTGAGAAAGAGATGAATGCCATTCCTCGGAATGGCGTCCGTATGCGCCTGCAAGGCAATACTAACATGCAAAGCAGCAAGGAAAAACTCAAGGAAGTTGAGAAACAACAAGCTGATTTTGAATAATTAATGCCACTGTTACCACGCTCTGGTATAACTCGTTGGAAATGAGTTGTATTAGGCGTGGTAACAAGTGGCTTTTCTGTTCTTCCTTATCCAAAAGAGAAATAAAGTAAAAAAGTGACAACTGTTTTTTAGATTGTTATTTTTACTTTACAATTTAAACGTGACAGGAAAATATCTTAAGAGAAAAAATCATTTCCCTTAAGGAAAAAACTATTTTCCCTTAAGGAAAAAAATAAAAACCCTTAAGGAAAAATTCTCAATCTCTTCTTTCCTCATTTTTCGGGTGTTTTTGCCTGATTTTCTTTCTTGAGAATATTGTTTACATACGGATAAGGGAAGAAGAGAAATGGGCTAAAGATGAAAAAAATAGTTGTAACTACTTATGTCCATAGTGGTTCTGAGTTATTACATTTTCATTCGCAAAAGACAAAAAAGCATAAATAGTGAATAATATAAGCGGCTTTGTGAAACTTTATCATTACCTTTGTAATTTAAATAGGCTTCTGATAGCATCATAGAACAAATTTCAATTCGAGGCTGTTATGGAGTTGGAAAAAGATAGTGTGGAATTTTAGACAGATAAAAATGGATGAAATTAGTAAACGTGAAGATTCTCTGTTTGAGCATGTGTCAAAGCTGATAGATGAGGCTAGGAAACATGTAAAGACAACTATTGATACCACAATGGTTTACACCTATTATGGAGTCGGCAAATACATTGTTGTGGATGAGCAGCAAGGATATGCTAGAGCCAAATATGGGAAAACTGTGCTAAGAAACTTGTCTAAAAAATTAACTGAAAGATATGGAAAGGGCTGGTCTGTTGAAACTCTTACTGCAGCCCGAAAATTCTATCAGATATACAGCGAAGGAAAAATCGCAAACACTGTTTACGAAATTCAAGAGAATGCAGATATTCATTTCACTCTTTCCTGGTCTCATTATCTCATACTCATGCGTATTGCTAATCAAAATGAACGTAATTTTTATGAGATTGAATGCTACAAGCAGAATTGGAGTGTCCGACAATTACAGCGGCAGTACAACTCCAGCCTCTATGAGCGATGGAGTGGATTGCTGAGTTTGAAGAAAATGAGGAATTAATGAAACATGAGTAATGTATAGATTATGCAATACAAGAATATCATATTCGATTTAGGTAATGTCTTGGTGAAGCTCAATCCGGAAGGATGCATCGGGGCTTTCAAGGCGATAGGAATGGGGGAGTTGGTTGATTCAAATCCTCAGAGTGAGGGAATGAAGCTGATGAGCAAGCTGGGTGTGGGAATGATTACCACCGAAGAATTCTGTGATGCAGCCCGTAAGTTGACAGGGACTGATGTGACGAATGATGAGATCATCAATGCTGCCAACAAGATGCTGGTGGAGATTCCTGATTACAAAAAGGAGCGACTCCTGCAGTTGAAGAAGGCTGGCTATCGCCTCTTCCTCCTAAGTAATACCATTGATGTGCATTGGGATTATTGCGTGGAGCATCTCTTCCCTTATCAGAACCATGGGGCAGAGGATTATTTCGAGCAGTGCTTCCTCTCTCAGAGAATGCATCTGGCTAAGCCTGATGCCCGCATCTATGAGGAGGTAATCAGGCAGGCGAACATCCATCCCGACGAAACCCTCTTCATCGATGATTTGAAGGAAAACTGTGAGGCTGCCGAGAAGCTGGGCATCCATACCTTCCAGAACGTGAAGTTCGATGACTGGCTTGCACTTACCTTTGTACGCTAATAATAACTAACATACAATATCAAAATGAATTTTTACAAGACATTGGGACTGAAAAACAGCCGTATTGACGTGGCTGATGCCTTGCGAGGATTGGCAGTAGCAGGTATTATTCTCTATCACTCCGTGGAGCATTTCAATATGTACGATGGAAGCATAGCGCATGCTTATACGCTGGGGTGTGATGATTGGATGGCAGATGTGCTGGCATTGCTGCTGTCGGGAAAGATGTATGGCATCTTTGCCCTGCTCTTCGGATTGAGCTTCTTCATCATGAACGATAACCAGCAGCAGCGTGGAAATTGCTTTTCCGGAAGATTCGCCTGGCGAATGTTCCTATTAGCAATGCTCGGTATCGTGAACACCGCCTTCTTCGATGGCGACATCCTCTTCTCCTATGCCATCTATGGACTGGTTCTCATCCCATTGAGTTATCTTCCTACCAAATGGCTCTGGTGGGTGGTTGCCTTCCTCTTTATCCAACCGATAGAAATCTATTCCCTCATTTCGGGATGGCAGGTAGATGCGTCGTCGTTGAGAGAGGTGTATGGAAATATGTATAATGGTCATCAGCACGGCACCTTCCTGGAGAATGCCTATGGCAATCTGCGATACGGACAGGTGGCTACTTATTACTGGTGCATGATGAAGGGAAGACATACGCAGACTATCTGCCTCTTCATACTCGGAATGCTGGTGGGTAGAAAGCGTTGGTTCTACAATGAGAACAACAATCTGGCTTTGTGGAAGAAGGTGCTGGCGGTTTCTATCCTGGTGTTGATCGTGGGAGGCATCGCAGATGTGCGCCACATGGAAACATGGAACAATTGGCTTTATCCTATCTACAACTTCTTCATCCTCTCGTTTGTAGTATCAGGATTCGTATTGTTATGGTACGGAAAGGAATGGTTCAGAAAGGGATTGTCATTCCTGCGCCAGTTTGGCAAGATGAGTTTGACCAACTACTTTCTCCAGTCTATCATCGGTTGCGGACTGTTTGCCTATTATGGCTTCAATCTTCAGACGAAGCTCGGCATTACCTATGCCTTCTTTGTCGGCATCGCCATGGTAGTAGTACAATGTCTTTTCTCCAACCTCTGGCTCAAGTACCATTCCCATGGTCCTTTCGAGGGAATATGGAAGAAGCTGACCTGGATTAAGTTCTAAATTTTCAAGTTCATTTGAAAGCTAAGGTGCGTCATAGACTTATGGCGCACCCTAATTATATCCGCTTTCCCCCTTTTTTGATAAAATATTCAGTATCAATCTTCTTTTGTTTCAGAAATAATCATTATCTTTGCAACCAGCAATTCATTCATGCCTTCTGGAAAATGAAGTAGGATGATAAACTGGCGCTTCGATTTTAATATTATGGGCTTATGAAAGGTAGAAATTATCCTCTCGGAATACAGACTTTCGAGAACATTATCAGGGGAAACTATGTGTATGTGGACAAGACAGCTCTTGCCTACCAGATGGTTCATGAGAATAAGTATTGCTTTCTGAATCGTCCTAGACGATTTGGAAAGTCTCTGCTCGTTACTCTGCTTCAGGCCTATTTCGAAGGAAAACAGGAACTCTTCAAAGGATTGGCGATGCAGCAGTTGGAGCATGAATGGTTAAGCTATCCTGTTATCCATTTGGATATCAGTAAGGGTAAGTTTTACGATATGGCTTCCTTGCACGCTACACTAGATAGTCTTCTTGCTGATTACGAAGCAAGATATTCTCTGCATGTGGAATATGAAAAAGCATATAATGTGAGATTGCAGAATATCATTAAGGCTGCTTATGCTCAGACAGGTAGGGAGGTTGTGGTACTTATTGATGAGTATGATGCTCCTATGCACGACTCGATGAAGAGTCCGGATTTGCAGGAGCAGATTCGTAATGCAATGCGAAATTTGTTTAGTCCATTGAAAGGTGAAGAGAGACATTTGCGCTTTGTCTTTCTTACTGGTATTTCTAAATTTAGCCAGTTGAGTATCTTTAGTGAACTTAATAACATTACGAATATCAGTATGTTAGATAAATATAGTGATATTTGTGGAATCAGCAGAAATGAACTGGTGTCAATTTTTAAGGCTGACATCCGTGAATTGGCAAATGAAAATGAAATGACATACGATGAGGCTTTGTCGGAGCTTCAGCATCATTATGATGGTTATCATTTCAGTGGGCGTGGTGTAGATGTTTATAATCCTTATAGTCTATTTAATACATTGGCTAGTAATGAATTTGATGATTATTGGTTCTCTACGGGCACTCCTACTTTCTTAATCGATCTTTTGCAGGAGAAGCATTTGGATATGCTGGATCTTGATGATATTACGGCGACGGCAGATCGTTTTGATACACCTACTGAGAAGATTATCGACCCCGTGCCAGTGCTTTATCAAAGTGGTTATCTCACGATAAAAGCGTATAATCGCCGCAGTAAAATCTTCAAGCTTGGCTTTCCTAATACTGAGGTGAAAACGGGATTTTCAAACAGTCTGTTCCGTTATTATGCGCCGGATAATTTGGGAGAAAAGGATGCTTTGTATGCGGCTTACTATGAATGTTTGGTTGAGCATGATGATATGGAGGCATTTATTCCTCATCTGCAGACATTCTATAAAAAGTTTCCATATACATTGGTCAATAACAATGAGCGTCATTATCAGGCTGTGTTCTATACTTGTTTGCTGATGTTGGGAGCTGACATCCGTGCCGAAGTTCCTACTGCTGATGGTCGTATAGATATGTTACTTTTCACGAAGAAGAGCATCTATGTGTTTGAGTTGAAATACGAGCATAGTGCTGATGTTGCCATGCAGCAAATCAACCAGAAAAATTATGCTATTGCTTTTGCTGAAGATGGCAGAAAAGTATATAAGGTAGGAATTAATTTCTCTGCTGATAGAAGGTGCATAGAATCCTGGAAGGTTATTCCATGCTAAGATTCTTGTAGTAACATCATATTTTTATAAAAAAAGGTGTGTCATAAGTCCATGACACACCTTTTTAATTTTTATTTATCTTTTCTGAATATCTTATCCACGACAACGGCAATGGCACCATCACCTGTAACATTGCAGGCGGTGCCGAAACTGTCCATCGCAATATAGAGGGCTATCATGAGTGCTTGCATATCGGCATTGAAACCCAATACGGAGGCGAGCGGGCCGAGCGCTGCCATCACGGCTCCTCCTGGTACACCCGGTGCTGCCACCATACAGATGGCGAGCACGAAGATGAAGTTGAGGAAGAGAGGCAGATTGCACGGCAAACCATTGATAAGACAGATGGTAAGCGCACAGCAGGTAATCTTCATCATAGAACCCGAGAGATGGATGGTAGCACAGAGCGGAATGGTGAAGCCGGCAATGCCGTCGGTTACGCCGTTTTTCAGGGTCTGCTTCAGTGTTACCGGAATGGTGGCTGCCGAAGAAGAGGTGCCGAGAGCCGTGAAGTAGGCTGGCAGCATATTGAGCAGCAGCTTAAAAGGATTCTTGTGGGACAAGCCGCCTGCCAGCAGATATTCATAAAGTAAGATCACAATATGGAGTACGAGTATCACGAGGATAATCTGGGCGAAGACCAGCAGGATATGGTAGGCTTCACCCGAGAAAGTCATACCCAGGAAAATGCCGAAGATGTAAAGGGGCAGGAGGGGAATGATGACTTTGGCGATGACACCGGAAACGATTTCCTTGAATTCCTGAAAAATCTTCTGCATCGTGCGGCTGCCTTTGTGCGCAATGCCCAGTCCGGCAATGAAGGAGAATACGAGGGCACTCATCACATCTACCATGGCAGGTATCTTGATTTCGAAGAAGGGTTTGAGTTCTTCCACTTTATCTACTGCCACATGGGCCGAGTTGGCAATCATGTGAGGGAAGAGAGTAGAGCCTGTGCCATAGGCTAGCAGACCTGCCAGGATGGTGTCGGCAAAGGCGATGCCTACGGTGGCAAGAAGAAGTTTTCCGGCTCCATGACCAATGTCGGCAATGGCTGGTGTTACGAGACCGATGATGATGAGCGGTATCATAAAGCCAAGAAACTGGCTGAAGATTCCGTTGAAGGTGAGGAACGCTCTGACGGCTGCTTCATTGAAGAAATTGCCGAAGATTACGCCCAGCAGAATGGCAAGGATGATTCTTGCCAAGAGTGGCATTTTGATTCTTTTCATATCGTTTGTTTTGCTTTTTGCTTGCAAAGGTACGATATTTCTTACGAAATCCCAAATTTTTATATAAAAAATGCCCTCCTGTCTTTCGGCAGAAGGGCACAAACTAATTATTCTCGTACAATTAGTTTTGTCAAATGAATAGTTGATATAGGTTAGAGTATGAATGAAGATCTATATTATTATATATCAACTTGAGTATGCTGATGGAAGGCTTAGAGTGGAATGTACTCTACAAATGCTTCCATAGCCTCGTAGCAAGCCAGACCTAACTCATCATAGAGCTGGGCGGTGCCACGGTTGCGGTCTTCTGCACGCTGCCAGAAGAGGCGCTCGTCGTTACCCAGGAATGGAGCACTCTCCATCTGTGACTGGTGCTTGAGGATAGAGTTACGCTTTGCTCTCAACTCCTCAGGGCTCAATGGAACACACATCTCGATGTTCTCAATCTCCCATTCAGCCCAAGCGCCACGGTACATCCAGATGCGGCAGTCCTTCAGCCACTCTGCGCCAGCCTTCTTCTCCTCGTCGATGGCTGCGAGAACAGCGTCGGTACACTTCTTGTGAGTTCCGTGTGGGTCAGCCAGATCACCAGCAACATAGATCTGATGAGGCTTCACCTCCTGCAGCAATGCTCTAACGATCTCAACGTCCTTCTCTGTCATAGGCAACTTCTCAATCTTGCCGCTCTCATAGAATGGCAAGTCAAGGAAGTGAACGCGGTTCAGAGGAATCTCGTTGAATGTACAAGCTGTACGAGCCTCGCCACGACGAATCAAACCCTTGATGGTCAGAATGTCACGGGTATCGAAATCGCTCTCCTTCTTGTGTGCGAAGAACTCCTTGATTTCCTGGTATTTCTTAGAGATCACGCTATCCTTGGAGTCTGCGAAAATCTGGTTGAAACCATTGATGAAGTGCATGAATCTTGTAACCTCCTCGTCGCCTACAGCGATGTTACCGGATGTCTCGTAAGCTACATGTACCTCGTGCTTCTGCTGTACCAATCGGCGGATAGTACCACCCATAGAGATCACGTCATCGTCTGGATGTGGAGAGAATACGATCACTCTCTTAGGGAATGGTTTCGCACGCTCTGGACGATAAGTGTCATCAGCATTTGGCTTACCGCCTGGCCAGCCTGTGATGGTATGCTGCAAGTCGTTGAAAATCTTGATGTTTGCGTTGTATGCAGAGCCGTAGAGAGCCAAGAGTTCGCTCAAACCATTCTCGTTGTAGTCCTTGTTGGTCAACTTCAGGATAGGCTTGTGCAACTTCTGGCAGAGCCATACCAATGCACTGCGTACCAGCTTGTCAGTCCACTCGCAGTTTGTTACGAGCCAAGGATGCTTGATACGTGTCAGGTGAGAAGCAGCGCTCAGGTCGAGAATTACGTTTGCATTAGGATGAGTCTGGAGGAAGCTGGCTGGCAATGTGTCAGTGATGTTTCCTTCTACTACCTTCTGCATGATTTCAGCCTTCTCGTCGCCCCATGCTGTGAGGTAAACACTCTTGGCAGAGAGCAGGGTAGCGATACCCATGGTGAGAGAGCAAGGAGGAACCTGCTCATTGGTGCCGAAGCTGTTCTCCATTTCCTCGCGGGAAGTATTGCCGATGAGGATCAGACGGGTGATAGACTGGATACCAGAGCCTGGCTCGTTGGCAGCGATATTACCCATTCTTCCGATACCGAGGAGAGCGATGTCGAGACCGCCGAAGGTCTTGATGCGCTTCTCGTAGAGGTGGCAGGTATCCTGCACTGCGTCCTGTGCCACACTGCCATCCAATGTGAAGATGTTCTGTGGATCGATGTCAACATGGTCGAGGAAACGCTCCTTCAACTGGTTGATGCTCTTCAGAGAACTTTCCTTCTGTACTGGATAGTACTCGTAAGCATTGAATACTACCACGTTTCTGAAACTGAGCTGCTTAGCCTCGCATCTTCTCTGCAATTCCTTGTAGATAGGTGTGAGCGACAAGCCTGTGCCCAATGCCATCACGTAATATCTGCCCTCGTGCTGAGCTGCCTTGATTTCCTTCTCTACTTGGTCAGCTACATGAGCTGCACCCTCCATGGAAGAGGCGAAGATGTCGGTATGAATTTTCTCCATTCTGGAGATCTCTGAGTACTCTACAGTAGTCTTTGGTTTGTAGTATGCCAATGGTACCTTGTTGAGTACAATTTCTGAACTAAGATTTAGTCTCATAGTTTCTTGTCTTTATAGTTATTACTTTGTTTTTTTTTACAAGTTGTCTTTTTCGATGTCCTTGAAGTACTTGTAGGTGCTTACCTTCAACTCATCTGTAGCGCTCTCATCGCAAACGATGATACCGTGCTGGTGAGTCTGCAGTGCACTGATAGTCCAAGCCTGAGTTACAGGGCCTTCGATAGCTGCCTGAAGGGCACGAGCCTTGTTGTGACCATTGCAGAGAATCATCACCTCTCTAGCTGCCATAACGGTACCAACACCTACAGTGAGGGCTGTAGCTGGCACAGCGTTCATATCGCCACCGAAGAAACGGGAGTTAGCGATGCGGGTATCAGTAGTCAAAGTCTTCACGCGAGTGCGGGAGTTGAGAGAAGAGAATGGCTCATTGAAAGCAATGTGACCATCAGGGCCGATACCACCGATGAAGAGGTCGATACCACCTGCTTCTGCAATCATCTCCTCGTAGTGAGCGCACTCAGCTTCGAGATCCTCAGCGTTACCATTGAGAATGTGGATGTTCTCCTTAGGGCAATCGATGTGGTCGAAGAGGTTGTGAGCCATGAATGAATGATAGCTCTCTGGATGAGACTCTGGCAAACCTACGTATTCGTCCATGTTGAATGTGAGTACATGCTTGAAAGAAACCTCACCAGCCTTGACAGCCTTTACGATTTCTGCATACATACCAATAGGTGATGAGCCTGTTGGCAAACCCAGAACGAATGGTTTCTCTGCTGTTGGTTGGAAAGCTTTGATGGTCTCCACAACGTGACGAGCTGCCCAGCGAGCCAACTCATCGTAATTCTTTTCGATAATTACACGCATAGTTGATATATGTTTATAGTTAATGTATTCTTATATATTAATAATGTATTCTTAATCTATTAATTGTTCAAGTACTTGCTTCTTGCCATAAGGCAGGCTCCAATCAGTCCTGCATGCTCTTTCAGGGTAGAGGTGGCAACCTGCGAATCCTCGTTCACCATATTGAGCGAGAACTTTTTGATGCCCATGCAGATAGGTTGGGTAAGATAAGCACCTGTCACCGAGAGGTCTCCTCCGATGACCAGCATCTCCGGATTGAAGATGTTGATGATGCCGGCGAGATTGGTTCCCAGTTCCACCGCCACCTTCTGCAGGGTCTCAATGCTGAGCACATCCTCTTTTTTGATGGCATCGAGGATATCCTGCAGGGTGAGTTCCTGATGCTGGTTCTTCACCTTGTCGGACAGCACGGATGTTCCACCGTTCTCCAGTGCCTCTTTCATCTTTCGCAGCAATGCCGATCCTGATGTTTCCGTTTCCATGCAACCTGTTTTTCCACAATGGCAGATGATGTCATTATTATAGATGTGCATGTGTCCGATTTCACCCGAGAAGCCTGATTTTCCGAGATAGAGCTTGCCGTCGAAGATGATACCGATGCCGATGCCCCAGCTGACGTTTACGAAGATGATGTTTTTCAATCCCTTGCAGACACCTTTCAGATATTCACCGTAAGTCATGCAGCGGGTATCGTTGTCGATGCAGAAAGGCAGGTCGAGTCTTTCGGTCAGCGCTTCTGCCAGCGGCATTGTCGTGCAGGTGAAGTAATTATAGGCACAACCTGTTTCCGGGTTCACTCGTCCACCGATACTCATACAAGCCTTCTTAATCTGGCTTCTTGCGATGCCTGATCTCTGGATGTATTCGTTGATGAGGTTGATGAAACGGTTGAAGCATTCCGGGGTGTCCTGGTAGTCAAAGTGTATCAGTTCAGGTTCTGCCACTATGTTACCACAAAAATCACAGATGCCGAAGGTGAGATTTTGCTTTCCTGTATCTATGCCGAGGAAATATCCGGATGTTGCGATGAGGTTGTAAATCTTTGGCGCTCTTTTCGAGTAATTGTCTTTTTTGCCTGTTACCTCAATCAAACCATCCTCAATGAGCTCGTTCAGAGTCTTGGTAGTATATGGCACACTTACCCCCAAACTATTGGATAGTTCGGCGATAGTTTGCCCTCCATGTTCTATGAGCAAGTTCAAAAGAGCTGTCTTAGAGGCAGACCATTTAGTGTGAGGTATGATGCTTTTTGCCATACAGATATTTCTTGTTTAAGTTTTTACGCTGCAAAGATAAATAAATAAATCCGTTTTTTTAATGTTTGAGAGTTAATTAATCTAAATTATTAGAATAAACTTTGTTTTTCCCCATTTTCGGGGAATGATTTAACTGTTTGAACCTATGATTTTTAGCTTTTTAAAATACTGGTTGCTCAAACAGCTCAGAGGAGATTCTTTTATATATATAATAAGGTGTATAGATATAAAACGTAAGAACAAATAAATAAACTAATTTAATTAACTTGAATAACGAAAATTAATTCATTAAAATTTGGCTGGTATTAAAATAAGTGGTAAATTTGCACCCGAATAACAAAACTAACAATCGAAATGAAAAATAAAAAGTTTTATCCCTGGTTAGTTGTAGCGCTCCTGTGGGTGGTTGCTCTTCTCAACTATATGGATCGACAGATGCTTTCCACCATGCAGGCCGCTATGAAGGTTGACATCGTGGAATTACAGCAAGCTGAAGCCTTTGGCGCTTTGATGGCAGTCTTCCTTTGGATCTATGGTATTGTGAGTCCATTTGCCGGTATCGTAGCAGATAGGATCAGTCGAAAGAAATTAGTAGTAGGCAGTCTCTTTGTCTGGTCTCTGGTGACCTATCTGATGGGATATGCTTCCAGTTTTGATCAGCTTTACATGTTGAGGGCATTGATGGGTATCAGCGAGGCGCTTTACATCCCTTCTGCCTTGTCTCTCATTGCCGACTGGCATGAAGGAAAGTCAAGATCTCTGGCTGTCGGTGTTCACATGACCGGTTTGTATGTAGGTCAGGCTATCGGAGGATTTGGTGCTACCGTGGCAGCAGCCTTCTCCTGGCACACTGCTTTCCGCTGGTTCGGTATTCTCGGAATCGCTTATTCTGTCGTATTGCTTCTGTTGTTGCACGATAAAGACAAGGATACTGTGAGTATGGCTGTGGCTCAGCAGGAAAAGCCTGCAAAGGGCGGATTGTTCCAAGGCTTATCTGTTGTGCTTTCTACTTGGGCATTCTGGGTGATTCTCTTCTATTTCGCAGTTCCTTCTCTTCCAGGTTGGGCTACCAAGAACTGGCTTCCAACTTTGTTTGCAGAGAATCTGGGTGTACCTATGTCTGAGGCGGGTCCGATGTCAACTATCACCATCGCGGTTTCCTCATTGTTTGGTGTCCTCTTCGGCGGTGTACTTTCCGATAAATGGGTTCACAAGAACATCCGTGGCCGCGTTTATACCAGTGCCATCGGTCTGGGAATGACGATTCCTGCTCTCTTCCTCCTGGGCTTCGGCCACAGTGTGGTAGCAGTAGTGGGAGCGGGATTGCTCTTCGGTATCGGTTACGGTATGTTTGATGCCAACAATATGCCAATCCTCTGTCAGATTATCTCGGCAAAATATAGGGCAACAGCATACGGTATCATGAATATGGTGGGCGTATTTGCCGGAGCCATGGTTACCCAGGTGATGGGTAAGTTCTCTGATGGCGGTAATCTGGGATTGGCTTTTGCCGTATTGGGCGTGGTGGTTATCGCTGCGCTGACACTTCAGCTGGCTTGCTTGAAGCCAAAGACTGATAACTTAGAATAATAATATAGTAACAAGGAAAATTTAACTAACTTATATATATATATAATTATGGAAAAGATCATTGGACTTATCGATGCACCGTTTACTCCTTTTTATGCTAACGGTGATGTGAACTTGGAACCAATCGAGGCTTATGCCAAGATGCTTCAGAAGAACGGTCTGAAGGGTGTGTTTATCAATGGTTCATCAGGCGAGGGCTATATGTTGACCACCGAGGAGAGAATGCTCCTTGCTGAGAGATGGGTAGCCGTAGCTCCAAAGGACTTTAAGATTATCGTTCATGTAGGCAGCTGCTGTCTCCGTGAGAGCCGTCGTTTGGCTGAGCACGCACAGAAGTTGGGTGTTTGGGGCATCGGTTCAATGGCGCCTCCATTCCCGCACATCGGCCGCATCGAGGAACTGGTGAAATATTGCGAGGAGATTGCTTCTGCTGCTCCTGAGCTTCCTTTCTACTACTATCATATTCCTGCATTCAATGGCGCTTATCTGCCAATGCTCGATCTGTTGAAGGCTGTAGATGGACGCATTCCTAACTTCGCTGGTATCAAATATACCTTTGAGAGCCTGTATGAGTACAACCAGTGCCGTCTCTACAAGAACGGTAAGTACGATATGCTCCATGGTCAGGATGAGACTATTCTCCCTAGCCTGGCTCAGGGCGGTGCCCAGGGTGGTATCGGTGGTACAACCAACTACAACGGTAAGGAGTTGGTAGGCATCATCGAGGCTTGGAAGAACGGCGACATCGAGACAGCCCGTGAGAAGCAGAATTTCGCTCAGGAGGTCATCAACGTTATCTGCCACTACCGTGGTAATATCGTGGGCGGTAAGCGTATCATGAAGCTGATGGGCTTCGATTTGGGTCCAAACCGTACTCCATTCCGCAACATGACCGATGAGGAAGAGCAGGCAATGAAGAAAGAGTTGGAGGCTATCCACTTCTTCGACCGTTGCAATAAGTTTTAATTTCAATCATCTCCACAAAATCAATAAGAATGAATATTAAAGAATATATCAAGCAGTGGGCTGACTCCTACAAGAACGACTTAACTCAGAACATCATGCCTTTTTGGATGGAGCATGGATGGGATAAGGTAAACGGTGGTGTTTACACTTGTCTTGATAGAGATGGAAGTTTGATCGATTCCACCAAGTCGGTATGGTTCCAGGGTCGATTCGCCTTTATATGCGCCTATGCATATAATAATGTAGAAAAGAACCCGATGTGGCTGGAGGCTGCGAAGAGCACCCTTGACTTCATCGAGAAGCATTGTTTCGACGAGAATGGAAGAATGTATTTCTCTGTTACTGCCGAGGGTAAGCCATTGCGCATGCGCCGCTACGTGTTCTCTGAGACCTTCGCAGCCATTGCGATGTCAGAGTATGCCCTGGCTACAGGCGACCAGAAGTATGCCGAACGTGCCCTGCAGATTTTCAAGGACACCCAGCGCTTCCTCACCACACCAGGCATCCTGGCTCCAAAGTTCGAGGAATCAGTGCAGTTGCAGAGCCACAGCATCATCATGATTCTCATCAACGTGGGTTCATGCATCCGCAAGGTTATCAACGACCCTAAGCTCACCGAGCAGATTGATGAGTCAATCGCCAAGCTGAAGAAGTACTTTATCCACCCAGAGTTCAAGTGTCTGCTGGAGACGGTGGGCATGAACGGTGAATTTGTGGATACCTGTATGGGGCGCACCATCAACCCAGGTCATTGCATCGAGACTTCATGGTTTATCATGGAAGTAGCTAAGCAGAGAGGTTGGGACAAGGAGATAACCGATATGGCGCTGCAGATCTTCGACTGGTCTTGGGACTGGGGATGGGACAAGCAGTATGGCGGCATCATCAATTTCAGAGACTGCAGGAATCTTCCTGTACAGGATTATTCTCAGGATATGAAGTTCTGGTGGCCACAGACCGAAACCATCATCGCTTCTCTCTATGCTTACCTTGCAACAGGTGATGACGAGTATATCTACAAGCATCAGCGCATCAGCGAGTGGACCTACGCCCACTTCCCAGATGCCGAGTTCGGTGAGTGGTATGGTTATCTTCACAGAGACGGTACCGTGGCACAGCCTGCCAAGGGTAATCTCTTCAAGGGACCGTTCCATATTCCGAGAATGATGATCAAGGCATACTCTTTGTGCCAGGAGATTTTGAACAAGGAAGTATAAATGAACAAAAAACGAGAAATATGATTTTTTCAGCAAATATAAGCAAGGTATTGTGTCTCGCTACGATGGGTATTACCCTGATGATGCCTGCACAGGTTGCTGCTGCAATCCCTGAAATGGCAGTTGAGGCTCAGACTGTGAAAGGTCAGGACGGCATCACCGTCTTCCCTAACAAGGAAGCACAGTATCGCATTCCTGCCATCGTGGAGTGTAAGTCGGGTAAGTTGATTGCGTTTACCGATCATCGTTATCACAATAAGGATATTGGTGGCGGCCGTCATCTCGACATCGTGATGAAGACCAGTATGGACAAGGGCGCTACCTGGAGCTCTCCTGAGCAGATGGTGGCAAAGGGTGGAAACGGTATTGCTACCAGTTTCGACTGCGCCCATGGCGATGCGGCTGTCGTAGTAGATAAGAAGAGCGGCAGAATCCTCCTGATGTGTGCATCGGGCGGCATCGGCTACTGGGAGTCTAAGCGTGGTAATCTCCTGATGATGGGTAGATACTACAGCGACGACGAGGGTAAGACATGGTATGGCGAGGAAGTGACCAAGCAGATTTACGACCTCATGCCAGAAGTGGAATCTGCCTTCTTTACCAGTGGTAGAATCTGTCAGAGTAAGCAGATCAAGGTAGGCAAGTACTATCGTGTCTATACCGTGTTGTGTACCCGTAGCGGTAACCGCATTCTCTATAGCGATGACTTTGGAGAGACCTGGAATGTCTTGGGCAAGAATGTAGCCGAGGCTGCTCCTCGTGGAGATGAAGCTAAGGTTGAAGAGTTGCCAAACGGCAACGTGTTGCTCAGCAGCCGTGCAATGGGTGGACGCTACATCAACATCTATACTTATGAGGATAAGAAGACTGCCACAGGCTCTTGGGGCAAGGTAATAGCTTCTGATGCCAAGAATATGGGTGTTGCTGCCCATAAGAACTCTTGCAATGGCGAGGTTCTCATGGTGGATGCCAAGAAGAACGGCAAGAAGGTGAAGTTATTGCTCCAGAGTGTTCCGGTAGGTCCAGGCCGTAACAACGTAGGTATCTACTACAAGGCATTGGAGACTCCTGCTGATTATGCCACTCCAGAGGCGATTGCCAAGAACTGGGAAGGCTGCTATCAGTTGAGCAATACAACATCGGCTTACTCAACCATGGTTCAGGGCAAGAATGGAAGCATCTACTTCCTCCTGGAGGAGAATGCCTTTAAGGATCCGAAGACACAGACGGATGATTACTACGATATCCGATTCTATAACCTGAGCATTGAGCAGATAACGAACAACAGATATAAATAATATTAACTAATTATCAACTTATGAACATGAACTCAGATTTGAAACAATTAGTCATGGCAGTATCTTTGGGATGCATGGGCGCTTCGCCAGCATTCGCAGGTACTAGTAGCTTGGCAGTGAGTGCCACGCAGCAGACCTCTACCTGTACAGGTGTGGTAGTTGATGACCTTGGAGAGACTGTAATCGGTGCTTCAGTACTCGTGAAGGGTACATCCAATGGTGCTGTTACCGACTTGGACGGTAAGTTCTCTTTGAGCAACGTGAAGAAGGGCGACATCATCGTCATCTCTTATATCGGATTCGATACTCAGGAGATCAAGTTCGAGGGTCAGCCTCTCAACGTAACAATGAGCGAAAACAAGCAGGTGCTTGCCGAGGTGGTGGTAACGGGTTATGGTGGTCAGCAGAAGCGTGCCACATTGACCACTGCTATCTCTAAGATGGATAATAAGGTATTGGAGAAGGCGGCTGTCAGCAACGTGGGTAATGCGTTGCAGGGTACGGTGACAGGTCTCCGTGTTATCAGCGAGTCTGGTCAGCCAGGTGCAAGTCCTAACATCACTCTCCGTGGTGGTGCTTCTATCACAGGTGGCCATAATGGTGCCCTCATCGTTGTGGATGGTATCATCCGTGAGAGCTTGAGCGATATCAACCCTTCAGACATCGAGTCAATCCAGGTTTTGAAGGATGCCGCTTCTACCGCTATCTACGGTGCCCGTGCCAACGGTGGTGTAATTCTGGTTCAGACCAAGAATGGTCAGGCTGGTAAGACCACAGTTAACTACAAGGCTAAGCTCGGTATGAACTTCTCCCGTCAGGGTTACGATTTCCTCAATGCACATGATTACATCTACTACAACCGTTTGGGTTACAAGCGTTATACCAATAATGCTCCAAGTGCAGCTTCTGTAGATAACCAGATGGGTTATGGTATCGGTAACAAGTTGTTCGATATCCGTTATCTCAATGATGATACCAAGCATCTCCAGAGTGAGGGCTGGCAGGTAATGGACGACCCATACTACGAGGGCAAGCAGATTCTCTATAAGGATTACAGCGGTCAGATGGAAGATGCAACCTTCCATGATGTAGCGCTTACCCAGGATCACTACCTGAGCCTTTCTGGCGGTAACGACAAGGGTACCTTCTCTGCAAGTCTCGGCTACTACAACGAGGATGGTGCTGTCAAGGGCACAGGCTACAAGCGCTTCAATGGTGCCTTCAACGGTTCTTACTGGGTACTTCCTTTCCTGAATGTAAAGGCAGGTACTACATACAGCTGGGCTAAGCAGCCTTCTCTGTGGATCGGTACATACGAGTTCTTCTATCGTTCCCGTTCACAGCGTCCTACCTGGAATCCATATCTGGAGGATGGCACTCCTGCTTCTGGTTGGGGTACAGGTGACGGTAACCCAGAGTACTACCGTTCTCGCCTCACAAGCACAGACGGTACACGCAAGCAGACTTATAACTTGGGCTTCGATTTGAACATTATCCCTAAGAAACTGGTATTCACCGGAAACTCTTCATTGTATCACTACGATTACCAGTACGAGAGCTTCAACAAGTCTTACCAGCAGCAGAACCAGGGTTCTTCTAACCAGACCCGTGGTGCTTATGCCAACATTACACGCTTCACTCAGATTCAGTTGAGCGGTACCTTGAACTATCACGATACCTTCTTCGAGAATCACAATGTGGATGCCATGATTGGTGGTGAGTACTTCGACTATCAGTACTTCAATTTCAATGCAAGTACAGAGAACTCTCCATTCGATACCATCCATACCCTGAACGTAGGTGCTAACCGTACAGCTACAAGCAGTAGCAAGACCGGTTACCGTATCGAGTCTCTCTTCGGTCGTGTGAACTATGACTTCAAGCAGAAGTATCTCTTCTCTTTCACCTATCGTTACGACGGTATCTCTAAGTTGAAGGACAACCGCTGGGGTTTCTTCCCAGGTGTATCTGCAGGTTGGAACATCATGGAGGAGGATTTCTGGAAGAACTCTAAGATTTCCAGCGTCATCAGCAACTTGAAGCCACGTGTAAGTTATGGTATCAACGGTAACGTAAACGGTATCGGTAACTTCGATATCTATGGTCTTTACAAGAAGTATGGCAACTATGGCGGTCAGACTGGTTACTATAACTCAACCCTTACCAACACTGCGTTGAAGTGGGAGCAGAGTAAGTCGTTCGAGGCAGGTCTCGATATCGGTTTCTTCAACAACCGTCTGGGCTTTATCCTCGACTACTATAACCGTACAACCGACAACTTGCTTACTGATATCAGTTTGCCAGGTTACACCGGTTTCTCTAGCATGAAGACCAACCTGGGTAAGCTCCGCAACTCTGGTTTCGAGATGGAGGTACGTGCCAACATCATCAACAGCAAGGACTTCAAGTGGGATGTTACAGCTAACCTCACTTCTGTAGCCAACAAGGTTCTCCAGTTGCCAAGCAGCGACAAGCCAAACAACCAGATTGGTGGTTACGAGGTAGCAGCAGGCAAGGTAGATGCCAACGGCAAGACCCCAACCAAGTGGATCGGTGGATACCGTGAAGGTGGTAAGTTGGGCGACCTGGTAGGTTACCAGCAGCAGCATATCTTCAGAGATTGGGACGATGTAAAGGCAAATGCCAACGAGCGTGTTGACGACATCGCACATCTTTATGGTCCAGGTTTGGCAGACCAGATCAACCCTGCAACCGGTAAGAAGTATAAGGAGTCTAATGGCTGGAAGCCTATCGAGCCAGGAGATGTATGCTGGGAAGACGTGAATGGCGATGGCCATATCAGTCAGCTCGACCGCGTGGTAGTAGGTAATATCTTCCCTAATGTGACTGGTGGTTTCACCACAACATTCGGTTACAAGAACGTATCTCTCTATGCCCGTTTCGACTACTCTTTGGGACACACCATCTACAACGACCTCAAGGCTCGTTCTTTGGGACAGTATCAGGGTTCGTTCAACCTCATCGACAAGGTAAAGGATACATGGTCTGAGACCAACCGCGATGCAGACCTTCCAGTCTTCACATACGCAGACCAGTTGAACAAGATGAATATCACCCGTGAGAACAACGGTTACACAGCAGCCAACGGTAACAGCTCCCGTTTCTACGAGAAGGGCGACTACCTGGCACTGCGCGAGATTACTCTCAACTGGAACTTGCCAAAGACATGGATCAGCAGAGTAGGTATGCAGAATGCTTCCCTCTATGTAACAGGTCAGAACCTGTTCTACATCACTGGTTATGACGGAGCTTCTCCAGAGCCAGCAGCGTATAATGGTTATGGTGCAGGTATTGACAACGGTCGTTACCCAACACCACGCACATTACTCTTCGGTTTATCTGTAACATTCTAAAATTTGACTAAAATGAAAAAGTTTTTGAAATATTTTGCAGCAGGCTGCATGGTCTTCTCAATGACTAGCTGTCTTGATGTAGAACCACAAAGTGAGATTACTGATGCTGGCTACTGGAAGGAAGAAGGCCAGTTCAGTTCTGCCAATACCGGTCTCCAGGCAATGTTCCGCGACCGCACTTTCAACCTTTACCTTTGGGGTGAGATGCGTACCAATCTCTATGGTGGCAGTCCTTTCTCTGGTGAGGCAAGTAGTGGATATGAGTTCATGTGGAACAACCTCTTGAGCCAGGCAAGTCCAGCCATCAGCAACTATGGCGGCTGCTACGGATTTATCAACCAGCTCAACCTGATGATTGCCAAGGCCGAGAATACCAATATTATCAAGGAGGCTGCCAAAAGTAACTATCTGGGTTCAGCATACGGTATGCGTGCCTTCATGTACTTCCAGCTGTTGAGAACCTATGGCGACGTTATCGTTGTAACCGACTATACCAAGGGTAGCGACATCAGCATCGGCAACATGGGTAAGGCTGCTTCTCCAGCAGCTGAAGTAATGGCTCAGATCAAGAAGGATATCCAGGCTTCTGAGCAGGCTTATGGCGACAACTACAAGTTTGCCAACGGCAGAAACTACTGGTCTCTGGCTGCTACCAAGATGCTCAAGGGTGAGGCTTATCTCTGGAGCGGTAAGCAGATGGGCGGCGGCAACGCTGATTATCAGACAGCCAAGGCTGCTTATGAGGATGTGAAGAAGGCTGACGTAGCTTTGCAGAACGACTTTACCAAGGTATTTGCCTTTAACAACAAGAAGAACAAGGAGATTATCTACGCTGTTTATTACGGCAAGGATGAGAAGACTATGTGGAATGATACCTTCCGCTTGACTTTGGTGATGGGTTCTATGTTCTTCAAGAACTACTATGAGGCTGATGGTACTTCTCTGGCTGAGTCTGCCATGAGTAATATGGACGGTGTAATGCGTATATCTCTCAACAAGGATATGTGGAAGGAGCTTTATCGTGATGGCGATACCCGTAAGGCTGGTAGCTTGAAGGATATCTATGCCAAGAACGAGGATGGGTCCCTCAAGTATGTTGGCAACATCCAGTATAAGTTCCAGGGTACCTTGCCAGAGGGTTACAACCTGCGCCAGTGGCTCGATGATTATCCAATCTATCGCTATGCAGACTGTCTCTTGGGCTTGGCTGAGGCTAAGGCTTTGCTGGGCGAGGATCCTGCTGCTGAGATCAACGAGGTAAGAAAGCGTGCTTACGGCGAGGAGTACTTCAATGCTCACCAGGCTGAGGTGGCTTATCCTAATGATACAGACGCTTCATTCTATGCCAACAACTCTTTCGTAGGCAGCGATGCCAATGTCATCGAGGCTGTATTGAAGGAAAGATGCCGCGAGTTCCTCTTCGAGGGTAAGCGCTGGTACGACCTCCGACTGATGGGTTCTGAGTATGTTACCAAATATACCTCTGCTCAGGCAAGTAAATTGTTGTGGCCTATCGACGAGAATACACTTGGCTTGAACAGCCAGTTGCACCAGACTCCTGGTTATGAACAATAAGAGTATATGGAAGTGTCGATAAGACACATCATTTTGTTTGATTATAAAAATGAGAAGAGAGGGATTCGTTCCCTCTCTTCTTTACAATTTTTTCTATCTTGAATCAACTTTGTAAATCATCATATATCATCAACAAAATCAACCTAAATAAAATATGAATCGACTCTTGCTTTTTGTGCTATCTATATTTTGGTACATGGCTGGCATCTCTGCCAATCATCCATCTTCATTATTGCCTTTGCCTCAGAAGTATCAGTTTAATGGCAAGAAATCCAGCGGTGAGTTGACGGTGGAGGAAAAATATGTGAGCCAGATTGAAGGAGCAAAGTTTCAGGAAGAGGCTTACCGTCTTACGGTTACCGGCAAGAGAATTATTCTGGAGGCAACCACCCCTAAGGGTATGTATTGGGGAAAACAGACACTGGAACAACTAAAGTACACTAAAAATAAAAAGACATATTTGCCACAATGTGACATCACCGACTGGCCTGCCTTCCGTATCCGTGGCTTCATGCACGACGTGGGCAGAAGCTATATTTCTGTAGAGGAACTGAAGCGTGAAATCAGTCTTCTCAGCAGATACAAGATCAATGTCTTCCACTGGCATCTCACCGAAAACCAGGCATGGCGACTGGAAAGCAAGCGCTATCCGCAGCTCAATGCACCTGAAAACATGGAGCGCGAGAAAGGAAAGTATTATACATTAGAAGAGGCCCGCCAGCTGGTGGAATTCTGCAAGCAGCACCAGGTGCTCCTGATTCCGGAAATCGATATGCCGGGCCACAGTGCTGCCTTTGAGCGTACCTTCAAGACCGATATGCAGAGCGAAAAAGGTACGCAGATTCTGAAAGATATCATCGATGAGGTATGCGCTACGTTCGATGTACCTTATCTCCATATAGGAACCGACGAGGTTCAGTTCACCAATCCGGATTTCGTTCCGATGATGGTGAAATACATCCGCAACAAGGGCAAGAAGGTTATCTCCTATAACCCTGGCTGGAACTACAAACCGGGCGAAATCGACATGACGCAGCTCTGGAGCTATCGTGGAAAGGCACAGAAGGGCATCCCTGCCATCGACTGCCGCTACCACTACGCCAACCATTTCGATACCTACGCCGACCTGGTGGCGATGTTCAACAGCCGCATCTACAACCAGCCTGAGGGCAGCGACGATCTGGCTGGCAGCATCGTAGCCTTCTGGAACGACCGCTTCATAGACAATACACCTCAGCTGCTGGCTGAGAATAATTTCTATCCTTATATGCTCACCCTGGCAGAACGTGCCTGGCGTGGAGGCGGCAACTGCTATTTTGACGGCAAGGGCACCCTGCTGTGGGAGGACGAGCCGGAGCAGTTGGCTGCATTCAAGGAGTTTGAAGACCGCCTGCTGTGGCAGAAGAAGACCTGGCTGAAGGAGGTTCCATTCCCATACGTCCGTCAGACCCAGAGCGAGTGGCTGATTACCGATGCCTTCCCTAACGGAGGTGATTTGAACAAGGTGTTCCCTCCTGAGGAGAAAGAAGATTCGGTTTATCAGTTTGAGGGCAAGACTTACAAGACCCGCAAAATTATCGGCAACGGTATCTATCTCCGTCATGTCTGGGGTACATTGGTTCCTGGTTTCTATGCCAATCCGCAGGAAAACCATACCGCTTACGCTACCCGGTGGATTTATTCTCCAAAGGAAAGAAAGACCCAGCTGATGCTGGAATTCCAGAACTACAGTCGTTCGGAAAGCGATTTGGCTCCTCGGCAGGGTACCTGGGATTACAAGTGCAGTCGTGCCTGGCTCAATGGAAAGGAAATTATGCCTCCTGTTTGGGAGAATACAAATACAGAACGTTCCAACGAGATTACATTGAAAAATGAGAATTATATGTCTCGTCCGGCGATAGACATCACCCTGAAGAAGGGGTGGAACAAGCTGATGCTGAAGCTTCCTGTGGGCAAGTTCTCTTCTAAGGAGACCCGACTCGTGAAATGGATGTTCACAGCTGCTATCCTCGACGAGTAATATTAAAATAGAAGTTTTTTAGGTTATATATAGTTTACTGAACTTTCGCAAGTATCTCACCCACACGCCCTGAAAGGGCAGAAGCTCCTAGCCCAGGGCAGCGCCCTGGGTAAT
>CATXJC010000013.1 GCA_958369755.1 uncultured Prevotella sp.
CGTTAATGTCATACACATCACGTACTTTACCGTGGTAAACACTCTTCTGTCCATCAAAATGGAAATCTGTCTTTGTTAATGCTTTCATTTTACTTTGAACTTTGAATTTTGAACTTTGAACTTTATGATATGCTTTATTTATGATCTGCATTCTTGATGAAATTTATTTTTAAAGAATCATTCAGTTCATTCTTCATTCTGATTATTTTGAATTATCTTTTTCTGCTTCCCGTGCTTCCGCTCTCTCCTTGTCATACTTGTCGTAAGCGTTGACGATGCGGGTTACGAGTTTGTGGCGCACGATATCCTTCTGTCCCAGCTTCACCACTCCGATGCCTTCCACGCCGTCCAGAATCTTGAGCGCCTCCTTCAGTCCGCTTCGCTGTTCGCGTGGCAGGTCAATCTGTGTCAGGTCGCCGGTGATAATCATCTTGGTGTTCATGCCCATACGGGTTAGGAACATGCGAATCTGTTGGGAGGTTGTGTTCTGCGCCTCGTCGAGGATGACGACGGCATCGCTGAGTGTGCGTCCGCGCATAAAGGCGAGCGGAGCAATCTGGATAATGTGCTTTTCCATCATATCCTGCAGCTTTACGGCAGGTATCATGTCTTCCAGCGCATCGTAGAGCGGCTGGAGGTATGGGTCAATTTTGTCTTTCATATCGCCAGGCAGGAAACCGAGTTTTTCGCCGGCTTCTACGGCTGGTCGTGAGAGGATGATTTTCTTGATGGCTTTCTCCTTGAGGGCCTTTACGGCAAGGGCGATGCTGAGATAGGTCTTGCCGGTACCGGCTGGTCCCACGGCAAATACCATGTCGTTCTTCTCGTAAGCATCTATCAGCTGCTGCTGGTTTTCGCTGCGGCTCTTGATAGGTCGGCCGCTGATGCTGTATACCAGTACGCCTTTCACGCTGTCCGCCTTGGTTTGTTTTCCTTTCACGATGTCCAGGATGTCTTCATCATTGAGCATGTTGTATTTAAGCAAGTGCTTGCGCATCTGCTCAATATCCTCTTCCACCTTTGCCATTTCCTCTTCGTCGCCGAGCACACGAATCACGTTGTCGCGTGCCACGATACGCAACTTAGGATACAGCGATTTAATCATCTGCAGGTGGGCATTGTTCACACCGTAGAACATCACTGGATCGATATCTTCGAGTACAATATGTTTCTCTATCAAAATGTCTTAATTCTATAAAGTTTAAACTATCCTATCTAATATTTTGTTATATAACGCTGCAAAATTACTACTTTTCCATGAAATGAGCAAATTTCGGCGAATAAAACATTCTTTAAATATTAAAAAAGCTATTTTTTCGAGAGATTTTGTTACCTTTGCAGCTAAATTTGGCGATGCGGTTCCCGTTTTGCCTGAAGAATATAGAATATTATTTCGTGAAAATAAGATAATTATGAAGATTAGTAAGAACAGATATTTACAGGGTTTTGGTATTGTGGTTTTGCTTCTGGCGCTGGTAAGAGTCATCTTCCCGGGAGTAGCAAAACCGAAGGTTGCGGCTGCTGGTGCGGCTGATTCTACGCTCGTGGCTGCGAAGGATTCGGCTGCTTCTGATGCTTCTTCTGCTGAAATTTCTGATGCATCGGCTGATGCTGAAGGGAATGTGGCTGAGGACCTGAAGAAGGATGAACTCTCTGTTATGCCTGATACGGCACAGAGCGGCAAGCCTTCTATCTTCTTCGACAAGGATGGCAGGGAGGTGAAGCATCGTATCTTCTCGGTGCCTCATTTCGGCAATACTTTCCCCGACCAGCAGGATGTGCAGATTCTGGCGGCTACTAAGCATGGTGTGAAACCGGTACAGAACCGTCTGGAGGCGGAGAACAGCAAGGGCAAGCTGGTGTATGTGGGCAGCAATCCTTTCTTTTATGTCGACAAGCTGAACAACAGTATTCCTTACCTGGTGCCTCGTGCCTCTGTGCTGCTCCAGGATATCGGCCGTGCCTATTTTGATTCGCTGCAGATCAAGGGCATTCCGCTGCATAAGATTATCGTGACGAGCATTCTGCGCACCAAGGATGATGTGGCGAAACTGCGTACCCGAAACGGCAATGCTACCGAGAATTCGTGCCATCTCTATGGTACTACCTTCGATATCTGCTACAACCGCTACAAGCAGATTCAGACCCGTGAACAGCCTCGCCGACAGGTGCAGAATGATACTCTGAAATGGGTGTTCTCCGAGGTGCTCCGCGATTTCCGCAACAAGAACCGCTGCTATATTAAATATGAGGTGAATCAGGGTTGCTTCCATATCACCGTGAAGTAGTGGTGTTTCATTTAATTTTTGATTCTCTTCAAATCTGCTTCTTCTCCCACTATCCAGATGATGTCTCCCTTCTTGAAGACTCGGGTAGGGGATACGTGCGTCAGATTTTCCCGGCCCTCTTCCAGTCCTACCACCATACAGTTGTATTTATCTCTTATTCCGCTTTCTATCAGCGTCTTTCCCAGGAATTCGCTGCCGCCGCTGATGATGAGCTGACTGAGCTTCATCTCGCGCTTTTCTATTTCAGCCTCCTCTGGCAGCAGGTCGCTCTGCAGGGCGGTGTTGAATTTCTGCAGCTGGTCGTCGTTGCCGATTACCTGCAGTTTGTCGCCCGGGAAGATGATCATGTCGCCGTTCGGGATGTTCAGCCGGTGAGAGCCGCGGTGAATGCTGCTCAGGTCTACACCGAACCGCTGGCGCAGATGCAGCTCTCGCAGCGATTTGCCAGTCCAACTGCTATCTTCAGGCACTTCAAATTCGCTGATGTGGATATCCCGGTCCAGCAGTCTGCCCTCGTAGAGCGGCCGCTTTTCGCCATTCACCTGAGCCGCAATATCGCGCGAGCGGAGGTTGTGAACGAAGACGCGCTCCATCACGATGCTACGCTTCTTGATGTGACGGGAGGTTATCATCAGCATCACTACTGCTGCACCGATGCAGACAATCAGCGCATTGGTAAAGCGCGAGAGGAAATTGATGATGTAGAAGATGAAAGCCAGTGCTATCATAAAGCGCACGAACACCGTAAAGAGCAGCGGCACGCGGTTGATGCTGCTCTCCACCCAGAGGCGTTTCCACTCGGCACTGTGGTTCTTCTTCATCACGATGGCGCGCAGGAACGGTGAGATGAATAGGACGGTGAGCAGACCGGTGATAGCGTTGGCATACCAGTGGAGATGCCAGCCGGGCAGCAGATTGCGCATCAGCGGCAGCACGAAGGTGAACATCAGGGCGATGACGGCTGCCGAGAGGATGGAGTAGGCGGTGGTGTTGACCAGCATCTGGCGGATCAGCGATTTCCACTTGCTCTGTTGCTGTGTCTGGGGATGACTCATCGCGAAATGGTTCAGAATATGGATGAGCTTGTCGGGCAGATGCTTCTCCATCACCTGATAGGTAGGTGTGGCAAGACGGATCATATAAGGTGTAAGGAAAGTGGTGATGACGCTCACCGCTACCACTACCGGATAGAGGAACTTGCTGATGACGCCGAGCGACAGACCCAGCGAGGCGATGATGAAAGAGAACTCACCAATCTGAGCCATCGAGAAACCGCAGCGCATCGCCGACTTCAGCGACTCGCCTCCGAGCATGAATCCGAAGGTGCCGAATATCGCCTGACCTACCAGTATCGTGCCCACCAGGGCGAGGATAGGAACGGCATATTCTACCAGAATCTTCGGGTCTACCAGCATACCTACCGATACGAAGAAGATGGCTCCGAAGAGATTCTTTACCGGTTCTACGAGTTTGATAATCTTCTCTGCTTCAATGGTTTCTGCCAGTATGCTGCCCATGACGAAGGCTCCGAAGGCGCTGCTGAACCCCACCTTGGTGCTCAGTACCGCCATGCCGCAGCACAGACCCAGCGAAACGATGAGCAGGGTTTCGGCATTGATAAGTTTCCTCACCGAACGCAGGAACCACGGAATGGCGAAGATGCCCACGATAAACCATACGCCCAGGAAGAAGCCTATCTTCACGATAGAGGCAAGCATCTGCCCGCCGTCGGGACTGCTTCCGCTCGCTATCGCCGACAGCATCACCATCATCACGATAGCCAGGATATCTTCCAGTATCAGCACGCTCATCACCATCGAGGCAAACTTCTGGGTGCGCAGCCGCATATCATCGAATGCCTTATATATAATAGTGGTGGAGCTCATGGCGAGCATACCGCCCAGGAAGATGCAGTCCATCCTTCCCCAGCCGAAACTGTGGCCTACGCTGATGCCCAGCATCATCATGCAGAACACGATGACCACGGTGGCGATGATGGGAGAGGCACCCATCTTCACGATTTTCTTGAACGAGAAGTCGAGACCGAGCGAGAAGAGGGTGAAGATGACACCGATGTCGGCCCAGGTCTGGATATCCGTCTCGTCGACTACCGACATGGTGTAGGACATGTGTGGCGAAACCAGGAATCCCGCCATGATGTATCCCAGCACCAGCGGCTGCTTGAGCCTTTTGAAGATGAGGGTTACGATGCCTGCCACCATCAGGATGAGGGCGAGGTCTTTTACTAAGAATGGAATTTCAGCCATATTTTTCTGTTTATGAAAAAGGGGAATTTAGATGTGCCTAAATTCCCCATATCTGTATTAGTCATTAAATTCTTCTGTGATTTCCGCTATCTTCACGATGGTCTTCACTACCTTCTCCATTACCTGGATGCTCACAAACTCGTGAGGGCCGTGGAAGTTGACACCGCCGGCGAAGATGTTAGGACAAGGCAGACCCTTGAAGCTCAGCTGGGCTCCGTCGGTACCGCCGCGGATAGGTTCTACGCGAGGTGGAACGCCGCTCTCCTGCATCGCTCTGAGCACGATATCGATGACGTGCATGTTAGGATCAATCTTCTCCTTCATGTTATAGTACTGGTCGTAGATAACCGCCTTTACGGTTCCGTCGCCATACTTCTCGTTCATCTTGTTCACGCAGTCCTCAATGAAATCCTTGCGGTTTTCAAACCTGTTGCGGTCGTGATCTCGGATGATGTAGCTGAGTTTTGCCTCCTCGCAGCGGCTCTCGATACCGATGAGGTGGTAGAAACCCTGGTAGCCTTCAGTCTGCTCAGGAGTCTCGTTCTCAGGAATCATGTTCTGAAATTCCACAGCCAGTCGGCTTGCATTCACCATCTTTCCCTTGGCATAGCCTGTATGAACGCTCACGCCCTTGATGATGATTTTAGCTCCGGCAGCATTGAAGTTCTCGTATTCCAGGTCGCCCAGGTCGCCGCCATCTACGGTGTAAGCCCAGTCGCAGCCAAACTTCTCTACGTCGAAATGATGTGCACCCATACCGATTTCCTCGTCAGGATTGAAACCTACTCGGATATCTCCGTGCTTGATTTCGTCGTGGTCGCGCAGATAGCACATAGCCTGTACGATTTCAGCGATGCCCGCCTTGTCGTCAGCACCCAGCAGGGTAGTACCGTCTGTCACGATGATATCCTCTCCCTTGTGAGCCTTCAGCTCTGGGAAAGTCTCAACGCTTGAGATGATGCCCGGGCTCAGCTCGATGTCGTTGCCGTCATAGTTCTTGATGACGCGCGCCTTTACATCCTTTCCGCTGGCATCAGGCGATGTATCCATGTGTGAAATAAATCCGATGGTAGGAGTCTTTTTCTTGGTATTGCTCTTCAGAGTGGCATAGATATAGCCCATGTCATCCATTTCGACATCGCTCAGTCCTTCGTCCTCAAGTTCCTTCTTCAGGTACTTGGCAAATTCGAGCTGTTTTGCCGTACTAGGCACGCTGGTCGATTCTTCGCTCGACTGTGTGTCGAATTTCGTATAGTTTATAAATCGTTCTACTAAATCCATGTTTTCAATTATTAATCATTTCTGTTGTTTCGGGTGATCTCGGTGGGATTCAAACCCACGACCTTCAGAACCGGAATCTGACGCTCTATTCAGCTAAGCTACGAGACCCTCTTTTCTGCCGCCCGTTTCTCCGGTTGTATGACATCGAAACGGAAGTCGACTGCAAAATTACTGCTTTTATTTGAAATAACCAAATATTTGGGACAGATTTTTTCATATATATAATGTGTATTTGCAAATTGTTCTACAAAATGCTACTAAAAAACTTAAAAATGCTATCATTTTGCGAAAAAATACGGAAAAATGCTTGCAGATTAATTATTATTTTGTACCTTTGCAGCGCAAATACTAAATATGAAATAAAAATGAGCAATTTGATAAAACCTGAAGGGTACAAGGCGCTGCTGGATATGCGCCAGACCGAAATGGGTATTAAAATGATAAAAGAATTCTTCCAGCAAAACCTGAGCACCGAGCTCCGTCTGCGTCGTGTTACCGCTCCACTCTTTGTATTGAAGGGTCTTGGTATCAATGATGACCTGAACGGCGTAGAGCGCCCTGTAAGTTTCCCTATCAAGGATTTGGGCGAAGCCCAGGCTGAGGTGGTTCATTCTCTTGCCAAGTGGAAGCGACTGACGCTTGCCGAGTATGAGATTGAGCCTGCTTATGGCGTATATACAGATATGAACGCCATCCGTGCTGACGAGGAGCTGGATAATCTTCATTCGCTCTATGTTGACCAGTGGGACTGGGAGGCTGTGATTACCAAGGAAGACCGTACCATCGCCTTCCTCGAGAATATCGTGCGCCGCATCTATGGTGCCATCTTGCGTACCGAGTTCCTGGCTTGCGAGCATTATCCTCAGCTGAAGCCTTTCCTGCCTAAGGATATTCATTTCATTCATGCGCAGGATTTGCTCGATATGTATCCAGACCTTTCTCCTAAGGAGCGTGAGGATGCTATCTGCAAGAAGTATGGCGCTGTATTTGTAGAGGGCATCGGAGGCAAGTTGAGCGATGGCAAGAAGCATGATGGCCGAGCTCCTGACTATGATGACTGGAGCACCGTGGCTGAGAACGGCAAGATGGGACTGAATGGTGATATCCTCATCTGGTATCCTGTTCTGGGTCGCAGTTTCGAGCTCAGTTCTATGGGTATCCGTGTTGACAAGGAGAGTCTGCTGCGTCAGCTTAAGCTGGAGGGCAAGGAGGATAGAGAGAAGCTTTACTTCCATCAGCAGCTCCTGAACGACAAGTTGCCTCTGAGCATTGGTGGCGGTATCGGTCAGAGCCGTCTGTGCATGGTATTGCTTCATAAGGCTCACATTGGTGAGATCCAGGCTAGCATCTGGCCTGAGGAGATGCGCAAGGAGGCTGAGGAAGCGGGCATGAACCTCATCTAGGCCTTTCTGCCGGTGCGTCATGGTGTGTACTGTGATGTGCTGCATATTCAGTTGATCTTTTTAAGATAATAATAATTTGCTTACGAAGGCTCCCGGTGCTTTTCTGCACCGGGGGCTTTTTTTTTTGTTTGTACCTTGAGGCTGTGTTTTACAGCCTCAAGGTTTGACGTTGTGTTTCGCAACGTCAAACCTTGCTTTTCGCGGGTCGTAAAAGTTTGGTGTCGCGTTTCACGACATCAAGGTCTGCGCTTCATGGAAAAAAATGAATACGGTGCAAAAGTACAACAAAATCTCTGAACCGCCAAAATTCACCCTGCAGAGTTATGTTAAACCGATTTTAACATTCCGGCTTTCGTAGTTAAACAAAAAAAGTCGTAGAGTTGTGGGGGAGAAAACTATATTTTGTAAAATGTTTCTCTGTGTGTTTTGAGCAAGAAAACAATGAGATGCTATAAAAAAGCCATTTCTTCTGACTACTTCCTTTTTACCCAGAAAGCGTTACAGTGTGACAGTTGTGACAGTTGTGACAGTTTTCAGCGCCTACCCCTCCTTCCCTTTCTTTAGAGGTAAATTATTATATATAAAATATATATAATAATTTAAATATATATACTTATAATTTGATAGCTACAAACTCGCAATATACCCCCTCCGCTGAAAACTGTCACAACTGTCACAACTGTCACACGGTAACGCCTTAGATCTTTACTTTTCTGTATCTCTTAAAGTGCCAGACTTTTGATATTTGTAAAAACAATTTTCTCCACTCCGTATAGGTTGTCCTACATGGAGTGGAGAATTTCGTATCGTGTGGAGTATCTTCTATGTCATGACCAGATCCAAGTCCTTTGTGAGTTTTTTCATCGCAGGGTTCTTCTCCATAAGAAGTTCCAGAACTTCATTCTTGGTCAGGACCTTGCCCACCTCTT
The DNA here is from genome assembly GCA_958369755.1 of uncultured Prevotella sp. GTDB lineage: Bacteria > Bacteroidota > Bacteroidia > Bacteroidales > Bacteroidaceae > Prevotella. The sequence goes on from CATXJC010000013.1 coordinate 8,169, forward strand.
CCTGGTCGGCAAGGCGGTAGGTGATGCTCAGTTCGCTGTTGTGAAGACCTAAGACGAAAGTCTTGAGAATGCGGTTCTTGATGTTCAAAACGTCGTCTAGCAAGAGCTGGTTGTTGATGATAACCTCTATCTGCGGATAGTTGGTTATCTTCGGTACAATACTCTTCATGCGGTTGGCTAAGCCTATGAAATCCAGCTTGTTCTGCATTCTCATGCACATACTGAACCATGTTGCTTCCACCTGCTCCTGGGTGAACTCGTTCTGGTCGCCCGTGATGGTCGCTTTTTCCTCATTGGTATCATCATACGGACTGTGCAGGCGGCGCTGGTTCTCCTCCCTCTTCTTCAGGTTAGAGAAAGTCATGCCTATGCCGCCCAGCTTGATATTCTTGAGTCGTGGCTTGTGAGGCAATGCAGCATCAGTAGCAGCTCCGGCAGCGGCTGAGCCTTCTGGAGAGGCAGATGCGGCTGCGGTGGCAGATGCAGAATAAGATGCAGCATTAGAGGCTGCAGAAGCGGCTGTCGGTGCCCCTGACGAAGGCACAGCAGTAGCTGTAGCAGCAGACGCTCCCGGCTGTGATGACCGGTTTTCGCTGCTGCCGGAAGGCTCAGAACCTGCACCCTGAGAGGCAAGCTTAGACTGAGCCAGGAGTTTCTGAAACAGGGATTTTAATCTATTGGGCGTACGCCCCGCACTAGGCACATCCTGATCCTCGGGCTGCGTAATCTGGCCTATCTGTATCAGGGTGAGCTCTACCAGTAATCGCTTGTTGCTGCTGGCGCGGTAATGGATATCGCACTGGTTCATCAGTTCCAGCGCCTTATATAAGAAAGGTGTAGGTGCCTTCAGTGCCTGAGCCTGGAACTTGGCTTTCTGGTCGTCGCTGGTTTCGAGCAGAGGCAGGGTCTGAGGGTCCTTTGCCATCATCACATTGCGCACATGCTGGGCAAGACCCTGTATCATGTTGCCGCCATCGAAACCGCGGCTCAGAATGCCGTCGAGCGTTACCATCATCTCGGGCACCTTATTCTCCAGAGCCAGGTCTACTAGACGGAAATAGTTGTCGCTGTCGAGCACATTCAGGTCCTCGATCACCTTCTGGTAAGTGATGTTGCCCATGCAGAAGCTGGCAGCCTGGTCGAAGATAGAGAGGGCATCGCGCATACCTCCGTCAGCCTTTTCGGCTATCACGGCGAGCGCCTGCTCTTCATATTGTATGCCTTCCTTCTCAGCCACCATCTTCAGGTGGTTGATGGTATTGGCTACCGTCATTCGCTCGAAGTCGTAAATCTGACATCGGCTCAGGATGGTAGGCAGAATCTTATGCTTCTCGGTAGTGGCGAGGATGAAGATGACATGCTGAGGTGGCTCTTCCAGCGTCTTGAGAAAGGCGTTGAAGGCGGCTGTAGAGAGCATGTGGACCTCATCGATGATAAACACCTTATACTTGCCTACCTGAGGCGGGATGCGGGTCTGCTCCATCAGAACCTTAATCTGGTCAACACCGTTGTTGCTGGCGGCATCCAGCTCGAAGATGTTGTAGGAACGCTGCTCATTGAAGGCACGGCAGCTCTCACATTCGTTGCATGCCTCGCCGTCTTCACGAGGGTGCTCGCAGTTGATTGCCTTCGCAAAAATGCGGGCACAAGTGGTTTTGCCCACACCTCTCGGACCGCAGAAAAGATAGGCGTGCGCCAGCTTGCCGCTCTTCACTGCATTCTTCAAAGTGGTGGTCAATGCACTCTGTCCGACAACCGAATCGAAGGTCATCGGACGGTACTTTCTTGCAGAAACTATATACTCTTCCATTATTTTTTCTTAATTGATGATGCAAAGATAACAAAAAAATATTATCTTTGCAAACAAATTCGGAAGAAATGAGTAAAAAACTTGGTATTATATGGAATTATCTCGCTCATTATAAGTATCTTATAGTGATTGTAGCGGGTGTTCTGGTAGTTGGTGTAGTTGACGACAATAGTGTAAGACAGCACATTAAGTACCAGATAGAGATAGCTACGCTCCGTTCGGAGATAGAAAAGTATCGTGAGCAGTATGAAAACGACAAGCATACCCTGCGCGATATGCAGCATGGTGCGCGGGCATTTGAGAAGATAGCCCGCCAGCGTTATTTCATGAAGGCTGATGATGAAGATATCTTTGTATTGAGTTCGGATATTCCGGAAAAAACTAACGAACAAGACGAAAATGAAACAATTGAGTAAACTGGAAAGTGCTATTTTCTTGCTGGGCGGCGTGCTGATGGTTGTCGGTGCGGCTTGCTTCGCATTTGGTTTTTCACATCCGCAACTGGTGCAGGTAACGAGCTGGGGGTTCCTGCTGGGCACCATACTCTTCAGTGTAATGCAGGCGATGCAGTTCTATGAGGGACCTTCGCTGGTAATCCACCGCCTGAAGCGCATGCAGTATGTAGCAGACATCTTCTTCGTGCTCTCAGGCATCTCGATGGTAGATACGGTGTATGCTTTCCTGCGCCGCTGGTTTGAGAATTATGAGACCTATATCACCTATTTCTATAATAAGTGGGTAGTCTTCCTCCTCATCGCAGCCCTGCTGGAGCTGTATACCACGCATCGCATCTCTCATGAACTGAAGAAGGAAAACAATCAGTAATATAGAAAGGACGAGAAAAAAGCTTTCGGTGGCCAATAGGAGTGCAAACAAAACATAAATCTTGTAAGAATGAATTAAATTGCTGCAATTTATTTCGTCAGTTCAAATTAAGATTGTACTTTTGTTCACCGAAAGTGATATAGATAGCTTATGAATAGAATATTTTACGCATTCATTGCCTTGATGGCACTTGCATCTTGTGCCAACAGTTACGATATCTCGGGTACTTCTAACGTAAGTACTCTGGACGGACGTATGCTGTACCTTAAGATACTGGAAAACAACGATTTCAAGAACGTGGATTCTTGCGATGTAGTGCACGGACAGTTCCATTTTCAGGGTTCTGTCGACTCTATGAAGATGGCGAATATCTTCATGGATGATGACCCTGTGCTGCCGCTGGTGCTGGAGAGTGGAAGCATTACGGTGAAGCTCGATGATACACAGCAGGTGGTAAGCGGTACTCCTATGAACGATAAACTCTTCGGATTCTTCAAGAAATACCAGCAGATTCAGAATCAGTTGCGCGAACTGGTACACAAGCACGACCAGGCTATCATGAACGGTAGCGATATGGTGGCTGTCAACAAGCATCTGAACGAGGAATCCATCCGCCTCTCTGAGCAGGAAGACAAGCTCATCACTTCGTTTGTTACCGACAACTTCAACAATGTGCTGGGACCGGGCGTCTTCTTCCTCGTTACAATGGGCAACCAGTATCCGATGCTCTCTCCTTGGATTGAGGATATCATGAGCAAGGCTACCGACTATTTCAAAAATGATCCTTATGTAAAGGACTATTATAAGAAAGCTCAAGAAAATCAGGAGATTATGAATGGTACCCGAGATGCGCAGAGCGGCATGCAGCCAGAGATGGAAGCGGCTCCACAGGTAAATCCTGATGCGGCTCCGGCACCTACAGCCAACGAACTGGCTGCGCCTACGATTCCTCAAAAACAGGAAGGTCAGGAGTAGAAACAGGGCTCTTTCAAGGTCTTGGGCATTAACATCTTGTAAAACTCTTCATTTTATAAGTTTAGTAATATGAAATTAATCAAGAATGGAACCATTATAAATGAGGGTCGCTCTTTTGTGGGCGACCTGTTGTTGGATGGTGAATTTATCAAGGAGATATATGAAGGCGAGGCACCCCGTGGCAATTACGATGAAGTCATCGATGCCTCGGGGTGTTTTGTTTTGCCGGGTGTGATTGATGATCATGTTCACTTCCGTGAGCCGGGACTTACGCAGAAGGCTGACATCGAGAGCGAAAGCCGCGCTGCTGCCTTTGGTGGTGTGACCAGTTATTTTGAGATGCCTAACACGGTACCTCAGACTACCACTCTGGAGGCTTGGCAGGCAAAGCGGCAGCTGGGCGCTGAGAAGAGTCATGTGAACTACGGCTTCTTCTTTGGTGCTACCAATGATAATGTAAATGATTTTGAGCAGCTCGATACGCATCGTGTTCCGGGAATCAAGCTCTTTATGGGCTCCAGTACGGGCAATATGCTGGTGGATAAATATGAGGCGCTGCAGGCTATCTTCAAGAAGGCGAAAGAGCTGGATTTGCCGGTGATGACCCACTGTGAGGATACCGAAATCATTAACCGTAACATGCAGCTGGCTAAGCAGAAATGGGGTGAGGACCCTGCCGTAGAACATCATCCGGAAATACGCAGCGAGGAGGCTTGCTATGAAAGCAGCCGTCTGGCGGTGCAGCTGGCTAAGGAAAGCGGTGCGCATCTACATATCGCTCACGTTACTACGGCTAAGGAACTGGAGTTCTTCGGTAAGGATGAAAATATTACAGGCGAGGCTGTTGTGGCTCATCTCATGTTCTCGGATAAAGATTACGCTGTGAAGGGCGCACGCATCAAATGCAACCCTGCAGTAAAGACCGCTGCTGACCGCGAGGCTTTGCGTAAGGCGCTGAGTAATGGTAAGATAACTGTAGTAGGTACTGATCATGCTCCTCATCAGTTGAAGGATAAGCAGGGCGGTTGTGCCAAGGCTGCATCAGGTATGCCGATGGTACAGTTCTCGCTGGTAAGCATGCTGAAACTTGTTGACGAAAAGGTAATCAGTATCGAGCGTCTGGTTGAACTGATGTGCCATAATCCAGCCCGTCTGTTCCATATCAGTCAGCGCGGCTTCCTGCGTCCGGGTTATAAGGCAGATGTCGTTGTGGTGCGCAAGGGAGAGCCTTGGAAGGTGACCGAAGAGGTGATTCAGAGCAAGTGTAAATGGAGCCCTGTAGAGGGTGACGAGTTTGCATGGAAAGTGGAACAGACTTTCTGTAACGGTCGTCTGATCTACGACAAAGGCGTGTTTGATGCCGCTTGCAGAGGAGAGGAACTGGAGTTCAGAAACAATTCCTGAAAAGAGGGAAATCTTACGGGAATTGTAAAATAAAATATCGTATCGGATGCGAAAAATAGTATACAATATAAGCGAAATTGAGCCATATATCAACTGGCTATATTTCTATCATGCCTGGGGATTGAGCGGCAAACCTCGAGAGGAAAAGGAAAAAATGAAGGCTGAGGCGCTCGATATGCTCCATTCATGGGAAGGCGAATATCATACCTATGCCGTCTTCGGACTCTTCGAGGCGAACAGCGAGGGGGATGATATCTGGCTGGAAGGGCAGAAAGTCCGCTTCCCGATGCTCCGACAGCAGCATCCGGCGGCTCAGGGAGAACCCAATCTCTGTCTGGCTGATTTCATCCGTCCTTTGGGCAGCGGAATAACAGACCGGCTGGGTATCTTCTGCACGACGGTAGATGGCGGTCTGGAGAAGAAATATCGCTCGGACGACTACCTCAATATGATGGCACAGACACTCTGCGACCGATTGGCTGAAGCCACGGCAGAGAAGTTGCACGAAGAGGTGAGACGCAGCATCTGGGGCTATGCTCCCGACGAGCAGCTGAGCATCGAAGACCAGCATCTGGAGCGCTATCAGGGCATCCGTCCGGCTATAGGATATCCTTCGCTGCCCGATACCAGTGCCAACTTCATCATCGACCAGCTCATCGATATGAGTCAGGTGGGCATCCGGCTCACCACAAGCGGAATGATGACGCCTCATGCCAGTGTCTCGGGGCTGATGTTTGCACATCCCAAGTCGCGGTATTTCGAACTGGGACGGATAGGAGACGACCAGCTTCGCGACTATGCACAGCGCAGAGGAGTGCCCGTGCAGGCAATGAAAACGTATCTTCAATCAAGTTTGATCAAGAAATGATAGCAAGAATATTGATACCCGTAGTGGTATTCACCCTGTTGCCGTATCTGTGGATATATAAAAGGTATGGCAAGTTACGGCTGAAGAGTCTCTGGCAGCGGGTGCTCTTCTGGTTGCCGGCTTTCGTGGTTATCGCCTACAGCGCGTATATCACGATACTGCCCAACTTCCTGCCACGCAATCCGGTGCTCATCGACATCTGGTTTGTGATGATGGCAGTATGTGCAGTTCCGCAGTTTGTCTTCAGCCTGTTCAGTCTCTTCGGTTGGTGCTGTATGCGGCTCCTTCACGGACATCGCAACTGGGGCAAGCTCCTCGGACTGGTAGTGGGAGTGGTGGCGTTCTTCTGCTTTATCTACGGATTTACCGAAGGATTTCCTAAGATGCAGGTCAAGCGAATCACCGTCTATGTACCCAATCTGCCGAAGTCTTTCGAGGGCTATCGCATCGTTCAGTTCAGCGACATCCATCTCGGGTCATACTATGGCTGGCGTGGTCATCTGCCTCAGCGCGATATCGACAGCATCAATGCCGAAAAACCTGATCTGATTTGCTTTACGGGTGATTTACAGAATGTTACGCCCGATGAACTGCCTGAGTATCAGGCGCTGCTCAGCAGTCTGAAAGCCAGAGATGGCGTGATGAGTGTGCTGGGCAATCACGATTACACCTATTATATGGATGTAGATGACGAGCAGGAGATAGCTGCGCTCGAGAAGCGGATGCAGGACTTCCAGCGGAGTTGCGGATGGCGCCTGCTGATGAATGAGCATGTGGCGGTGCATAGAGGCGCTGACAGCATCTATGTGGCTGGTACAGAGAACTATGACAAGCCAAAGCGCACTAACGTAAGGAAGGCGCTGTATGGCATCAGACCGGGCTCTTTCGTGCTGATGCTGCAGCATATTCCGAAGCAATGGCGCGAGACCTGGCCTTCTACTATTAATAAGGAGAAGGATGAGGATGGCGATGTGATAGGACCTGACAGGAAGGATTCGCTGGTCGTAGCACCGCAGCTTACGCTGAGCGGTCATACGCATGCGGGGCAGATCAGCGTACTGGGCTTGCGTCCGTCGATGTTTACTCCTTATGATTATGGCCTCTTCGAGGAGGAGGGTTGCCAGCTCTATACCACATCGGGTCTGGGCGGTACCGTTCCAATCCGCATAGGGGCTACGGCAGAAATCGTGGTCATCACACTCAAAAGAAAATGAGGAGTGTTAAATGTTGAATGTTAAATGTTGAGTGTTAAATTATTCATTCTTAATAAAAAATGAAGTACTTATATCGTCTGTATCAACTTGTTATATGCTTGCCTATCCTCTTGTTGGCTAGCGTTTTAACCAGTTTAACTACTGTTTTGGGATGTATGCTGGGCAATGGCCATTTCTGGGGCTATTATCCCGGCAAGTATTGGGCTTGGCTTTGGGTCCGCATCCTCCTCCTGCCTGTAAAGGTGGAGGGACGTGAGCATCTCAAGAAGAACCAGAGTTATGTTTTCGTGGCCAATCATCAGGGCGCTTTCGATATCTTCCTGATTTACGGCTTCTTGGGCAGAAACTTCAAGTGGATGATGAAGAAGGGCTTGCGCAAAGTGCCTCTCATCGGTATCGCCTGTGAGTATGCGCACCACATCTTTGTAGACAAGAGCGGACCTTCTAAGATCCGTGCTTCTTATGACCGTGCTCGCGAGGTGCTTAAAGAGGGCATGTCGCTGGTGGTATTCCCTGAAGGTGCCCGCACGTTTACGGGTCACATGGGCGTGTTCCGCCGCGGCGCTTTCATGCTTGCCGATGAACTGCAGTTGCCGGTATGTCCGCTTACCATCAATGGCAGTTTTGATGTGAAGCCTCGCATGAAGGACATCTACTGGGCTTTCTGGCATCCTCTGAAGCTCACCATTCATGAGCCTATCGAGCCGATAGGCAAGGGAGCTGACAATATCAAGAACCAGATGAACAAGAGCTATGAGGCGATCATGAACGGACTTGACAAGAAATATCAGGGTTTTGTAGAGAATCCGGACCAATAATTTCGGATTTTCGCTTGTTATTTCAAAAATAAGTTGTAATTTTGCATCTGTATTACATTATATAGAATCAGAATCATTAAAATTATAAGAAGTTATGAGTGATAGCATAGTAATCATTCCTACATATAATGAGAAGGAAAACATCGAGAAAATCATCCGTGCTGTCTTCGGTCTCGAAAAGCAGTTTGATATCCTCGTTATCGATGACGGAAGTCCTGATGGTACTGCTGCCATTGTTAAGGGCTTGATGGCTAATGAGTTTGCCGGTCGTCTGCATATCCTGGAGCGTTCGGGTAAACTCGGTTTGGGTACAGCCTATATCATGGGCTTCAAATGGTCATTGAAGCAGGGCTATGACTTCATCTTCGAGATGGATGCCGACTTCAGTCATGATCCTAATGATTTGCCACGTCTCTATGCGGCAACTCACGATGAGGGGTATGATGTGGCTGTAGGCTCAAGATATATTTCGGGTGTGAACGTGGTCAACTGGCCTATCGGACGCGTATTGATGAGCTATTTCGCTTCTAAATACGTACGTATCGTAACCGGATTTAAGGTGAATGATACCACAGCTGGATTCGTCTGCTACCGACGTAAGGTATTGGAAACCATAGATTTGGATGCTATCCGCTTCAAGGGCTATGCTTTCCAGATAGAGATGAAATATACGGCTCATCGAATAGGTTTCAAGATCAAGGAGGTGCCTGTCATCTTTGTTAACCGTCGTGAAGGTGTGAGCAAGATGAGTGGTGGCATCTTTGGTGAGGCTTTCTTTGGCGTGATGCGACTGCGCCTGGATGGCTGGTTCAAGAAATATCCGAAGAAGGATTAATACTCAGTAATCACTAATCAGTACTTGGATGGAAATCCAAAAGATAGAAAAAACATACGGGCGTTCGCCACAGGCGGATGCCCTCTTTGATTTGATGGGGAAGAAGTCGGTTCATTCCATTTTTCTCCAGGGTTTGCTGTGCTCTTCGGCTCCGATGTTCTTTGCTTCTCTGCAGGGGAAGATGAGGCGTTCGGTACTCTTCGTACTGGATGATGCCGATGAAGCAGGCTATTTTTATCACGATCTCACTCAGATGATGGGGCAGGAGAAGGTCTTCTTCTTTCCTTCCAGCTATCGGCGTGCCGTGAAATACGGGCAGCGTGATGCTGCGAACGAAATCCTACGTACAGAGGTGCTGGCGCGCCTCTCTTCGGGAGGACATTTCCTGGTAGTCACTTATCCCGATGCACTGGCAGAACTCGTTGTGGCTAAGCAGAATCTGGATGAACGGATTCTGAAACTGACTGTAGGCCAGCAGATTGCTCAGACCGATGTGGTTCATACCCTGCGCGATTTCGAACTCAAAGAAACCGATTATGTTTATGAACCGGGCCAGTTTGCCGTGCGTGGAAGCATCCTCGATGTCTATTCCTACAGCTGCGAATATCCGTTCCGTATCGACTTCTTCGGCGATGAAATTGACACCATCCGTACCTTTGATGTTGAGACCCAGCTCTCGCAGGCGAAGCGCACAGAGATAGAAATTGTGCCCGAACTCGCCCATATCGAGAGCAACAAGCAGTGTTTCCTCAATTTCCTCTCCGAAAGTACGCCAGTCGTTGCGAAAGACCTTTCTTTCGTTTGCGACCGCATCGGTCAGATCTATACCGAAGGCTTCTCATCGCAGAGCCTTTCCGAGCAGCTGGAGGGAGCTACTGAGGTAGAGGCTGAGCGCATCAGACATGACATGAAGACCGAGCTCAACCTCGTTTCTCCGCTCGATTTCAAGAAGGCAGTAGCGGCTCATCTCCGTATCGAGTTCGGCAAGGTCGCTCCGTCAGAGAGTCCGGCTGTAATACCTTTCAATATCGCTCCACAGCCTCTTTTCCATAAGAATTTCAATTTGCTTTGCCAGACTCTGGAGGATTTCCAGCTCCAGGGTTACACCTTATATATATTGGCAGATAGCCAGAAGCAGCAACAGCGCCTGAAGGATATCTTTGAAAGCGAAGAGCTGAAGCGCTACGCCATCCGTTTTACACCGGTAGACAAGACGCTTCATGAAGGCTTTACTGACCATGACAAGAAGTGCTGTTTCTTTACCGATCATCAGATTTTTGACCGTTTTCATAAATATAACCTGCGCTCAGATAAAGCGAGAGCCGGCAAGATGGCACTCACCATGAAGGAACTGCAGGAGATGGAAGTGGGAGATTTTATCGTGCATGTAGACTTCGGTATCGGCAAGTTCGGCGGTCTGGTTAGGATTCCTACGGGCAACAGCTATCAGGAAATGATCCGCATCGTCTATACGAACAATGACAAGGTGGATGTTTCTATCCACTCGCTTTATAAAATCAGCAAATATCGCCGCAGCGATACCGGTACTCCGCCTCGCCTGTCTACACTGGGTACAGGTGCCTGGGATAAACTCAAGGACAAAGCTAAGAAGCGAATCAAGGACATTGCGCGCGACCTGATCAAACTCTATGCCCAGCGCCGACGGGAGAAGGGATTCGCCTTCAGTGCCGACAATTATCTGCAGCATACGCTGGAGGCTTCCTTCCTGTATGAAGATACGCCAGACCAGAATAAGGCTACTCAGGAGGTGAAGAAGGATATGGAGAGCGGCAGACCGATGGACCGTCTGGTTTGTGGCGATGTGGGCTTCGGCAAGACTGAGGTTGCCATCCGTGCAGCCTTCAAGGCAGCGTGCGACAGCAAGCAGGTTGCGGTGCTGGTGCCTACTACCGTTCTGGCTTTCCAGCACTATCAGACTTTCAAAAAGCGTTTGGAAGGCATGCCTGTAAGGGTAGACTATCTCAGTAGAGCCCGTACAACGAAGGAAACCAGAGAGGTGCTTGACGCCCTGAAAGAGGGTAAGATTGATATCCTCATAGGTACGCATAAGCTGATATCAAAGACCGTGAAATGGCATGACCTGGGACTGCTCGTCATCGATGAAGAGCAGAAGTTCGGTGTGTCTACTAAAGAGAAACTCCGTCAGCTCAAGGTAAATGTCGATACACTCACGATGAGTGCCACTCCGATTCCGCGAACCCTCCAGTTCTCACTGATGGGCGCCCGGGATATGAGTATCATGCGCACTCCGCCACCTAACCGTTATCCGATTCATACCGAACTGGTAACGTTTAGTAGTGAAGTTATCTGCGATGCCATCAATTTCGAGATGAGCCGAAACGGACAGGTTTATTTCGTATGCGACAGAATATCCAAGCTTCCGGAGCTCAAGATGCTCATCGAGAAACATATCCCAGACTGTAGGGTAGCAATCGGTCACGGACAGATGAAGCCTGAGGATTTAGAGAAAATCATCATGGGTTTTATCAATTACGATTATGATGTACTGCTTTCTACCACTATTGTAGAGAACGGTATCGACATTTCCAATGCCAATACGATTATCGTGAGCGATGCTCATCACTTCGGATTGAGTGACCTGCATCAGATGCGTGGACGCGTAGGAAGAAGCAACAAAAAGGCTTTCTGCTATCTGATGGCGCCACCTAAGAGTGCACTTACTCCTGAGGCGCGTCGCCGTCTGGAGGCTCTGGAGACGTTCAGCGAACTGGGTAGTGGCTTCAATCTCGCCATGCAGGACCTGGATATCCGCGGTGCGGGTAATCTGCTGGGCTCTGAGCAGAGCGGTTTTATGGAAGATCTGGGTTATGAAACCTACCAGAAGATTCTCTCTCAGGCTGTCACAGAGTTGAAGAACGAGGAGTTCTGTGATCTTTATCAGGAGAAGATGGATGAAGGTGCCCAGCTTACGGGTGATGATTTCGTTGACGATTGTGGCATAGAGAGCGATCTGGAGATGTATTTTCCTCAGACTTATGTGCCGGGTGACAGTGAGCGCATGCTCCTTTATCGTGAACTGGACCGTCTGGAGAGCGATGAGGAAGTAGAGGCTTACCGCAAGCGTATGATAGACCGTTTTGGTCCTGTGCCTCATGAAGCAGACGAACTGATGCATGTGGTAGGTCTGCGTAGGGTAGGCAAGAAGCTAGGTTGCGAGAAGATTATTCTCAAGCAGGGCTATATGCAGATGCAGTTTGTGAGCAATGTAAACAGTCCGTTCTACAGAAGTCAGATGTTTAACCGCATACTCGCTTACGTTACCAGTCATATTCAAGATTGTGTTCTGAAGGAAAAATTCAACAAGCGAATGCTTCGCATCAATGATGTGAAGACTGTAGGACAGGCTGTAAATCTGTTGAATCAGATATCGCAGATAGATTTAGGTAATGAAAAGAAATAATCTGTGTCTACAGTCTATGGGTAAAATCCTGTATCAATTGTGGAAGTAGACAATAAAACAGACTGTTGATTTATACTGAAAGGTTAGAAATCTGACAACGTTACATGATGATATGTCAACTTTACATGATGATATGTTTCAGTTTAGTGTATAAAAAAACATTGGAATCTCAATATCACTATTGAACTCCAATGTTTTATTTTTTTGTATAAGTAAAAGATGATGATAAGCGTTTCACAACGCATTTTGAATTTTTCTGTTGCAAAGATACTATTTTTTATTATAATATAGGGGGTAATATTTGGTGTTTTATGGGGTAATATTTGATTAAGTTTATAAAAATAACACTGAAAATACACTTATATAACAAATAATACCTGTAGAATGAACTATTTTATTGGATAAAAATAAAAAAATAGTGGAAAAACACATAAAAAAGTTCTTTATTTCATTTTTTATTTGTACCTTTGTTCTGGCATACAACAATTTTAAACATATATATAAATATGAGACAGAAAAAGTACATCTTAAGCGAGCAGGAACTTCCTACTCAGTGGTACAACATTCAGGCAGATATGCCTAACAAGCCATTGCCACCGTTGAACCCTCAGACACACCAGCCAATGAATGCTGATGATTTGTCACACGTATTTAATAAGGAGTGCTCAAAGCAGGAACTTGATACAGAGCACGCTTGGATTGATATTCCGGAAGATGTGCTGGAGAAGTACACCTTCTACCGTTCAACCCCTCTTGTACGTGCTTACGCCCTTGAGGAGGCACTCGGTACTCCGGCGCATATCTATTTCAAGAATGAGAGTATCAATCCGTTAGGCTCTCATAAAATCAATTCAGCCATTCCTCAGTGCTACTACTGTAAGCAGGAGGGGGATACCAATGTCACTACAGAGACTGGTGCAGGACAGTGGGGTGCAGCCCTCTCTTATGCAGCAAAACTCTACGGCCTGGAGGCAGCAGTTTATCAGGTAAAGATTACCATGCAGCAGAAACCATACCGTTCCAGCATCATGCGTACGTTTGGAGCCACTGTAGAGGGTTCTCCTTCTATGAGTACACGCGCAGGTAAGAACATTATCACACGTGATCCTCATCATCCTGGTTCGCTCGGTACTGCCATCAGTGAGGCTGTTGAGCTGGCTACAACCACACCGGGCTGTAAGTATACGCTGGGTTCTGTGCTCAATCATGTGGCACTTCACCAGACCATCATCGGTCTAGAGGCAGAGAAGCAGATGGCGATGGCAGGTGAGTATCCTGATCAGGTGATTGCTTGTTTCGGTGGTGGTAGTAACTTTGGTGGTATTGCCTTCCCATTCCTCCGTCACAACTTCACAGGCGAGCGCCATACTGAGTTTATAGCTGCAGAGCCGGAGAGCTGTCCTAAGCTGACTCGCGGTAAGTTTGAGTATGATTTCGGTGATGAGGCAGGTTACACTCCATTGCTGCCAATGTTTACTCTGGGTCATGATTTCAAGCCTGCCAACATTCATGCCGGTGGTCTCCGTTATCATGGTGCTGGTATGATTATCTCCCAGCTTCTGAAGGATGGTTATCTGCATGGTGTAGATATCCCTCAGCTGGAGTCATTCAAGTCTGGTATGCTCTTCGCTCAGACCGAGGGTATCATTCCTGCTCCAGAGAGCTGTCATGCGATTGCAGCCACTATACGTGAGGCTCTGAAGGCTAAGGAAGAGGGCAAGGAGAAGGTTATCCTGTTCTGTCTCTCAGGTCATGGTCTTATCGATATGCCGTCTTACGATAGCTTTATCAATGGCGATTTGCACGATTATTCTGTGAGTGATGAAGAAATCCAGCAGTTCCTCAAGGATGTGCCAAAGGTTGACTAATTTTCAGTTAACAGTTAATAGTTTATAGTTTATAGCAAACAGTTGACAATTATTCTTTGAGATATATTGAAATAACAATATCACATTATAAAAGAAGCCAGGCTGCGAAAAGCAACCTGGCTTTTTATTTAGAGATTCTATTCTCTTTTATTTTAGAAATTCTATTCTCAGTTCGAGACTTCTATCTTTCATTAGAAGTTCAACCACTCTTCGATAGCCTTAGCGATGACATCGAAGCTTGTGGTAGGCTCGAAGCGGGCTACAACCTGACCCTTCTTGTTAACGAGGAACTTGGTGAAGTTCCACTTGATATCGGCACTCTCCTTGTAGTTAGGATCAGCCTCGCTCAACATCTTGTCGAGAACAGGGTAGAGAGGGTGGCTCTCGTCCCAACCAGCAAAGCCCTTACATTCTTTCAGAAATTTGAAGAGAGGGGCAGCATCGTCTCCGTTTACCTTGATCTTCTTGTAGCGCTGGAACTCTGTGCCGTATGTAAGCTTGCAGAACTGATGAATGCTTTCATCTGTACCAGGGGCTTGCTGACCAAATTGGTTGCAAGGAAAATCAAGTATTTCGAAACCTTGAGAATGATAGGTCTCATAAAGTTTCTCCAGTTCCTCATACTGAGGTGTGAAACCACACTTTGTGGCGGTGTTAACGATGAGCAGCACTTCGTTGGCATACTCCTTGAGGGAAACATCCTTTCCCTTTCTGTCTTTAACAGAAAATTCGTAAACAGTTCTCATTTTTTTTATCTTTATGTATGTGTTATCTATATTTCCGATCTCAACTTATATGATCTAGAGTGCAAAGATACTACTTTTCTCTTAGAATACTTCAAGAGTTTTTTTAAAAATTCTAAAAATCGAACAAAATCATAGATGAAGGAATGAGCGTAATATATATAATGTAGATAGTATCGCAGTTAAGAGTATATAGATTCCGTAGATAATTGGGTTTGTGAATAGAAAGGTGTGTAGATTATAAGACTACATAACGGCCTGCATGAAAGTTATAAAAATAAAAAATGCAGGATTTTCACAAACCCTGCATTCCTTTTTCTTTACCTCTTTTTCCTCAAAAAAACAAAGAAAAAGAGGTTTACGATTAATCTATCATTTAACTTTTCTAAGAACTTGTTGCAAAGATACTACATTTTCTTGTAACACCAAACTTTTTCTCAGTTTTTTTTCAGTAAAAAGGGAAAATTAATCAAATACCCCCCCATTTTTATACTTTTTTGCAATATTCGGTCAAAAAACTAAGCAAAACGGCTCAATTTTATGACTATTCTGCTTTTTTCCTTGTTTGAACGTTTTGCTGTGTACGATAACGAAGAAGGCTGTGCTCGGCAACAACTGAAGATATGTCCTGTAATATGTATTACTTTTTTGTCAATACAGAAAAAGAGGATGTGGCTTATGACACACCCTCTTTCATCTGTAATTATGCGGGCTATCCCTGCGTTCTGTTTCGGTATTCAGTAGGCACGATACCCGTTTCTTTCTTGAATACCTTCGAGAAATACTTAGGGTCGGTGAAACCTACTGCAAAGGCGATGCTGCTCAGTGTATCGTCTGTCTTGCGCAACATCTCGCATGCCTTCTTGATACGTATATGGCGAACGAAGTCTACCGGCGTCATTCCGGTCGTTGCTTTCACCTTATTATATAGTACGCTTCGGCTCATACCGATTTCGTTCGAGATATCATCTATCTTGAGTTCCGGGTTGCCTGCATTTTCAACAACATACCTGAAGGCACGCATTATGGTTCTGTCCTGAATCTGTGCCGCCATAAATGCCAGCTCGCTGTTTGGGTCAACCGCTTCGTTCTCGGCACTAGTTTCAGCCTGGTTAATAGCAGGCAGAGGAGCTGCTGCAGGCAGTATTCGCAAGGCTGCTATGGCATCTTTATCGCCAGCTTCCTTCAGTTTTCTGATGATATCCACCTGAATGTTGCGGCGCTGGGTGAGGATAGCCTCTATTCGGCCGAGCAGATAAGGGGTAGAGAATGGCTTGGTGATATAGGCATCAACACCTTCATCAAAGCCTCGCTGCTGATCTTCTACGCTTGCCTTGGCTGAGAGAATCATCACTGGGATGTTGTTGAGGGTGGTATCCTGCTTGATCTCGTGAATCATCGACAAACCATCCATCACAGGCATGGTAACGTCCGTGAGGATAAAGTCTGGTATCTCCTTGCGGGCCATCACCAAACCTGCCTTTCCATTCTCTGAGAGCAGCACGTTATAGGTAGGCGAGAGGATACTGTAGAGGAACTTGCGCAGGTCGGCATTGTCTTCAACTACCAGTACCGTCTGGTCTTTGAGTTTCGTTTCTTCCTGTGCTTCTTTCTGTTCCTTGCCCATTCCTTCCAGGCGTTCAGTCTCTTCATCCTTATCTTCTTTCTGTTTATTTACTTCTTCCAGATAGTCGGATGCATTGCGGTCGTCAATCTGTCCGTTCTCTTTCTCCCTTTCTGTCAGGTCGTAATCTTCCTCGGTCAGACCGCTGTTCGTATAGAAGTCTGCCTTGTTGCCGTATCTCTGAGCCTTGTCCAGCATTACCAGCATTTCGTTGGCATTGTCTATTACCATTCTCAGCAGTTCCTTGCCCTTTCGGGTGATACCCGGTTCGGTATCCAAAACGGTTTTTACCGGGGCTCCGATGAGCGTTAGAGGGGTTCTCAGACGGTTGGCAGCATCGTTGTAGAACTCGTTCTTCATCACGCTCATCTCGTGGGTTACGTTCTCGCGCTGGCGCTGGTTGTAGGTATAGAAGATTGCGCCTACGATACCGAAGAGCAGAAGCAGCATCAGAAATTTGCCCCAGATGCTTTCCCAGAAGGTAGGGCGCACTTCGATAGGCAGTTCTGCCACATACTTGCTCCATACACCGTGAGAGTTGGTGGCTCTCACCTTGAGTACGTAATCGCCATAACTGATACGGTTGAAGCCGATGGTATGGTTGCTTCCGTTTGATATCCACACGCCTGGAGCTGTATAACCATCTATGCGATAGAGGTATTTGGTCTGATACTTGCGCTGATAGTCGAGCGATGCGAAGTTGATGGTCAGGTTTCGCTTGTTGGCAGGAATCACTATTTTATCCTTGTGCAGGATAGGTTCCGACTCCTTCTCTCCGCTATAATGGAGGGAACAGAAGATGACTTTAGGCTGGTAGTTGCTCTTCTTCAGCGTAGCCGGATTGAAGGTAATCAGTCCCATCGGGGTACCTACCGAGATGTTGTTGCTTGCCGGATCGTGGTAAGGACGGCTTTGCGAGAACGACATGTTGAAGTCGAAGTCGTTAGGTCCGAACACATTGCACTGGCCCGTTTTCGGGTTTACGCAGTCGATACTCGATTCTCTGATTACCCAGATTCTTCCCTGGTTGTCTTCTACCATGCCCTGTACGATGCCTTCGTTAATATCGATGGCATGGAAGTATTTCGTCTTCAGGTTGTCTTGCAGGAGCGATTTGCTCGTAATCTCTTCCATCACACCGCCCTGTTGCGAGATATACATCTTGCCGCTTGTGTGCTCCATGATATTGTTCATATCGTTTGCAGCCAGACTTGTTGTATCGTTCGGTATGTAGTAGGTCTTGTGGTAATTGATCTTTCTTGCGTTTGTAAAGGCATCACTGAAGGTGATGAGACCATCTGTAGTACCTACGAGAATGGTTCCCGTAGTGGTGCAGCAGATGCGGCGTACGCGGTCGTAGTGGTGTTTCTCCCAAGGCAGTCCGTTCCGTTTGCTGATGAAGCTGATACTGCCGTCTGCCGCCTCGTTAACAAGTGCCAGCCCACCTCCGTAGGTACCTATCCAGATGCGTCCGGTGCGGTCGGCTACAATGTCTTGTATCTTGTCGAACGGCAGCGATGATGGGTTGTTGGCATCATAAACAAAGTGTCTTACCTGCATTTTATCTATCAGATAGACACCATTTCCGTTGGTTCCTATCCATGCTCTTCCCTTGATATCGAAGTGGATAGAGAAGATGCCCGTTTCGGCGAAGTTTACCTGCTGTGGCACAATCTGTCCGCTTGGCGAAAGGTATCCGATATTCTGGTAGGATGCGTTGAGCACCTGGATTATACCATTGTAATAACCAGCCCAGATATGTCCGTCTGGCGATGCATTCACCGAGAACACTTCGTCTTCGCCCACATCCAGCTTGTTGATAATGTAAGGGTGATATTTGAAGACTACCTGTGTCAGGTCGTGAGAGCCTGTCAGCCAGAGGATTCCCTGGTCTGAGAGTACATATTTCGTAATCTTCGGTATGCGGTAGTTGCCCGATGAATTGCTTCTCAGCAGATAAGGCACCAGTTTACCTGCCTTGCGGTCAAAATAACTGAAGGTTCCTCCCCTTGGCACTACCCAGAGGGTCTTGTGTTCATCTTGTGTGATGAAATTGCTTTCGCAGGTTGTGCGGTCCATCGGGTCGTCCTGGTCGGCAAAGAGCCACTGTTTCTGTCCGGTCTTCGGATTGACGAGGGTTACTCCCATGCCGTCAGTGAATGCCCATACCATACCGAAATCATCGGTATAAATCTTCTTTACCTCTGCCAGAGGCTGACTCGGGCTCTGTACGTTGATGATATCAAACTTGAAGGTGCGCGGGTTGTAGATGATAACACCCAGATTGGTTGCCAGCAGGAGTTGGTAACCTGTATTTTTCAGTTGGTTGATACGGGTTACGCCTTCCGGCATTGGTATCATGGTGAGTCGGTTCTGCAGGTCATATTTTGCCAGTTTGCCGTCTTCAGTTGCCAGGAACTCATCTTCTCCCACCCCTCTGAGCCATTTGAAAGGCAGTTTGCTTGGAATTTTCGAATGATATATGTATGCGCCTTTGTCGGTAAGCACCCATTCTCTTCCGTGTATATCTCGATGGATGTACCATACATTTCCGCTTCTGAGTCCCTTTTCTCCTACTTTGATGAGTTCTATGTTCCGCTCATCAAAGGTTCTTCCTGCTGATCGGATGATGTATTTTCCATCTTCTGAAGTAAACCATGTAGCTCCGTTTTTCATTGGGTATACCTGGCTCACGCGCAGGTTGATGTTGAACAGTTCGTTGAATTTCTGTCCTACAGCAAAGAACCGGCAGAAGTGGGTATCGTATACGTAGAGCTGGTGGTCGTATGTGATACACCACACGTTGTTGTTATAGGATGGTTCTATTTTCAGTATACGGTTGGTTGACAGTACGTCTATATCATCGGGGTTGTCTCTAAAAGTATGAAACTTGTAGCCGTCATAGAACGACAGTCCGTTCCATGTACTGAA
Organism: uncultured Prevotella sp.; assembly: GCA_958369755.1. Taxonomy (GTDB): domain Bacteria; phylum Bacteroidota; class Bacteroidia; order Bacteroidales; family Bacteroidaceae; genus Prevotella. The sequence goes on from CATXJC010000013.1 coordinate 27,526, forward strand.
CCACATGAGGTTGTCTTTACCTTGTTTGAGGTCTGAGATGGTATTGGCAGCGAGTCCGTCTGTGATAGAGAATTTTCTCACATCGCAGTAGGGTACAGCTGCTGTCATTATGGTAGAGAGCAGTCCTAATAGGGTAATATATAATTTTCTTTTCATCATTTTTATTCGTATACGTTTATTAATCGCAACAAAGGTAGTGAAAATAAATGAGATATCGTAGTTTTAGGTGTATTTTTTTTATGTTATTGCATTAAATTATTCCACTTTTCATGTTATAGGGGTAATATTTGGTTGATTTGCTGTATGTTATGCCTAACAAAAAACTCCCCCGATAAATGAATATCGGAGGAGCAGTAGGGATATGTTGTTTTGAATTTGATTATTTCTGAATCATCTTCTTTCCGTTCTTGATGACTACACCCTTGTAAGCCTTGGTTACCTTCTGGCCTGCGAGGTTGTAAACAGGAGCGTTCTTTGCAGCTTCGTCTGCTGTAATGTTAGTGATGCCGGTAGTTTTACCATTCAGAGAGATGAGAATGTTGTTTTTATCAAACTCATAAGTAGTACCATACTTCTTAAGCTTACCATAAACAACAACTACGTCGCCCACCTTGATGTCATCTACAGAAGTGAATTTCTTACCATCGAAAGAAAGACCACCGTAAACCTGCAATTCATTTCCTGTTGTACCATCGTCAGAAATGTAGTAAGAAAGGCTGCCGTATGTAGCATCTAATTTTTCACTAGCCTGAGATACAGTACCCTTAACATATACACTTTCGCTCAAGCCTTTACCTGCATCAATCAGTTCCTTTGCCTTAGCAATGGTATAAGCAGTTTCTGCTGTGTTTGTAATGTCTACGATTTCAGGAGCATCGCCTACCTTATAGTATGCAATCTTAGAAACCTGAATCAAACCATTCCTTGATCCTTTTTGGCAATCAAAGACAAACTTATAGTAATTGTTTGCAGCAGACTTAGTTGGCTTGAAGATCAGGTCTCCATCTTCAATCGTTGCAGGGATTTCTTCAGTTACATTCTTGCAATCTGCATCAGTTGCTACCTGCAACTTGATAGAATTGATCTTAGCTTTAGTAATCTGGTCGATGGTCAAGACAATATTGCTGATAGGCTGATCAATAGCAGGGGAAGTGATGGAAGCAACAGATTCAAATTTATTACTTCCGCATTTGATGTATTTCCAACTTTTTTCCCACCTGTTTGAGTTGAAATTTGCAATAGTCCAGACATCTTTTCCTATTGTAGCTTTCCATGTCTTGTTATAAGCACTGATTGTCTTGCCTTCAGTACCTTCGTCAGGGAAAGTCAATACTTTGTAAGGAGTTGTTCCTGCAAACGTAACGCTAGCTACGAATGCCAGAACCAATGATAATGAATAGCGTAAAATTTGTTCATAACTTAATAATTTAAAAGGTTTAACGTATAATTAATAAACTGTTGAAACTCATTTTGTGAGCGCATTCTTAGAATTTGCTTTGTTCTAAAAGTATGTTCTTTGAATAATTACTTATTTATGATGCAAAGATACGAAAAATATCGATACGATGTGTTAAGAAGGTGTTAAATCTTTGATACAGAGAAAGAAAGACCATCAAAACCGAAAGAAATACCACTCTAGGCAAAGAGAAATATCATCAAAAAAGCAGTTGCTTTTGAAAGAATAGGGATTTCCCCCTCAGTTTGTATCCTTTTCCCCTTTGATGCAGACGAAAAATCCACTACCTTTGCATCGGGTTCAAGAAAGAATACTGTTCTTCGAGAGCTCAAAAGTATAGAAGATATAAGAATATAAATAACTTAACTGATAAATTGATATGAAAAAGTTTACTACTCTTCTCACAATGGCTTTCATAGCTTTGATGAGTATCTCATTCACCTCATGTGATGAGGATTCTGATATTGCATACACCCTCGATGGTACATGGAAGGGTAATATGTTGGTAGAATATGGCGGTGTCGATGCTGTTTACTCTGTAATTCACTTCGACCAGACTGATGGCATCTATTCTGGTACAGGCTATTGGATCGATTATTATCAAGAAGATTATTGGCATGGTAACAATTATATAGCAAACCGTATTCGTTGGACGGTACGCAATAAGAGTATCTATATAGATTTTCTGGATGAGAATAGTGATGGTGCGATTATTTCTGATTATGCTTTGAGCGATCGCAAATTCTCTGGATATGTTGAAGTGCTAGGTAACGGCAATCGTGCTTATTTCGAACTTTATCGTGATTCTTACAGCTATAACTGGCGCGATTATGACTGGGGCTACGATTGGGACTACGATGATGGTTGGGGCTACAGCAAGCAGCATTCGGGCTTGGAGAACACCCAGGTTGTTTCTCGCGGAGCTAAGAATTCTGTAGAGTATGTTAAGGTGGCAGATGATAATCAGAAGCCTGTTCGCCGCTTTGTAGTGAAGTAAGGCAATAAGGAATTTAGTTTGAAGAAAGGAAACAAGATATGAAAAAGTTTAAGCAGATATGGATGTGGATGGCGATAGCTGTTGCATCTTTCTCATTCACCTCGTGTGATGATGACGATTACTGGCATGATGATTATTATTGGCATGATGACTATAATCATGGTGGCTGGGGATGGAATCAGGGCGACTGGAACAACGGTTCTGACGGCTCTCAGGATGATGACCTGCTGTTGGAGGCTCAGACTCTTACAGGCGACTGGAGAGGCTCTGTGATGCTCTCAGAACTTGCTGAGGACGGCCAGTCTCGCAATAATTACAGTTTCATTGCCGAGATGACGTTCTATCAGGCGGGTGATAAGGTTAACTCGCTCAGTGGTAATGGTGTAGAAGTGGATTATGCCGATGATGGAAGCAATGAATCCCAGACTCTGAAGTTTACCTGGTACATCGATAAGAATGGTGATATTTATATCCGTTATAATGATTCTGGTGCTACCTATGTGATGGATGCAGGTGCTAAGCAGTATGGTTTCCATCTGGGGCAGGAAGATGGAAAGATTGTCGATACGTTCTATGGTTATATGATAGGAACAGGAGCAGCTAAGGGTGATGTGATGCAAATCGATCTGGAGCGTTACGATCCGAGTGGAGCCCGTAAGAAGACCCGTTCAGCTGCTACCGATTCCGTAGCTCCTAGCTTCGGTAAGGCTACCGGCAGGGCATTCATGCCACATGCAATCAAGAAGTTGCCGAGAAGATGATGATATAAACAAAAGAAATCCGCTCACTCATTGCTTTGAGAGAGCGGATTCTTTTTGTTTCTTATTTACCAGCCCCAGTGATTCTTGATGGCTTCTATATCTTTGTTTTCAACTTCCTGCTCGATATTATCAGGGAGATTACAGAAGAAGTCGATACCGGTTTTGTCTTCCAGCGTCTTGATATTTACGATATAGTTTACGAGTTTATCTTTCGAATCAAATGCCTTGTTCTCGTGAAGGAACCAATAGCCGAAGGCATTGTATTTAAAGCTGTCAGTTTCTTTATTATATGTCTTTTCAAGGAATGCTACAAAGAAATACTTTGGCACAGGGATATATCCATCATGAGGTTGCTTTACGTACTCCGATGGTTTAATATGGCTTCTGTTTTTGACATATTCTATTACGTTTCCGTTTTCGATAGTGCCACCCTTCACTACGAAAAGAGTATCTCTTCCTGAGATATTTTTCTTTAAGTTCTGCTGTTCCATAGCATACCAGATACCTTTGTTCTGGTTAAAGGTAGAATATTGTGGCTGCATATTGGTGAAATAGAAAGTCTGTTTGTTTGATGCAACAGAAACTTGGCGCTCGTTAGATGCTATCAGGTGTCCACGGTCATAGCCTGAATTTTGGTATGGAGTTGATGCAAACTCTGTAATACCAGGGTAATACTTAGCCATGTCTGGGTCATTGATGAATTCTCCTGTACGTCCCACGTTACCTCCTTTGTTGCTTTCACAATAGAAGTAACAAGTCCAGCGCTGTGATTGGATATTGTCATCCCATTCAGAACTGAAGTTAACTGCATTATCTGCTATGTGAGTAACCACGTAGCTTGAACCTCCTTTAATCTTAGGAAATTCCAAACCATTGATGGCATTCTTTACTACTTCAGGCATAATGGCTGTAGGCATGTTCATATTTTGGTTAGCCTTGTTGGTAGATACTCCTGGAGTATTATCTCCAAGGATGCTGCCTCCAGTGCTTCCACCTGTATTACCTCCAGTATTTCCGCCGCCAGTATTTCCGCCACTGTTATTACCACCATTTACCTGATCAGGTTTTGTGATTTCCAGCGAATCGTCAGTGCCACAGGCAGAGAACGTCATCGCAGCAACGAGCGCGAAGATAAAAAACTTAGTATGCTTCATAATTCTCGATAATGTTTTGAAGTTAAAGATTAAGTACTTTCTATATAAAAATGTATGTAGAAATCGATTGTATGAGGATAGAATAGAGAAAAAAAGTGCATTCCTACGTATATGCAACTACGCTGGAATGCACTCAGTATCTTTGCGATAATAAATATATCCTTATAAAAAAGGTATATTATTACTTCTTCAATTTGCCGTAACGGTTCATGAAGCGGTCTACGCGACCCGCTGTATCAACGAGCTTGCTCTTACCTGTGTAGAATGGGTGAGATGTGCTAGAGATTTCAATCTTAACAACTGGATAAGTCTCGCCTTCGAACTCAACAGTGTCGTTAGTCTTGCATGTAGACTGAGAGAGGAACATATCGCCGTTAGACATATCCTTGAATACTACAGGACGATAATTCTCTGGATGAATACCTTTTTTCATTTTTCTTTTTTATTTTTATTGGGTTATTAAAATTAGACGTCATGGGGATGCTCGTTGCATCATTTCGTGTCCCTTATCGGGGCATGCCCATTATAGCCTGTTATCAATTTCAGGCTGCAAAGGTACGCTTTTTTCCTGAAACCACCAAATATTTCTTCTTCTTTTTAAGAAATATTTTGGAAAAGAGCATATTACGTAGGTTCTCAAGTTATGACAGGCGATGTGTTCTGTTAGGCGTTTCTCCTGCCAACTATGTTTTCGATGGATAAGAAAAAAATCCCCATCGCCTCTGTTTGGGTAGAGGACGATGGGGATCAGTATTTTTTCTAATACATAATATCTAGTCAGGGAATTACTTGATAATCGCTGTGCTGCCAAATGTTACTGTAAAATCATCGATGAGAATATCACCACCTGGTTTGCCTGAATTCATAATTACGAAGCAATAAGTGCCATCCTCAGCAGCTTTGAGTGTTTGCTCTACTAGTTTCCACTCTGTATTCTTGAGTTCATTAACGTAATCACCATAAATATATTTACCTACTTTTCCATCTGTAACAGGAACTATACCTGGACAAATAGATGCGCCATTTTCAGTTGCTGCTTTTACATAGAACTTAACTTTGTATTCGCCAGCCTTGAGAGTTATTTCTTTATATCCTAAGCGCATGTTTTTACCACTCACACCCTTAACCTTTACTGAGTACTTGCCGCTATGAGCGTCTTCGCTCTGAGAAAGGGTAGCATTGCCTGCAGTAGAAGCTGTTTTCCAGTTGGTTGGTTTACCATCTGTCCAGTTCTCGAAGCCGCCATTCTCGCCTGTTGCTACCTCGCCTGGTGTTGGATCTGGGGTTGGGCCTGGAGTTACGGTGCCGCCGCCCTCGCCGCTGGTCTTGCCGTTTATGGAGATGAGCTTACCGCCCTGGTTGGTCTCTGGAGTGTTGCCCATGTAGTTGATGAGCTTGGCGCAAACTACGATCTCATCGCCTTCCTTCAGCGTCATATCGCCCTTTTGCCACTTCTCGCCACCGAAGTAGTAGATGCGGAAGATGTAGAACTGGGTGCTGTTGGTATCATCGGCAATATAGAATGAACCGTTGCCGAAGCCTGCTGAGAACTGCTCCTTGATGCTCTGTACCTTACCCTTGATGTAGAACTCCTTGTCGGTAGCCTTACCAGCCTCCAGGGCTGCGGTATATTTCTGGGCAGCTACACTGTTGAATGGGTTTGCCTCAGAACCATCTCCCTTAGCTTCTCCCTTCAAATCTGAACCTGGGGTAGTATCTCCTGGCTTCTTACCAATCTCCTTGCCGTCAATCTTAGCGTATACAGGAGATTTCAAACCGGTAGCTCCGAAATAGGTTTCGATATTACCGCAGATGATGAGTTCTTTCTTCAGATTACCTGGGTTATTCTTCAGGTTGAGAGCTGTGCGGAGATCGCCTGCTGGCAACTGGATAGGCATACAGTTTTTAACCTCTTTCTCGTCAGCCTTGGCTGCGAGGAGAATGTTTGTTGGAGCAGTCTCAGCACTTGATGCATCACCGAAGATAGCCTCATTGAGTGCCTTGTCTGGTACATAACCTACGATGTAACCCTTAATATATTTGCTGGTACCTGTCTTAACTGTCTTAGCGTCAGTCACAGTATAAGGGCTGGCTTCTGTACCCTGTGTTGCCACTTCAGGAGTGGTTGGAGCACCAGGCTGAGTAGGCAGTGTATAAGGCTCTGGTACGTCCTCGCAGCTGCTGAATGTGAAGGCAGCCATAGCCGCCATCAAAACTGAAAATATATACTTTTTCATATTATTGTCTTTTTAAATATTGTTACTATTTTGATAATCAGTAATTACTTGATAGAGATGAGATTGCCACCCTTGATCTCTTTGGTGCCGTTATAATCAAGCAGGGTGCCTGATACAACCACCTTCTTGCCTGGTACAAGGATACCCTTGGTTTCCTCTGTCCACTTTGCACCATCGATGTTGAAGCAACGGAATACATCGAGCGTCTTGCCTTCTGTATCCTTACCGTCGTCAGAGATAACGAATGTACCGTTACCATACTGGCCTGTATCTACATCTTTCACCTTTACGATGATACCGGTAGCATAAACCTTTGCATCGCCTGCTGTACCGGCATTGATCTTCTCCAGTGCCTGAGCCACGGTGTAAGGCTTCTCCAATGTACCGCCTGTTTCTGATGCCTTCAGGTCATCCGTGTTGCGAAGCACAATCTGCCAGGTGTTGCCGAATCGGGTGAAGATACCGGTAATATCGAATACACCCTGTGGAACCACCTCGTTGGCAAACTTAGAATAACCCGAGTTGCGCACTACCAGATTGCTGCTGCTGATCTTCTTGCCCGTTTCAGCATCAATCAGTTCCAGACTCGTATTGGTATCATCTGGCGCCCATACGTTTGTGCCGTTAGCTGAAGCAAACTTCACCTTCTTCAGAGTCATCAGCTTGCCCACGTTAGCATCCATATAGGCTGCATCAGTAAGCTTTGTCAGGTCAAACTCCTCTGGCACTACCGTGCTTGCATCAGCCTCGCCAGGGTTCAGAATCTTGAAGTGCTCGTTCCATACGGCACGTTCTATCTTACCCATACTAAGCGTTCCGTCAGAGAGTTTGGTGTTTACACCGCCAATCTGAGGCAATTTTCTGTAATTTCCGATATAGAGTCCCTTCAGATTGATGAGAATCTCTTGGCCTACAGGGAGATACCCCGATAGTCCGCTTCCGTTGATGCCTATGATGATAGCACCAGACGCATCCTGCACGCTCACCTGGTTGTAGATATTGCCACTGACATCGTTGCCCGTCACTACCGCCTTGATCATCATGTCCTTCTCGATCAGCTTGTAGGCATCCGTGGAGCTGTTGACAACTGAGGCAAACTGGGTCTTCAAATCTGCTATGCTGATCACATTCTTCTCCCTCAGGCTGTTGTTGCCATATGGAGCTGCAGGCACCTTCTCGGTCAGGTCTGGGTCAGCATAACCGTCGCCCATACACGACCCCAGAGTCAGTGCCAGGAATGCCAATGCTATGAATTTTATCTTTTTCATTGTTCTTTCTTTTTATTGTTATAGAGAAACGGGATTGCTCCCTGTTCTTTATGTTAAAGAGAAACTGCTCTTTAGAATCTGTAAGATACCTGGAACATGCCGTTGGTTCCCCAGGTGTAATACTTCTTAGGATTCTTAGAGAACTGGTAGTAGCGTGGGTTCTTCACCTCGCCGTTGCTGTCCAGTGTATAGCTTGAACGTGAGTTCTGCTCATATCCGCCTGTTACGATGGTCTGGTTGTTCAGCAGGTTGGTAATCATGAGGTTGAAGTTGAGTGAACCCTTCTTCAGTCTCACACTCTTTCCTATGCTCAGGTCAACCATCCATCCTCCGTGACCCTTTTCCTGGGCTACAGCGTCCTCTCTCCAGCTAGTCTCGTCCTCCGTCATCACTTCTGGGAAGATTTCAGAGAAAGCTCTGTGTGCCTTGTGACGGTTCTTCAGCGTCTTCTCATATCTGTAGCTTGGAGAATAAGAGAGGTAGATGCGGTCGTAGTAGTTGGCATTGAGGTTGACGAACCATCCGTTTACGTGGGCATTGAGACCGATGCTTCCCACTGTGAGCGGTGTGCCACTCTCGCGCATATTCATCACGTAAGCCTTGTCCTGGTAAACCTCAGCACTCTTTGAGAGCATGTATACGGCGTTTACATTGTTGATGTTTTTCGCCTCGCTCATAGCGCCCAGGGTCTTCAGGTCGAGCCATGATGTGAGCTTGAACTTAGCGCCCACCTCTACACCATAGTATTCCTTCTTCAGTCCGGTCATGCTCACGTAGGTGAATGAATTCTCATCATCGTTGTAGAAGTTCTGCCATTCCGTAACGTTCTCCAGTCGGCTGTAGTATCCGCTCACGTTGGCACTCAGCCATGCGTTGCGATACAGGTAACTGAATTCAGAGCTGAAGATGCGCTCGTTCTTGAGGTTAGTCACGAAGTCGTTGCTGATTTCCGGTGCGATGAAGGCTGTGTTTGCCATCGGTGCACGCAGCTCGTATCCGGCTCCTATGCTGAAGGCATGGCCTCTGCCCATATCCACGTTCAGGCTTCCCTTTACGCCACCGTCCAGGAAGTTGGCTGTGCCGCTCTTGCCCTGACTGTTGTTCGGTGCCATACCGTTGCGCATGTAGCCGCGGCGGTTCATTCCGGTATATCCGATACGTCCGCTCAGCATCGCCTTCATGTTGTAGAATTCGGCTGTATAGGTGCTCCATGCGTTTGCCTTGTTAACGTCGATGCGATAGTCGTAACCGAACTTGTCGCCCTCGTAAACCAGCTTGCCTGTGTTGTTAGGACCGGCTGTGTTCAGGTCGTACTGCACACGTGGGTCGGTCTTAGGATAATCGCCCAGGGCATAGGTGTTGATGTTGTGGAAGATGGCACCGCCCAGCATGTCTTCCAGTGTCTGATAGTGCTGGTTGGTACTCTTTCCGAGCATGATGCCTGTTGCCAGGTTCGATTTCTTTGTCAGCTTGGTGTTCAGAACGGATGACAGGCTCAGGGTCAGGTTGTCGTTGTGCTTAGCCTGAACATAGTAGAGCAGATCCTGTCCGTTCTTGGCTGCCTGCTGGTTGGCATAGTACAGTCGGTCCCAGTTAATCTGTCGGTTCTGCTTGCTTGCCTGCCAGTAGTTTACGGCGTTGTTCCAGTTTTCCCAGGTATACATGTTGTTGCCGTTCTTGTAGTCGCCCCATACATAGTAGTTGGCTGATGGCATGTTCTTCCAGTAGTCTGGCTGTGGATTCTCTGCGTTGTTGTAGTTGAGCTTGGTGCTCTTGTACATAGAGTATTTTCCGAACACCGATGTGGTGAGCTTCATCTGGTCGTTGATTTCCCAGTCCCATGTAGCGATAGCCGAAGGGGCAAAGTCGTTCACTACGCGTGAGTTTCTCTTGTGTCCGTTCAGGTATCCCCAGTATGGGTTATACTGGTAGTCGTTTGCCAGCCAGTAAGCCTCGTCGGTAGATGCTCCCTGGGTGCTTCTTTCTGTCGGGTTACCCCATGTTGAGAAGCTCAGCGAGTGGCCGTTCATCCACTTCTTCTGTACACCGAAGAAATAGGAGAGGGCGTTGTAGATGGTTCCCTCTACGTATCCCTGGTTAGCCCAACGGTAGGTGAGACCGGCTGTGATGGCCCATCCCTTCTCGTTGAAACCGCTGGAGTAGGAGTAGAGTCCGCGCAGGGTATAGTTGCGGTTGGCAACACCTACGCTGGCATACTGTCCTTCCTGCATGCTTCCGGCACGGAAATCATAGTTGTTGGAGCCTGCCATGCCCGTCATCGAATAGCCGTTGGCTTCGAAAGGCAGGGCGAAGTCTACGTTTCTGGAGAATCGATTCAAACCGCCGATGTTGGAGAAACGGAACTGTCCGGTTTCCATATCGTTCATGGAAGCACCGTTGATATAGACATCGTTGTACTTCTGGTTGAAGGCACGGTAGCGGAAACGTGCAGGCGAGAACAGATAACCTGCCTGGCTCGCGTATACGTTGCTGGTAGAATTGAGGATGGTGACATTGGATGACATGTCATCGTCCTCGCCCAACTGTGCCTCGGAGAAGGTGAAAGCATTCTCGTCGAGTCCCTGGGCTATGTTCTGGTCAGTCTTTTCGTTCTGAGCCATAGCCAATGAACACGAGAAGAGCGCTAACATTGCTAAGTTTACTTTCTTCTGCATAGTTTATATGTTTTAAATATTAATAGATCGGCAACAGTGATTTCTTTGAGCAGTGATGATATATTTATAGTCCCGTTGGATTTTGTTTAGGTAAACTGTAAGGGGGACTTATCATGGTTTCTGGTCTTGTGTCTTCTGTCCCGATCAAAAATAATTATAAGTGCTGCAAAGTAACAAAAAATTTTTTTAAAAGAGAAGTTATTTATGTTAAAAATGCATGAAAACTGAAAAAATATTCGTTTTTATGGAGATATTTCCGGTTTTTTAGGTATCTTTGCTGCGTATTTCCTTATGAATTTAAGAAATACATATATAATAAGGTATACATTAATAATTAATATTGTATGAGAAAACAATTGCTCTTGCTGGCTGCCCTCCTCATGATAGGGCTGGGCGCTACAGCACAGAAAAAGAAGTCGCAGACTTCCGGCAACAGGCAGTTTCAAGTGTATGCTGTAGGTTTCTATAACCAGGAGAACCTCTTCGATACCTGCCATGATGCCGGTAAGAATGATTACGAGTATCTCCCTGCTAAGGGATGGAATGGTATGAAATATACCAATAAACTCAAGAATATGTCGCGTGCACTTGCCGACATGGGTACCGATGTGCTGCCTAACGTGGGCTGTGCCTTCATCGGTCTTTCTGAGGTTGAAAATGCCAACGTGCTGAAGGATCTCACCGCACAGCCGCCTCTCAAGGCAAGAAACATGCAGTTCTGCCATATCGAGGGTCCCGATAAGCGAGGCATCGATTGTGCACTGCTCTATAATCCGGCACTCTTCACGGTGAAGAACACCCGATTGGTGCCTTACGTACAGGAACTCGCCAAGGATTCAGCCTACAAGACCCGTGGTTTCCTCACTGTTCGCGGTGAACTGGCGGGCGAGGATGTGGCGGTTATCGTATGCCACTGGCCAAGCCGTTTCTCCGTTTCGTTCTATCGCGAGAGCGGAGCACGCCAGACTAAGGCTGTAAAAGACAGTTTGCTGAAGTTGAACCCGACGATGAAGGTGTTCGTGATGGGTGATATGAACGATGATCCTACCAATGCCAGCATGCACAAGGTGCTGAAGGCGAAGGCTGAAATCAGCGAGGTGGGTGCCGATGATATGTACAATCCATGGTACAACATCCTGGCTAAGGAAGGCAAGGGAACCCTGTTCTACAGCGGTTCATGGAATCTCTTCGACCAGATTGTCATCACGCCTAATCTCCTGAACAGGGATAGTAAAAACAAGGACTACAGTTCTCTGAAGTTCTGGAAGAACCACATCTTCCGCCGCGATTACCTCATCCAGCAGGAGGGTCAGTACAAGGGTGCTCCTTTGCGTACCAAGGCAGGCGGCAGATGGCTTAACGGCTACAGCGATCACCTGCCGGTAGTGATGTACCTGGTGAAGGAAAAGAAGTAGAAAATGGTAGAGAATCATCCTTTTGAGCCGTGGCTGCCCGAGAATGCGCGGCTGCTGATGCTCGGCACGTTTCCGCCTGCAGAGAAGCGGTGGTGCATGCCCTGGTATTATCCCAACTTCCAGAATGATATGTGGAGGATATTCGGGATTATCTACTTCCAGGATAAGTTCCATTTCGTGGATGTAGAGAAGAAGACCTACCGCCTCGATGCTATTAAGGAATTTCTCAGGGAGAAGGGCGTCGCCATCTATGATACTGCACAGCAGGTGATACGCACCAAGAATACGGCATCCGACAAGGACCTGCAGATTGTGCAACCTGCCGATCTCGACGGCATGCTCCGCCAGCTGCCCCATTGCAGGGCGGTGCTCACAGCCGGCCAGCTTGCCACGAAGGTATTTTCAGAACACTTCGGCATCAAGGAAAAGCCTGAAATGGGAGGTTATGCAGAATTCCAGTTCGAGGGCCGCAGACTCCGTCTGTACCGCATGCCCTCCAGTTCCCGTGCCTATCCTATGGCAGTGGAGAAGAAGGCTGAATTTTACCGCAAGATGTTTGATGAAATCTTATAGAAAAGAAGAAAGAATATGAAAGATAAAGTGACCGTTATTGGCATTGCGGGAGGCACAGGCTCCGGCAAGACTACTGTGGTGAAGAAACTCGTAGAAGTGCTGCCGCCTCATTATGTGGCTGTGGTGCCCCTCGATTCATATTATAACGATACCTCGCAGATGACCGAGGAAGAACGTCATCAGATCAACTTCGACCACCCGTCGGCATTCGATTGGAAGCTTTTGCACCAGCAGCTCGCTGATCTGCGTGCTGGCAAGGCGATAGAGCAACCCACCTATAGTTATATCAAATGCAACCGTGAACCGGAAACGGTTCACGTTGACCCCAAGCCGGTTGTGATCATCGAAGGCATCATGACGCTGGTGGACAAGAAGTTGAGAGACCTGATGGACCTGAAGGTGTTCGTGGATACCGATGCTGATGAGCGCCTGATACGCAACATTCAGCGTGATACCATCGACAGGGGTCGCACCGTATCGATGGTGGTAGACCGATACCTCAAGGTCCTGAAGCCGATGCATGAGCAGTTTATCGAACCCACCAAGCGCTATGCTGACATCATCATTCCGCAAGGTGGCGAAAACCTCAAGGGCATCGGTATCCTCTGCAAGTATGTAGAGGGACTGATAGAGAAATAAAAATATTTTTGCTCAAGCATTGCATTTCTATTGCAAAATAAAGATTTTTAGGAATAGAATAGGGCGGGCTTCTTCGCAAGAAGAGGTCCGTCCGAGTGTTTTATGGGGCCGTTATTTCTTAGCACTAAAAAACGTGCACACCATAAAGAATGGCATGCACGTTCCGATTACATATCTAATAAAAAATTATTCCTCTTCCTCCTTCTCAAAAGCCTCTACGAAAGGCTGGTGGAAACCCTGGAAGATGCGGAGATACTCGGCTCGCACCTCATCACTCTCCTCAAAAAGATTCAACTCGCCACGCTTGTGAGCCTTCAGCATACTGCTGTAACGGCGAATCTTACGCTTGTAGTTCCTTGCCATCAACGCATCTGCCTGAACAGGATTCTGACTGACATACGAAAAGGCACAAAGCTGCTTCATGAACATGTCGAACACCGGATTGTCATGACTCCAGTCGTCCTCACTCAGCCAGAACCACTGGAAATGATACTTCTGCTCCAGTGCCATCAGATGCTGCCCCAGCTCGTCAATCTCCATGCCCTTCTGCATCTGCTCCTCAGCAAAAGCTACCAGAGATGCCGCATCTACATTCAACTCAACCTCGTGAGACAGCGTGGTGCCCTCAATCTGAATGCGCCAACGGTGATTCCTGTTCTTGATGAGCGCAGAATTCGTGTTCATCAGCAACTCAGAAAGCTTGCCCTCGGTAGGAATCTGATCTACTACCGAAAGACGGTCGCGCTGGTTGCGAACCACCAGCTGATGGTCCTCATGGCGCAATACACACATGTAAACCAGCCTGTTGCTGTCGAGCTGAAGGGTGAAACGATCGTTGTTGTCATCGCCCACAAATTCGTAGGTGTAGTCATCCACCTTATCCTGCGGAATGCTCAGCTCGCCATGCACCTTGTTGCCCTCGGCATCGTAGAGCGAGAAACCGATGTAAGGAATCTGAAGACGGAGGACAACCGGATTGCCGCCGTCCTCAGGAATCAGGGTAACAGCCAGTCCGTCATCGCCGAAATCATCCTTGCGGCATACGAATCCGTCATCCGTCTTCTCAGCTTTCTCCACCTTCACCTCGCCGTGGCGCCACCAGAAATCGAAGGTGATGGTCTGGTCGTCCTCAGCGGCTACACGGATGAAATCCTCGATGTCCTGACCCAGGTAAATCACCTTGGCAGGCTCAATCTCCTCATCGTCATCGCCCAGCGCGCGCACCCACATCTCGCCCGGAACAGGATCATCTTCCCATTCGGCATCAGTAGGGGCTGCAGTAGATTTGAAAACGAGGAAAACCATTCTTTCTTCTTCCCTCGTGCCATCTTCGCGGCACGTGAAGCACTTCGCCTCCTTAGGGATGAAGAATGGGGTTAACAGGTACGGGTTTTTGCATAATGCGGTATACTCTACCTCGGTCCATGCCGGGAGAGCGTGTGTATTTGTCTTGTCTGTCATATTCTCTTGTTGCATATAATTCTTGAGTTGGTCCTATATCTTTTCATCATCCGGCGTGTGTGGCAGGACGAGGGGGATGTTGATCCCAAAAAACGGTTGCAAAGGTAATGCAAAATCGAGACACTACAAAATATATCACCTATTTTTTTAATTATTTTACGATTCAATATTTGGTGCTTCCAAAAAATAGTTGTAGTTTTGCATCTGAAATAATGAATAGAAAGATGAAAGTCAAGACAATACTCACACTGGCGCTAGCCGCCACAACCCTCGCAGCATGTCATAGGGGAAAGAAACCACCACGTATGGACAATTCGAAACTCGCCATCAGCCTCTCGAAACCGGCAAAGGGCGACAGGGCTATTTACGGACTTGCCTGCCTGGGCTGCTCGGATACCGCGCTGGTGCTGCTGCCCAACGGAGGTGGCGACCCCGTAAGATACAACATTCTGGATGCCACTCGCAACCATCAGGTGTTTGGAGATATAGAGGTGGGCGACTGGGTTTGCGTGATGCCATGCGAGGAGAAGGATGAGAAGAACCGTGCCGACATGGTGATAGATCTGGACCAGCTGAAGGCCACCTGGACCTATCCGGTGATGCCGAAGCTGCGCGATGTATCGCATCTGAGTAAGCGCCAGCAGACGAGAATCCTTGCCAATATGCCCGACAGCATCGTAGAAACCTATATGGTACCGCGCCAGTATGGCTTCACCCTGAAACGCATGAGCGAGGCGATGGCCGTGGGCAGGGTGATGATAAACAAAGATGTGGACGACGACAGCCCGGTAGAATATCCTGATGTGCCTCAGTATACGGAATGGCATGCCTACAACGGCAAACTGATTCTGGTGCAGGGCCACCGCGAGCTGGATGGCGTGGTGATCAACGAAAAGACGAAGCGCGATACCTTCACCTTTGTATATATGAAGGGCGACAGTCTGGCTCTCTCTGATCGTGAGGGCCGCATCCAGGGTTTCCACCGCTCGCTCAATGCGATGAAGGCCAACGCCAAGGCCCATGCTGCAGCCGAGAAGCTGAACAGCAAGATGAAGAAGGAAATATTGAAGTAAATTACATAATAAATATAAAAAAAGAGGCGAATAGGACGATTTCTCAATTTTTTTGTCTAATTTTGCACCTTGGAATTTAATTCATACATCGAATATAAAGAAAAAGAACAAGAATAATGAAGAAGAAAATTCAGTTCAGTCTCGTTTATCGAGACATGTGGCAGAGCTCTGGTAAGTTCCAGCCACGCAAGGATCAGTTGGCTAAAATTGCCCCAGTTATCATTGAAATGGGATGCTTTAGCCGTGTAGAGACTAACGGCGGTGCCTTCGAACAGGTTAACCTGCTGGCAGGTGAAAACCCTAACGATGCCGTACGCGCATTCTGCAAACCTTTCAACGAGGTGGGTATCAAGACTCACATGCTCGACCGCGGATTGAACGCTCTTCGTATGTATCCTGTACCTGACGACGTGCGCGCCCTTATGTATAAGGTAAAGGCTAAGCAGGGTACCAACATCACACGTATCTTCGACGGACTGAACGATGTGCGCAACATCATTCCTTCTATCAAGTGGGCAAAGGAGGGTGGTATGACTCCACAGTGTGCACTCTGTATCACCAACTCTCCTGTTCATACTCTCGAATATTATATGAACATCGCCGACCAGCTCATCGCTGCCGGTGCAGAGGAAATCTGCTTGAAGGATATGGCAGGTATCGGCCAGCCAGCATTCCTCGGCAAACTCACCAAGATGATTAAGGACAAGTATCCTGAGATCATCATCCAGTATCACGGCCACTCAGGTCCTGGTCTCTCTATGGCTTCTATCCTCGAGGTCTGCAACAATGGTGCCGATATCATCGATACAGCCATCGAGCCATTGTCATGGGGTAAGGTTCACCCAGACGTAATCTCAGTTATCAGCATGCTGAAGAACGAGGGCTTCGAGGTACCTGAAATCAACATGAGCGCTTATATGAAGGCTCGTGCTATGACTCAGGAATTCATCGACGAGTGGCTCGGCTACTTCATCAACCCAGGTAACAAGATCATGTCTTCATTGTTGCTCGGTTGCGGTCTCCCTGGCGGTATGATGGGAAGTATGATGGCAGACCTCGGCGGTATGCGCCAGACCATCAACAACATCCGCAAGAAGAAGGGTGAGGAAGAGTTGTCTATGGACGACCTTCTGATCAAGCTCTTCGACGAGGTAGAGTATGTATGGCCACGCGTTGGTTACCCTCCATTGGTAACACCATTCAGCCAGTATGTAAAGAACATCTCATTGATGAACCTCCTCACCATGGAGCAGGGCAAGGGCCGCTTCGTAATGATGGACGACTCTATGTGGGGTATGATTCTCGGTAAGAGCGGTAAGATTCCTGGAACTATCGACCCAGAACTCGTAGAGCTCGCCAAGAAGCAGGGCCGCGAGTTTACAGATGTTGATGCACACACATTGCTCACCAACGCCCTCGACGACTTCAAGAAGGAGATGGACGAGAACGGTTGGGATTACGGTCAGGACGACGAGGAACTCTTCGAGCTCGCTATGCACCCAGAGCAGTATCGCAACTACAAGAGCGGACAGGCAAAGAAGAACTTCCTGGCCGACCTTCAGAAGGCAAAGGATGCCAAGCTCGGTACAACCCTTACTCCTGCACAGCTTGCAGAGTTCAAGCACGCCAAGGCAGATGCCATCGTGGCACCAGTAGCCGGCCAGCTCTTCTGGGAATTCCAGGGCGAGGGCGAGTGCCAGCCAGCTGTAGAGCCATACATCGGCAAGGAATATAAAGAAGGTGATGCCTTCTGCTATATCCAGGCTCCTTGGGGCGAGTTTGAAACCATCCCAGCTGCATTGGGCGGCAAGCTCGTAGAAATCAATGCCAAGCAGGGCAGCAAGGTGCGCAAGGGCGATGTTATCGCTTACATCGAGCGCAATGCGGAGTAAATATAATAGAAATGAATTATCAAGCTATTATTGATAAGTATTATCCTGAGGATAATGAGCTTCGGCATATCCTCATCACACATAGCCAATCTGTAGCGCGAAAAGCGCTACAGATTGTTTCGTATCATCCCGAATTGCAACTCGATGCCCAGTTTATCGAAGAAGCAGCTATGCTCCACGACCTCGGCATCTTCATGACCGATGCCCCAGGCATACAGTGTTTCGGCTCGCAGCCCTACATCTGCCATGGACGACTGGGAGCAGAAATCCTGCGCAAGGAAGGATATGAGCGACATGCCCGCGTATGTGAGCGCCATACCGGTGCAGGCATCACAGAGGCACAGATCATAGCACAGAACCTGCCCCTGCCACATCAGGATTTCCTGCCGGAAACCATGGAAGAGAAGGTGATTTGCTACGCTGATAAATTCTTCAGCAAAACTCACCTCGACCGGGAAAAAACAATTGAGAAAGCAGAAAAAAGTCTCATGAAGTTCGGAGAGGAAGGAGTAAAACGCTTCCAGCAATGGGAACGCATGTTTGAATAGAATTCTAATTTATTGAATGAGAAAACAATCGACGATAGCTATGCTGCTGCTCGCTGCCATCTCGTGTATGATGGTGGCTAACCCAGGTACGCCCGATTCGAAAAAGAAAAAGAAGAAGGAGAAGACGGAAACCGTGGACAGCGTGGGTGACAGTGTGTTCGTAGACTCGCTGGGCAACGAAATAAAGCCCAAACTGAAACAGGCTGACGACACCACGCAGATGGACTCGCTGCAGAAAGCTATATGGAAACATAATAAAGTGGTGGATGACAGTATCCGCCTCGACAGTATCGCCAGAAAGAAACAGGGTGGAGTAGACGCACCGGTTAACTATCAGGCGGACGACTCTCTCGTATACGATGCCAAGAACAAGGTGGCATATCTCTACGGAAACTCCAACGTGAAGTATACCAACATGGACCTCAGTTCCGACCGCATCTCCATGGATATGGACAAGAGCAACGTGAAGGCGATGGGTACACCCGACAGTACGGCGGAGGGAGGCATCAAGGGCAAACCTGTCTTCAAGATGGGTAGCGATACCTATGATACTGACACCATTAAATTCAACTTCAAGAGCAAGAAGGCCCTTATTAATAATGTATATACAGAACAGGAAGACGGATTCCTGACCGGTATGAAGTCGAAACGAGACTCATCGGGAGTCATCTATCTGCAGCACGGAAGGTATACCACCTGCGATGATCCGCATCCCGACTTCTACATCTCGCTCTCCCGAGCCA
>CATXJC010000014.1 GCA_958369755.1 uncultured Prevotella sp.
CCTATCCGCCCACAAAAAATTCAACATTCAACACTCAACATTCAACATTCAAAAACCATTCAACATTCAAAAAAAATGAAAGCGAACACTTGGAAAACAATTCTTCAGATAGCCATCAGCATTCTGACCGCTATCGCTACTACGCTCGGAGTAACGAGCTGCATGGGATAAAGAAAACTGAGAAATCCGGTCATTAAGGTCACGGTCATTAAGGTCATTAAGGATTTCCAAAGAAAGTTAAAGGAAAATGAGTAAAAAATCATCATTTTTTTGCTCATTTTCCTTTTTTTTATTATCTTTGCCTTAAAAATTAATAATTGAACTTTCGTATGTGGTTCAAGTACGGGCTAGGGGCTTCTGCCCTTTACCTTTGCTTTACCCTTCGGCCAGCGATTTTCAATTCCCTTCGGCCGGTGACCGTTGGTTCAGGGCGTGTGGGCAAAACTTGCGAAAGTTCAGTAGATAACAAAATAAAGAACGAAGAATTTCATAGAAATAATCTGATGGAAACAGAAAGAATTTTACTTCGATATTGGCAGGAATCAGATGCAGAGGCGCTCTTCAAGTACGCCTCCGACCCTGACGTAGGACCACGTGCTGGATGGTCGGCGCATAAATCTGTTGAGGAAAGTCGGGAGATAATCCGGACATTCTTCCATAATGAAACGACATGGGCGATTGTGTTGAAAGAGACTGGCGAGGCTATCGGCTGCATCGGCTACTACACCCATGAAACCAGCAACATCCCTATCGGAGAAAACGACTGTGAGGTGGGCTACTGGGTAGGAAAGCCATTTTGGAACCAAGGAATCTGCACCGAAGCCTTGAAGCTGATGCTTGACTACTGCATCAACGAGAAGCATTTCGAAAACATCTGGGCAGACCATTTCACAGGCAATCCTGCATCAGGAAGAGTCATGGAGAAATGCGGTTTCGTCGATACTGGTATGTTGAATAAATGTAGCCAGCTTGTGGGTGGCGACAAGGAAATGGTCAAGGTGTTCAAGTACAACGGATAAAGGAGAAAAATAGAATGATGAGAAAGAAATCAAGAGGCAAATAACCATGCATTGTTCATTCTATCATCCCGTACAAAAGTACCACAATTAGCAATATTTGTGGTACTTTTGTACTAAAATAGCTATAAAACTGTTGGAATGTATTAAAAAAAAGCGGATTTTAAAAGTTTCCCGTACAAAAGTACCACAATTAAAAATATTTGTGGTATTTTTGTACCAAAATTAGGAGAACAATTATGGAAACAAAGAATTCATTCATATCATCAGCAAGCGTCAAAGTACAAGGACGAACAGCTTACTACAAGATGCTGGAAGCCGTTCGCCAAGGTGAACTGATTCAGGTTTGCCGTGGCGTATATGCTAACATAGACCAATTGTCAGCATGTATGGTTGATATTGAGTCTATTGTTCCCAACGGAATCCTCTGCCTTTGGTCTGCCTGGAATATCCATCAGCTTACGACATCCATGCCGCAGGCTTATCATGTCGCCATCAAAAGGGATAGAAAAGTAAAAGTACCTTCATTCCCAAAGATAGAGCTCCATCACTATACTTCCAACATTCTTGAAATCGGCGTGATGGAGAAAGTAATAGATGGATTTAAGGTAAAGGTATATGATGTAGAACGATGCGTATGCGATGCAGTAAAGTTCCGCAACAAGGTGGGCATTGATGTCTGTTCTGAAATCATCGATAACTATCTTTCCAGACCAGAAAGAAATATCAGTAAACTAATGGATTATGCCAGGCAATTGCGTGTTGGCAATATCCTGGAAAATTATCTACAAGTGAAGCTATGAGTAAAGAACAAAATAAAAACTACGGGAAGTCAATACGTACAAAATTGCTGAACGTTGCAAGAAAGGAAAACGTCTTTAATCAGACTATCCTAACTCGGTATTTTCAAGAGAGACTTCTCTACAGAATATCGCAGACTCATTATAGAGGAAATTTTTATCTGAAGGGAGGTGCACTCATGTATGCATACGAAAAATTTGCGGCTCGTCCAACATTGGATATAGATTTCCTTGGCAATAATATTAGCAACGAAGGCTCTTCTATAATTGCAGCGTTCAGAGAAATATGTTCTGTGCCATACGAGGAAGATGGCGTAATATTTGACACGGAGAACATTACTGCACAAAATATAACAGAGTTCAAAGACTATCATGGGATTAGGCTCAGCATTCCAGTCAAGATGGACACTATTGCCCAGGTTTTAACAATGGATATTGGTTTTGGTGACGTGGTAACACCTTCCCCAATAGATCTTGATTATCCAGTATTGCTAGAACATCTGCCGAGTGCCAATATACTGGCCTACTCGCTTGAAACAGTTATTGCCGAAAAGATGCACGCAATTGTGGATCTTGCAGACCAAAGTAGTCGAATGAAGGATTATTATGATCTCTACAAAATCTTGCAGAATGAAAAGTATAATCCTATAATATTACAGGAAGCTATCAAACATACATTTGAAAATCGCCACACACCTTATAATGAGAACACGATGTTTTTCAGAAAAGAGTTTGGCAGCAATCAGCAAATGCAGGTCAGATGGACTGCTTTCATACGTAAAATAACGTCCACTGACATCTTGCCTTTTACTGAAGTGATAGCGTTCTTACAGCAAAGACTTCTTCCGTTTTGGGAGAACATGAAAGATGAATAGCAGAAAATACAATATATATCAGTTTCCAGAATGTAAGGACATAGTTGTTTCTGGAGATATTCACGGCGACTTTAATCTCCTCGTGAACAAAATTTGTGTGCAATATCAAATGCAAAACACGTTAGTTATTGTAGCAGGTGATTGTGGATTTGGTTTTGACAAGAGAGGCTACTATGATAATATGGTGAAAAGAAACGCCAAACGTATGAATGATGCCAATAATTGGATTGTATTCATTAGAGGCAATCATGACAACCCGGCGTATTTTGATGGGAAAAGCTTTAAGCACAAACGTTTCATTGCCATTCCAGACTATTCTGTAATCAACGCTTGCAACCATTCGATTCTCTGTGTAGGAGGAGCCATATCGGTTGACCGTACATATAGGCTTGAAGCATGGAGTAAAGAACATCAAAAACGGCAACGTTATGGCAACACGGAAGATGTTGATGATTTTTCACCATCATACTATTGGAAGGACGAATCGCCTACTTATAATGATGAAGCACTAACATTGATTTTGTCAGAACAGAAGGTTGACATTGTAATAACACATACGTCTCCATCCTTCTGCGAATTGTTAAGCAAGGAAGGATTAGACAAATGGACTGGCAACGACAAAACTCTGTTATCAGACATACAGCAGGAACGTGAAGTTATGAATAGTCTGTATGAAACTCTGAAAGAACATCAGCAGCATGTCACTCATTGGTGTTACGGACATTTTCATCAAAGCTGGCATTCTTCTATTGATGGTACATTGTTCAAGATGCTGGATATTATGGAGTTTTATGAGTTGAAATAATTTTGGACTCAAAATGTAAAAAGTTACGGAGAATATGAATTTTCTCCGTAACTTTTTACATTTTCGGCTGATTTTACCGCTTCAGCGCTATGTTATAATTATAATATTTGCTGTTGCCCGTAATATCCTCCAGCACCTGAATGAAAGGAGGAAACTTCACACTCTCGTTGGCAGAAATGCCGCGGGTTTCAAGAATCATCAGGTCGGAAACCGGCTCAAGAAACTCGTCGAGCTCGAAATACTGGCCCTTCCAGATAAAGCTCTTGCGATGCTTATGAATGCGCTGGCGGTAAGGGTCAGCCTGCTGAAGCATGCTCTCGTAAAGATTGGCATTAATCTGTCGCTCAGTCTCAATCTGCTCATTGTCTGAAATACGCTTCTTGGTGGTGTGAACATACACATACTTGCCTCCCTCAAAACCGCGACGGCGAAGACGAATCTCGCTGCCCGGCTCACCCGTAAGATAAGTCTGAACAATATCGCTGTCTATCGCATTAGGAACCTCACCCGTCAGCTTCACGATATATTTTCGCTCCTCCTCTATCGGCTGCGGAATGGCAAGCACATTGCTTATCTCCTTGAGCACACGGTTCAGCTTGTTGTTGAAATCTTCGTGGTTATTGATTACCCTGAGATGAGGATGACCCTTCCATGCAGAAACAATCTTCTTGTCCAACTCGCGCGCTATCTTCAGTCCTTCTTCATCGGCCTTCTCCAGGCGCTGCGCATTGTTGGCTGTAGTATAAAACTGCTCGGCACCATCAGCAGCACTCACCAGATGCAGCACAGCATCATAGCGGTCGCGAAGCTGGGCATCTGTATAACCCTCTTCAGAGATGATGCGGTGCCAGAAATCGGGAGTGAGATAGGTAGAAATATCCATCGTACCACGATCGCAGACGATGATGACCGGCTGCTGCAATGTTTCAGCCATGCGCAGGAAACTGTCTTCCAGGTTGATCTGAGTCTGGAAAGTAGCCTTCTCGCCCTCGAAGAAAAAATCCTTGTTGGAGGTGAGATAATTCATGCCCGCCTGGGTGAACATGGTTGGAACCTCGGGAATGGTAAAGACCTTATAGCCGAGACTGGAGAAATGTTCAATCACCTTAACCATAGCGGTAGTCTTGCCCGCACAAGGTCCACCCGTCAGTACAATCTTCTTAATCTGATTCATATATCAAGTAAATATTTTTCGTTTCTTCTAATTGATGTTCTTTCCGGAGCATCTTATTTTCGGGTGCAAAGATAACAATAATTCTTCAAACGAAAGCAATAATTTATGCAAGAAAAGAAAAATATTGTATTTTTATTTTGATTTCTCATTGTTTTGATGTACCTTTGCAGAGAAAAAATGGCTCATTTCGAGCCATCAGAAGCAAAAATATAACTATAAGATAAAAAATGGAAAAGATAAAGACATTAATTATAGGTAGCGGTCCTGCAGGATATACTGCTGCCATTTATGCCGGCAGAGCCAACCTTCAGCCAGTACTCTATTCTGGTATGCAACCGGGCGGACAGCTCACCATCACCACAGAGGTAGAAAACTTTCCGGGCTATCCTAACGGCGTAGACGGAACACAGATGATGATGGACATGAAGGAACAGGCAGCCCGATTCGGTGCCGAAATGAGAGACGGAAGCATCGTGAAGGCAGATTTCAGTTCACGCCCATTTCATCTTACAGATGAGCGCGACAACGAGATTGAGGCAGAAACCGTGATCATCGCCACAGGTGCATCAGCCAAATATCTGGGTCTTGCCGATGAAGAGAAATATCGCGGACAGGGCGTTTCAGCCTGCGCTACCTGTGACGGATTCTTCTACCGCAAGCGCACCGTAGCCGTAGTGGGCGGTGGCGATACTGCCTGCGAAGAGGCTATGTATCTATCCGGACTTGCCAAGAAGGTTTACATGATTGTGCGCAAGCCTTATCTCCGTGCTTCAGAAATCATGCAGCAGCGTGTAAAGAACAAGGAGAACATCGAGATTCTGTTCGAAACCAATACGCTGGGGCTCTTCGGCGAGAATGGTGTAGAAGGTGCTCATCTCGTGCGCCACAAGGGCGAAGCCAACGAAGAGAAGTTTGACATCAGCATCGACGGATTCTTCCTGGCTATCGGACATAAGCCTAACACTGACCTCTTCAAGGGGCAGATAGATCTCGACGAGCAGGGCTTCATCAAAGTAGTGCCAGGTACTGCCACCACCAACATTCCGGGTGTTTTCGCAGCAGGCGATGTGGCCGACCCAATCTACCGTCAGGGTGTTGTTGCCGCAGGCTCGGGAGCCAAGGCTGCCATCGAGGCCGACAGATTCCTGCAGCAACAGTAAAAACTATAGTATAAAATCCTATAAAGCGGGGTTAATATAGTTAAAAAATAACAGCAATATTTTGTCAGATGCAAAAAATGTATTACTTTTGCATCTGATAAAATAAAAAGGAAGATTGGCAGAGTGACCGAATGCGCTGGACTCGAAATCCGGTATACCCTCTTCTGGGTATCGGGGGTTTGAATCCCTCATCTTCCGCTAAGTTCCGCAATCAGGAACCGTCATTTTATAGTTTCATAAAAACAACTCGACATGAAAAAAATCATCATCCCCATATTTATGCTCCTCCCGCTGATGACTGCACAGGCCCAAACCGTGCTGACTGAAGAGCAGCAGCAACTGGAACAGGCACAGAAACAGTTGGAAGCTGCCAAGAAGGCACTGGAAGTGGCTAAGATTAAAGCACAGGCTGCCAAACTGAAGGCTCAGGCCGACAGCATCAACGCTGCAAGCGCCAAGGCGGAAGCAAAGAAGGCCCATGCTACTGAGCCAGAACCAGTAGTTGTAAAGGAGCCAACTACATCAACCACGGGATGGGCGATTCCTGTTGCCGTAGCCGCTAAGCCAAAGGAGGCTGCCAAGCCTGCCAACAAGCTGGCAAATGGCACAACAGCCAAAGTGGATATGAAATATCTGGCAGGCGCCATCACATATAATGATGAAAACAAGATTGAATTCACGCTCGATACGGATGCTAACGGAAAAACTGCCAAGCAGATTTACGACATCGTATTAAAATACATGAGTGAACTGACACAGAACGACCAGAACATAGCAAGCCGGGTAGCACTGGTAAACGATGCTGAACACGTCATCGCCAACACGATGGACGAATGGCTCGTCTTCAGCCAGTCATTCATCTCGCTCGACCGCACGGAATTCAAATACCAGCTGATAGCCAGGATTTCAGACAATCATCTGAATCTCTCGCTCTGCCGCATCATCTACAACTACGAGGAAGGAAGAAGCACCGGTTTCAAGGAACCTGCAGAAGAGGTAATCAGCGACAAGATTGCGCTCAACAAGAAGCAGAACGACCTGGCTAAGATCTTCGGAAAGTTCCGCAGATGCACCATCGACCGCAAGGACCAGATATTCGCAGAGTTAGCTGCATTAGTAAAACAATAAGTTGAAGAAAAATGGATAATCAGAATACAGACAACAAGATACAACAGAACGAGGCACAGCAGCCTGCAAATGCTACAGCCCAGCCTACAGCTGAGCAGGGAGCAGAACAGACAGAGCAGAAGCAGCCTACCAGCTACGCCGTAAGACCACAGCACCGCCGGCTTCGCCCATTGGCCTACAGCGACCAGAACAACATGCTGAAGGTGCGCAACTATCTCAACATCGCCTTCATGCTGCTCGCCATCGTGGGTGTAATACTCTGGACCCAGCTGGAAGAAAGCCGCAATATCGCCTACATCGTACTCATCGTGGGTGTAGTGCTCAAGATTGCCGAAGTATGTATCCGACTATTTAAGAAATAATGAAGAAGAAGAAAATTATATTCTCATCACTCCTATTTTGTGCTGCAACCCTCCCGGTTGCGGCACAAAACGATTTTAACTATAACGAAGATTCGCAGTTCCGTCCTCAAACCAACCGCAAGGTGAACACCGATTCACTGGGTTCAGACAAGGAGATTCCGAAAGGCATCAGAGTATGGACCGTAGACGAACGCTTCGGCGACACAAAGGCTGCGGTAGTAGACACCTTGCAGCACATGTATATGAACACAACCTTCACGGAAGGACTGAGAGGCGAATACAATACCCTCGGAAACATGGGTACTGCCCGACTGAACCGAATCTTCATAGACCGCCGCAACACGCAGGGCAACTTCATCTTTACAGAGCCCTACGATTATATCGTAAATCCGGTAAGTGACTTCCACTTCACCAACACCTACTCCCCTATCACCAACATAACACTGAACAGCTGCGGCGACAAGGTGACGGGAGAAGACGACTTCAAGGCCATGTTTGCAGTAAATGCCAACAAAAGGCTAGGCGCCGGTTTCAGATTCGACTACAAGTATGGCAGAGGATATTATAACGCCCAGAGTACCAGCCACTTTAAATACACCATGTGGGCATCTTACCTGGGCGACCGCTATCAGGCACATCTCCTCTTCAGTACCAATCATGAGAAGATGACCGAGAACGGCGGTATTACCAACGATGATTACATCAAACATCCGGAAATCTATACCGAATCGTTTGCCACCAACGAAATTCCTACCGTTCTGGAACAGAACTGGAACCGACTGGACAACCAGCACATCTTCTTTACCCACCGCTACAACGTAGGTTTCAGCCGAAAGGTAAAGATGACCGAAGAAGAAATCAAGGCAAAGAAATTTGCCATGGCTTCGAAAAAGGAAAATGCTGAAGAGAATGCGAAGGAAGAAGCCAGAAAGAAAGCCAAGGAACAAGGCAAGAAATTTGATGAGAAAGCCTACGACAAACAGCAAGGTGCTAAATTCAGCGGCCGTCCTGACGGAGCCAAGATTGCAGGCGATGAACCGGCTAAAGACACAGCCGCAAAGGACATCAGGAACGACAGTACCCGAATCACAGTAAACGGAAAAGCTGCTGCCGACAGTCTGCTTGCCATCCAGAAGAAAAATGCCGAAGACTCGCTTTTCTACAAGAGCGAATATGTTCCGGTAACGAGTTTCATCCATACGGTAAAGTTTGACAACTATCGCCGTATTTACGAAGCTTATCAGACCCCAGCCGACTATTATCTGAATGAATATTACGATGCAGGCAGGCTGACCGGCGACTCCATCTACGACCAGACCAAGCACTGGCACATGAAGAATACCTTCGCCATTGCCATGCTTGAAGGTTTCAATAAATGGGCAAAGGCAGGCTTGAAGGCTTTCGCCAGCTACGACCTCCGTCACTATGAACTGCCAACCATGGAAGGCGGTTTCGAAAAATACAACGAGCATGTGCTGAGCGTAGGCGGACAGCTGAGCAAGCAGGAAGGCAAGACACTCCACTACAATGCCGTAGCAGAAATAGGACTGACGGGTGTTGACGCCGGAACCCTTGCCATAGATGGTAATGTAGACGTGAACATCCCATTCCTGGGCGACACGCTTCAGGTAAGAGGCGATGCTTTCTTCCATAGAGAAACCCCATCGTTCTATTACCGCAACTATCACGCCCGACATCTGTGGTGGGAGAATGATCTCGACAAGACCATCCATACCCGCATCATGGGTACGCTCTCCTTCCCTAAGACACGCACCAAGCTGAGAGTGGCTGTAGATGAAATCAAGAACTACACCTACTTCTCGCAGAGCTATGACATTACAGAAGAAGGTTTGCGAACAGGAGTCATGGTAACACCGATGCAGGAAAGCGGAGGAATCAACCTGCTGACAGCACAACTGGAACAGAACTTCAGACTAGGCATTCTGAACTGGGAAAACCAGTTTACCTACCAGCACTCAAGCAAGGAGAGTGTTCTGCCAGTACCAGCCTTCAATGCCTACACCAACCTCTACATCAAGTTCAAGGTAGTAAAGGTGCTGAACGTAGACCTGGGTGCAGACATGCGCTACTTTACAAGCTATGAAGCTCCCGACTATTCACCTTATATGGGACAGTATACGGTGCAGGGCAACGGCGAGAACAACGTAAAGATAGGCAACTATCCTATCGTCAATGTTTACGCCAACGTTCACATCAAGCACACCCGTTTCTTCGTAATGATGAGCCACATCAATGCAGGACAGGGCGACAAGAACTACTTCTTCGCTCCTCATTATCCGATGAACGAGAGAGTGATCCGTATTGGAGTAAGTTGGAACTTCTTCAATTAATCTTTCTGATTTTCCTTAAGAATTTCAGGAGATTCAATTTTAATCTTTTCAGAATATGATAGAAACAAATTCTATAAAAGCATGGTATCTAGCCGCTCGCCCGAAGACTCTGACGGCGGCGGCTGTTCCTGTTTTATTGGGTATTGCGCTGGCTTATAAAGACGCTCAGCAGATACAGACATTGCCAGCCCTACTCTGCCTGCTCTTTGCATGGGTGATGCAGATAGACAGCAATCTGGTGAATGATTATTTCGACTTCAAACATGGTAATGACGACGAAACCCGGCTGGGACCGAAACGTGCCTGCGCTGAAGGCTGGATAACATTGGGAGCCATGAAATGGGGAATCATCCTCACTACTCTTCTGGGCTGTGCCATAGGGCTTCCGCTGGTTCTTTTCGGAGGTTGGGAAATGGTTATCGTAGGCATCTGTTGCGTAGTCTTCTGTTTTCTCTATACTACCTGTCTCAGCTATCTGGGCATGGGCGATATTCTGGTACTGCTCTTCTTCGGCATTGTACCCGTATGCTGCACATACTATCTCGTAATGCCCGAAACCATGCAGGGAGTAAGCATGGAAGCGGTTCTCGTATCTGTAGCCTGCGGACTGGTAGTTGATACGCTGCTCATTCTGAACAATTACCGCGATCATGACAACGACCTGAGAGCCGGCAAGAAGACCCTTGTGGTTCACATAGGAAAGAAGAATGCCGAGCGGTTATACTGCGCATTGGGCAATCTGGGAATCATTACCATAATAGGTATAACCACCTACGAAGTATTTCAGCATGAAGCCAGCAGCATCTTCCTGCCGTTTGCAGCACTCTATATCGTTCTGCACAACAGAACCTATATGGAGATGAAAAAGATAGGCGAAGGCAGAGAACTGAACAGAATTCTGGGCAAAACAGCTCTGAACATCTTCTGTTTCGGCATTGTATCATCCCTGATCATCATCGGAATGGCGAATTGAACAATAATAAACTATTAATAATGTACGCGCGTACCTTATTATATAAACAAAGTGGAGGAATATCTATGAAGCAACAGGTAAATCTCGAAATCATGGACTTTGTGGAGAAACAGATTCTCCCCAAATATAATGCCTTTGGCGAAAGTCATGGACTCAGACATGTTACCCGAGTCATCAGAAACTCTCTGAAACTGGTTCCGGTAACCGGAGCAGACATTGATATGGTGTATGTAATAGCCGCTTACCACGACCTGGGGATGAGCGGTCCGCGTGCCATTCATCATATTACCAGCGGTAAGATTCTGCAGGCAGATGCAAGACTGAAGCGCTGGTTCGGTCCGGAGCAGATTAAAATCATGAAAGAAGCCGTTGAGGACCATCGGGCTTCATCCAGCCGTCAGCCTCGCAGCATCTATGGCAAGATTGTGGCAGAAGCCGATCGCGACATTGATGTTCACGAAATTTTTCTGCGCGCCATACAGTATGGCAAAGAAAATAATCCAGATGATGACAAGGAGCAGCAATGGGAGCGGTTCAGCCAGCACATGGACGAAAAATATTCACGAAACGGATACATCAGGTTATGGATTCCCAACTCCCCTAACGAGAAAGCGCTCAACGAACTGCGCAATATCATAGAGGACAAAACAGAGTTGAGAAAATATTTCGAAAAAATATTCGAAGAAAACAGCTAAAACATTTGGTAGTTTCAAAATATTGCATTATCTTTGCATTATCAAATAATGACTAAGATGTTTGCACCGTTGCATCGTGATGATGCATGGGTGCCAGAAGGAATAAGGGTCGTTTCGGTTCGATCGGGATACTCATCAAATTACACTATTGAAACCGAGAGGACATTCTCTTGCTCATGGCGGGCCACATAAACTGCAGCAGGCAGGTAAGCTGAAAAGCCGGTGGATTACAAAGGCGGAGGACTCTCAAATGTTTATACATTCGGAGTTTCATCACATCATCGAGCGACCCTTTCTTTTACAAGAGGCGGATTTCTGAGAAAGAAGTCCGCCTCTGCTCGTTTTAGGAAATAAAGCACTCATCATACTGAAAGAAAACACCCCCTGATAATGTGGGAGTTACAAAGAAAATGCATTTTTATCGAAAAAAAGTTGCAAAAAGATTTGGTAGAATCAGAAAAAAGTAGTACCTTTGCACTCGCATTTAAGAACGATGCTTGGTTGATTCGGTTAAGAATCCGACTGGAAGGTTGGGTGAGTGGCTGAAACCAGCAGTTTGCTAAACTGCCGTGCGGGTTACCGTACCGGGGGTTCGAATCCCCCACCTTCCGCAAGCTATCGTCCGAAAAATGTATCGTTGGTCGATTCATCTAATGGTTAGGATACAAGATTCTCAATCTTGGCATAGGGGTTCGATTCCCCTATCGACTACATGTGTTTTTCATGGTATTAGATTAATAAGTCTCTATAAGTCGGGAGACCAATAGAGATTTTTTTGAATGGTCGATTCATCTAATGGTTAGGATACAAGATTCTCAATCTTGGCATAGGGGTTCGATTCCCCTATCGACTACAAAAGTGTTTTCATGTATTAATTTAGATTGTTTAAGCTTGCATTTAGTTCTTTGTCAAAAGGCTACTGCAAGTTATTTTTTTATATATACGTACGAAGCCATATGAAACAAATATACACTATCATCTCCCTTCTCTTTCTGTTTATCCATCCTGTCTGGGCGCAGCAGCACGAGATATTCAACCAGCGCATCAGAACCGTACAGGTTGTAGGCGGAACCAACTGGCTATCGCTCCCAGTATCGTCACTGGGCGGAGAACCTATCCATATCGATTTTGACGACATGACGCACGATTATCATCGATACAGATACAAGATTGAACATTGTGATGCAAACTGGAACGTATCTTCTTCGCTCTTTGAAAGCGACTATATGAGAGGCTTCAACGGCAATCAGATTATTGAAGATGTAGAGCAATCCATCAACACCAATCATCCTTACACTCATTATCATCTGACAATTCCCAATGCCGACTGCCAACTTACCATGAGCGGCAACTACAGACTGACGGTTTATGACGACAATGCGGAAAACGAGGAAGAAGGCAAAATGTTTACAGCCTGCTGGATGATTACAGAGCCTCAGCCATTAGTTAAACTGAAGTTAGAAGCTACTTCAACAACAGATATAGATATCCAGAAGGACCATCAGCAACTGAAAATGGAACTGGATCACAGCCAACTGAGAATCACTCATCCCAACCAGCTGAACATCGTAGTGCTTCAGAACGGAAGATGGGACAATGCTGTCATCAACCCTAAACCCGACTACCTGAGTGCGGGGAAAATGAGTTGGCAGCATGTAAGAGCTCTGATTTTCGATGCGGGCAACGAATACAGAAAGTTTGAGTTTCTGGATACCGATCATCCAACCATGGGAATAGACGCTATAGATTGGGATGGAAGCGACTATCAGGTAAAGGTAATGACTGACAGCCCTCGCCCCAATTACGTTTACGACGAAGCTGCCAAAGGTTCGTTTTATATCCGCAACAGCGACAACGTAGAAAACAACAACACCTGCGAATATGCACAGATTCACTTTACCCTGAAAGCTCCAAAACTGCCAGGCGATGTTTATCTGAACGCAGATTGGACCTACGGCCGTTTCCTCCCCGAATATCGGATGGAATATGATGAAATGACGAAAACCTATCACGCACGTCTCTTCATGAAGCAAGGTTATTACAGTTATCAGTATCTCATGAAGATGGAGGACGGAAGCATCAGGCTGCTCCCATCAGAAGGAAATTTCTACCAGACCCAGAACAAATACAATGTACTGGTTTACTATCGGGCTCAGAGCGACCGCACCGACCGGCTGGTAGGATATGGAGAATTAAAATAAAGGAAGGAAATAAATGAGATTAAAAAGAAAAGGAGTTCTAGCATTTCAGAATGCCGGAACTCCTTTTCTTTTTAATTCTAAAAGTGGAATTTCAGATCAACACCACATTGGAAAGGATTGCCACGCTGGGCAAAATACAGTTTCTTTCCTGTTGCTGCATTATCAACAGCAAAAGTATTGTAATTAGTATCAGTGAGGTTCTTACCCCAGATACTGATGCTCATCTTGCTGAAATCAATATCACAATGCGCACCCATCACGAAATACATCTTCTGGCTGTAGGTATTGGCATTATCCCAATAAGTCTTGCCCTGCGCATTCATGTTCAATCCGAAGGTAAACTGTCCTAAATGATAGTCAGCCATGGCTGCTATCGTATGCTGGGGAACATAAGGAACCTTCTTGTCCTTATAATTCACAGCCTTATCACCCTCACCATCAGTATATTCATCAAATACGGCGCGTGTAAAACCATAGTTTACACCCCAATCAAAAGCACCGTCGAAAGCCTGCCCCTTGAGCGCGGCTTCAATACCACAACTGTGACTCTTACCTGCATTAACCATCATTCGGCCAAAGCCATAGGTTCCTGCCATTACAGAGAGTTGCTGATTGCGAACCTGCATATAGAAGGCACTCAAATCGAAATGAAGACGATGATCAAAAAGATTGAGATGCGTTCCAACCTCATAATTCCATGAGGTTTCCGGTTTAAAGGCAATAGTCTGGTTCACCCTATCATAATCTTCATCGGTATGAGAAACATCATAATCGCCTCGCATCGCATCCTGACGGTGAGCATTCAGTTCGGTCTGCAAGATGTCACTGAACATCTGGATATTATAACCGCCTGCACGATAGCCCTTGCTCACCGTGGCATAAACATTGCTACCCTGCTCATCAAGCTGGTAACTTAAGCCAAATTTTGGCAAGAGCTGGTTGTAATCATCACTCGTTTTGCGGTCGAGCATTGAACGCAAAGTATAAGTAGCCTCCCTGCCCATCACCTTAGCTGTCATCGCCATATAAGCATAAGTATCGTAATGAATACTTGTATGCATGAAATCGTAACGCAAGCCAAGCGTTGCTTTCAGACGGGAAGAAAGATCAAACGTACTCTCGTGATAGAGACCCAAATTGCTCTGAGGAGTATGGAACAACCCCGGAGCTCCCATGCTCGCCGCCATGCTGATGCCGCCCGCCTTCTCTATCGCGGCCGTAGCCGCCGCATTAGCCGCAGGTTCTAGCATTCCCTTACCCATCATCTGCTTCACCATCATAGAATGGATGGCGGAATACATCTGCTGCTGGATAACGTTACTGATAGGATTCGTCAATTCTGAACCGAATTTTACAGGACCATTTGTCTTCAACCACATATGGGAGAAGAATGCACCCTGGGTAAGATGCCAGAAGCCGAAGAAAGGCTGACGACTCTTAAATGTGAACTCCTGAGTGATAGAATTCTGCAACTGATCTTGCTGCAAGCTCAAATAATCTCCAGGAAGATAATCCTGATCCATCTTCATATTGTCATCCAGGAACTGATAGCTGGTAGTAGAAGCAAAATCCCATTTCGCTCCTTCATGACGAAGATTGACACCCGAAAGCAGCATGTTGCGGCGATAAAGCCCAGGGAATGTAGTATTTGGTAATGCAGCCTTGCCACTGTTTAAATCCAACTGACCATAAGGAAATGCATGCTGATAGACAAATTGGTAATTGGCTAGCAAATCCATGCTCCATCCTCTATCAAAACGGAACTTAAGATTAAACTTACCGCCTGCCTCATCATAATTGTCGGCATAATCGCTGGTTCCTGCACGATGGAAGAATCCCTTCTGTCCATCATAAAAAGCAGCTACCCCTAATGCGATACGAGGTGAAAGCTTCATATAATGAGCCGCTTCTACATTACGATAGAAATGAGAGCCCAATCCCAAATTAACGTAGGTGCCATTGCTATCATAAGCATCGCGTGAATAGATGCGCACCAAACCACCTTCAGAATTCTGACCATAGAGTGTTCCCTGTGGACCACGGAGAATATCTATACGACTGGTCTGATAATGATGAAGATTGAAAGCTGCCTTGCTCAAAACTGGAATTCCGTCAAGATAAATTCCTACAGCCGGACTGTTGATACGACTTCCAATACCGCGCACATACATGGCGTTGGTAAAACGCGAGCCATAGTTGGGCATTACGAAGTTAGGAACATAGCAGGAAAGTTCGCGCAAATCGCGAGACCCCAGTCGCTGCATCTGATAAGAACCAAAGGAAGTGCTGCTGAGAGGCTGTTGACGAAGACGGAAATTCTCCTTAGGCTGCGAAACAACCACAACTTCATCAATGTCATAAACTCGGCTGCTATCAGCCAGCAAACCGTTAGCTTCTGCTAACTTTTCACTCGTACCCAATGACAGGTCAGAGCAAATAGCCCTTTCATTATCCACTGCATAAGCCTGCAACGCTACTGCTGCCAAACCAATGCATACGCACTTTTTACTATTAAATACTATTCTTTTCATAACGGGTGCAAAGGTACATATTTTTTCCTGCACCCCCTATCCTTATTTATGAGGAAACAGATAAACTCGTATGGCAAACCATATATAGGCTACGAGCAACAAATAACCTATATAATATAAGGTAGTAACACTGAAAATGATGTAATCAATGGCGCAAACACCCACTAAACCACCCAGATACAGAACAGCATCACCTGCCGGCAAACGGTGTTTCACCTCATCAACACAAGCCAGTCCTACTATCAGTATCGCCCAGACTGTAGCCAGGAAAAAGCCCAATATCGGCGGTACGGCAAAAGGATTGAGCGTAGGATGAAAATAAAAATGACGCCATACTTCTGGCAAAAACAACTGAATGGTTGCATAGAAGGTTGCTGATATCGAAACTATAAGCACCAACGCTGTTGGATATGGGGAATCAATATCATTAAAATGAACCAGTTTACCATTGCTATGGAAAATCTTACGAACTGTATAGGCTACGGCTATGAGAATAATGATAACCATGAAGATGAGCAAGTGAGTATTGCTGAAGGTCATGATGAACTCTGAAATAGGATCATCGGGCACAACCTTCGGCAGCAGACGGGACTCACGGGTCCAACCAAACTGATTATCTTCAGTAGCCAACTGCACCCAAACTGAATCTATGGAATCCTGAGGAACCATACGGATATCCGTAACCACCAGCAGGCAGTTCTTTCGGACGGCGAAGGAGTCGATAGGCAAATTGCTCAAAAATTCTTCAGGCTGTTGCGCTATCAATTCCAGGGAATCCTTGAATACCAGAAAATTGAATTTGTTGGTATAATGATGGGTAGTAGAAAACGAAATGGAATCGAGTTGTTTATTACTGTACTCTACCATAGCTGCATGCATCTGGTGATGAGCACGGCGATGATAACAACTGCTGAACATCAAGAGGATGCCCAGCATACAAAGAATCTGTATCGTCCATTTCTTTTTCATTTATTTCTCACTATATAAGTTCATCTGACATTCGTTGCACGCAAACTCCAGACGGAAGCGGCGACCGTCGCCCAACTGCAGGAAGAGAGGCTCTCTCCAGGATGGTTTCTTGCCTCCACGCTTCACACAGTAGCCCAACGAATAGCGGATACAATGGCGGCACTGCATCAGGAGCGATTCTCCCTTTTCGTTGGTAAACTTAGGTTGCATACTTCGGTTTGCCTTGTCTGTTTCTATATTCTCATCATATTCTTCCTGGGTCTTAGCATCCCATGCAGAAGGAATATTCTTACCCAATTCAAATGCCGGAACTACTTGCGACAGACCATGAATCTGATAAAAATCTCTTGCATCATAGTTAGCTATATTATAGAGGTATCCCCATTTTCCGTATTCCGGCTGCCAAGTCAATTCCTCTTTCGTAAGTCGGTGCTCACCGGGCTGACTGAATCCAAAACCATTGTTGAACAAGGTTCTATCCCATCCACCCCACAACGACTTATCAAGCTGTTTCTGATTTGCCTTGGTAAGTTCATCTATCAATTCACGCCGGATAGCAGTGAGAATACTGTTCGGAACAAAGTATGTTTCCATTCCCTTCAGAAGTTCTACCTGGTAAGCTTCGTAAATCGTATCGCCCAGTTTGCTCATCTGAGCCTTTATATTTTCGCCCTGCGGGCGTTTCGCCTTTTCGAGTTTCAACTCTTTAAACACCTCAGCCACCTGATAAATCAAGCCACCATCAACCTCTTTCGTCTTCATGATGTTGACAACAGCCTTTACCCCCTGTGGCTCTTCCCTGAACTCATTACCCATTACAGGCTCCATTGCTATGACAATATAGATTTTACGTTCAGCAGACTTACGGGCCAGCAAAGCCTCGAAAGCCCGATCGTTATTACGATAAAGAGCCATGCCCGGACGCAAATGTTCAGGCATTCCAAACGGATAGAGGCGATTGCCCTCTACTCTGTTCACACGAAAGCCTTCCAACTCACGGTCATCATTGATAAAACACAGTCCATCGCCATTTTTAAAGCTGGCTACTGTGGCAACGTTGAAAGAAATATTGCCACGTATCTCCTTAACCTTACCCACAAACTCGCCGATAGCTTTCGGCGTATCGAAAGAAGCAATATCCGGCTGGCGCCCATTCAGGAAATAATGGGTAAAGCCACGATTGAAAGTCTTCTTCAGATTAGGTGTAAAATTATATTGAACATGTCCCACCGATGCACGGCGATACTTACGCGGTTCAGCTTTTACGATTGCATCGAGTTGTCTGCTATAGGCAGCCACCACATTCTTGACGTAGTTGATATCTTTTAATCTTCCTTCTATCTTGAACGAAGTAGCTCCAGCATCAGCAAGATCCTTAAGATGATCAAGCTGACAAAGATCCTTGAGCGACAACAGATAACGCTGATGTTCAATCTCCTGACCATTGGAATCGAGCAAATCAAACTTCATACGACAGAACTGTGCACATTCTCCACGATTGGCAGAGCGCCCGAAACACTTCTCAGAAGCATAACAGACACCCGAATAGCTTACGCAGAGCGCTCCATGTACAAAGACCTCTATTTCTCTATCAGGAATCGCCTGATGGATCGCCTTGATTTCATCGAGCGAAAGCTCACGAGCCAGAACGATACGTTTGAAACCTAACGTGGTAAGCCAATACGCCTTTTCTGGAGTTCTTACATCACACTGGGTACTGGAATGCAATTCTCTACTCCACAAATTCTGCGCCCTCACCTCAGTAAGCACACCCATATCCTGCAGCAAAAGTGCATCAACACCAATCTCATCAAGTTGCTGGATCATCTTAAGCGTATCCAACATCTCATCCTGATAGATGATAGTATTCACTGTAACATGAACCTTTGCTCCAAACTGATGAGCATAATCACACAACTGTCTGATATCTTCCAGCGAATTGCCTGCTGCTGCTCGTGCACCAAAACGAGGTGCACCAATATATACGGCATCTGCACCATGATCAATGGCAGCAATACCACATTCCAAGTTCTTGGCCGGCGCCAATAATTCTAATGTTTGCATAAGAAATCAATCTCGAAATCACCCGAGTCCTTCAAATTAACTGATTTCGTCAATATTGTAAGGAGTCTCCTGATAAACATAATAGTTGATCCAATTACTATAGAAGAGGTTGGCATGAGCACGCCATGTCACCAGAGGTTCTTCGTTCGGATCGTCATGATAATAATAATTTTTTGGCAGTTCTACATCATCACGCTTGCCCATATCACGCTTATATTCCTTATCCAGCGTGTTTGGCGCATACTCAAGATGACCCGTCACAAAGAATTCGCGGCCGTTTCTGGCCATCACAATGCTGACACCGCTTTCAGGCGATTCAGCAATGATGTCAAGTCCTGGCACTTTTTCAATATCCTCACGTCTTACCTCCGTATGGCGACTATGAGGCATATTGAAGATATCATCGAAACCGCGGAAAATTGGCTGAGACAAATCGAGAGGCTTCTGCTTAAAAATACCAAACATCTTCTTCTCTAAAGGATACTTAGGAACACCATAGAAATGATAAAGACCAGCCTGAGCACCCCAGCAGATATAGAGTGTTGAAGTAACATGGGTACGGGCCCAATCAAAAATCTCTTTGATTTCAGGCCAATATTCTACCTCCTCATAAGCCATCGTTTCGATGGGAGCACCGGTAACTATCATTCCATCAAACTTCTGTTTGGAAAGTTCCTGAAAATCCTTGTAGAACATCATCATGTGCTCTATTGGTGTATTCTTTGGCGTGTGACTTTTCAACTTCATAAAATAAACCTCTAACTGAAGAGGAGTATTCGACAGAAGACGAACAAGATCTGTCTCTGTCGTAATCTTGAGGGGCATCAAATTGAGCACACAGATTTTCAACGGACGAATCTCCTGTTTATGCGCACGACTTTCGTCCATCACGAATATATTCTCATGCTTCAGCAGTTCGATAGCTGGAAGCTTATCTGGTAATCTTAACGGCATTTATTTTATTCCTTTCTTAAAATTTTTCTGCAAAGTTACACAATTTCAGCGAAGATAACGAAAGAAGAAACATTTTTTTGAGAAATATAAATAAATTAATGTGGAAAAGCAAAAGAAATCTTTCACTATGAAAAGGATTGTTAAAGATAAATGAGAATATTAAACCTATCATCACGTTTTTAATCAAAAACACATATCAGTTGCAACTTTATAGGCGACGCTTACGTCAAAGCTAAAAATGATGTATCCTATTAAGATTTGCAATTATGGAAAGTAAGAACATTAATCCACATTTAATCAGAACAGATGCAAAGAGATCTGTAAAGATGAAAACAAAAAGTAAAAAGAGTATGAACGCAAGTTTTAAAAACATGGCGGTAGCGCTGTTCATCATGTCGGCTCCTATCGCTGTACAAGCTAAGCAATGGTCACTGCAGGATTGTATCAGTTACGCACTGGCTAACAACATTCAGCTGCAGAAGACTCAACTCACAAAAGCTTCTGCTCAGGAGGACTATCTGCAATCAAAGTCAGCGCTTCTGCCATCGCTCTCTGCCAGCACCAATCAAAGTGTAAGCTATACGCCTTGGGTTTCTAATGGAATCAGTGGAGAAGGTTTCAGCAAAGCTTCCATCGACAAGGTATATTACAATGGCAGCTATAGCGTGATGGGCAATTACACGATTTGGAACGGAAACAAAAACAGAAATCAGGTGAAACTGAACAAGCTGGCAAAGGAAGCGGCACAACTCGATTCGACAGCACAAGCCCTCAACCTGCAAGAACAGATAGCTCAACTTTATGTACAGATACTCTACTCTACAGAGGCTATCAACGTAAACAAAGAAAGTTATCAGTCGAGTGTTCAAAACGAAGAGCGTGGTAAGGAAATGGTAAAAATTGGCAAGATGAGCCAAGCAGACTTAGCACAACTTACAGCACAGAGAGCACAAGATGAGTTTAACATCGTGCAGGCTGAGAGTAACGTTAAAAACTATAAACGACAGTTGAAGGAACTCCTGCAGATTACCAGTGAAGAAGCTTTCGACATCGCTATTCCAAGCACAACTGACCAGATGGCTCTGGCCTCTATCCCAGGAATGAACAGTGTCTATACAGCTGCGCTTCAGAATCGCCCTGAGTTTTTGAGCTACCAAAACAAACTCGACCAGAACGATCTGAACATCAAGATTGCAAAGGCAGGAAAGTTGCCAACCATCAGCGCAAATGCAGGAGCTACGACCAGCACCACATCCATGAACAAAAACGGTTGGGGCAGTCAGATGAAAACCAACTTCAGCATGGGTGGTGGAATCGGTGTCAGTATTCCTCTCTTTGATAACCGACAGACCAAGACTTCTGTCAATAAAGCACTCATTCAGCGTGAAAGCATCTTGCTCGATATAAAGAATGAGCAAACTAAGCTCTACTCTACTATCGAAAACTATTGGTTGCAGGCTAATACAAACCAAAGCCAGTTTAAGGCTGCCAAGGTGAGCAGCGAGAGTGCCCAAACAAGCTACGATCTGTTAAGTGAGCAGTTTAAACTGGGATTAAAGAACATCGTAGAATTGAGAACTGGCAAAGATA
Source organism: uncultured Prevotella sp. (assembly GCA_958369755.1). Lineage (GTDB taxonomy): Bacteria > Bacteroidota > Bacteroidia > Bacteroidales > Bacteroidaceae > Prevotella. The sequence goes on from CATXJC010000014.1 coordinate 21,649, forward strand.
ATCTTCTGAAGGCTAAACAGAACGAACTTCAGGCAAAGTATCTTACCATTCTGAATATCAACATGTTGAAATTCTACCAAAACGGCAGAATCTAAAGAAAAGATAGGTGATAACATCCGAAAACATATTGCAAATCATTAATAGGTACATACATTTTTATGAAAAAACTTAGAATCAGCAAAATCTGGATTGCCCTGATTGTGGTAATCATCGTAGCTGTGGCAGCATGGCTGTTCTCAGGAAGCAAAAACGAAGAGCAAATAGACTTCAAGCAGGAAGCTGTAACCACACAAACATTGCAGAATAGTGTAACTGCAACCGGTACTATTGAAGCGGTAACTTCTGTAACGGTTGGTACACAGGTGAGTGGTATTGTAAACAAACTTTATGTTGATTACAATTCGCAGGTAAAAAAAGGTGAAGTCATAGCTGAACTCGACAAAACCAACCTGATGAGCGAGTTGAATACTGCCAAAGCTAACCTGGCAAGTGCGCAAAGCAGTTTGAACTATCAGAGTGCAAACATGAGCCGCTACCAGACCCTCTATAAGAAAGGTTTGGTAAGTGCTGACGATTATGAAAATGCGCTTCTCACCTATCGCCAGGCGAAAGAGCAAGTAGCTTCGGCCAAGGAAAATGTACAGAAAGCCCAAACCAACCTGAGCTATGCTACAATTACATCGCCAATAGATGGAACTGTCATATCAAAAAGCGTAGAGGAAGGACAGACCGTAGCAGCAAGCTTCAATACACCAGAGCTCTTTACTATCGCTAAAGATCTGACCAACATGCAGGTGATTGCAAATGTTGACGAGGCAGATATAGGCGGTGTAAAAGAAGGTGACCGAGTTAATTTTACAGTAGATGCTTATCCTGACGATGTATTCCAGGGAACAGTGAAACAGGTTCGTCTGGAAGCTACTACAACAAACAATGTAGTCACTTACGAGGTTGTCATCTCTGCACCCAACGCAGATCTCAAGTTAAAACCAGGTTTGACAGCAAATGTTACCATCTTTACACAAGAACGAGCTGGTATTCTTGCCGTTGCCAACAAAGCACTCCGCTTTACTCCAACCAAGGAAACTGTGGGAAAGAATATCAAGATTGTTGACTGCAAAGGAAAAAACAAAGTTTGGACTCTTGCTAACAATACCCTTACAGCTCATTCTGTAACCATCGGTCAGAGCGACGGTATACATACTGAAATTATCAAGGGTTTGAAGAAGGGACAGAAGATTGTAACTGAAATCATAGTTAATACCCCTGAAGAGGATGAGGAGCCTCAACAAAGTCAAGGTTTGATTAGCGGTCCTGGACCTAGAGGAAAGAAAAAATAAGGAATAAGAGTATGACAAACGACAATATTCAAGCAAACAGCGAAAAGAAAGTTGTGATAGAACTCGACAATGTTCGTCGCGACTTTCTTGTGGGTGAGGAAACTGTCCACGCCCTAAAAGGTGTAAGCTTTAAAATATACGAAGGTGAGTTTGTTACCATCATGGGTAAATCAGGATCAGGTAAATCTACCCTGCTGAACCAGCTAGGTTGTCTCGATACCCCATCCAGTGGCGAATACTATCTGGATGGAGTAAGCGTACGAAAGATGTCACGTAATGATCGCGCCATTCTTAGAAACCGAAAGATTGGATTCATCTTCCAGAACTACAATCTTCTACCGAAGACTACAAGTGTAGAAAATGTAGAACTTCCACTGATGTACAACCCGAACGTAAGCGCAGAAGAACGAAAGCAACGTGCTATCGAATCGCTGAAAGCTGTTGGTTTAGGAGAACGTCTCTATCATAAGAGTAATCAGATGTCTGGAGGACAGATGCAGCGTGTAGCCATAGCTCGTGCGTTGGTCAACAACCCCGCTGTGATACTTGCTGATGAAGCAACGGGTAATCTCGACACCAGAACCAGTTTCGAGATTCTGGTACTCTTCCAAAAACTTTATGCAGAAGGAAGAACCATCATCTTCGTTACCCACAACCCAGACATTGCAAATTATTCGAGTCGTAATATCGAACTGCGTGATGGTCACATCATCAGCGACACCTATAACGAACATATTCTCTCGGCAGCCGAAGGTCTGGCAGCCTTGCCGGCCAACACGGACGAATAAGTTTTCAATGTTAAGTGTTGAATGTTAAATTACTTAGCATCCAATAGCAAACGAAGTTTTCACTTAACACTTAACATTTTAACATTTAACATTACAACAAGTAAAATGAATTATCAGAATCTTTTCAAAATAGCCATCCGCGCCATTGCTGCCAACAAAATGCGCTCTTTCCTTACCGCACTTGGCATCATCATCGGTATTGCTGCGGTTATTACCATGCTTGCCATCGGACAAGGAAGTAAAGCCAGCATCAAGGCAAACATCGCAGAGATGGGATCAAACATGATTATGATTTCACCAGGTGCAGACATGCGTGGCGGTGTGAGACAGGATGCTTCGTCAATGGAGACGCTGAAGCAAGCCGACTATCAGAGCATCAAAGACGAATGTAATTACATCTCAGCTATTTCTCCTACTGTAAACAGTTCCGGACAGTGGATCTACGGAAACAACAACACCCAAAGTTCCATTTATGGTGTAAACCAAGATTATCTTACCATCCGACAACTGAAAGTGGCAGATGGAGAAATGTTTACTGATACAGACATTAAGGCTGCATCTAAAGTTTGTATTTTGGGACAGACAGTAGTTGACTATCTTTTCCCTGATGGCAGTGATCCTATCGGTAAGGTTGTGCGATTTAACAGCATTCCATTCAGAGTAATCGGTGTCTTGAAGAAGAAAGGTTACAATAGTATGGGTATGGACCAGGATGATTTGGTACTTGCCCCCTATACAACAGTAATGAAGCGAATTATGGCACAAACCTATTTAGGAGGCATCGTCTGCTCAGCTATCACCGAAGAGGCTTCTCAACCTGCCCAAGATCAGATTACAGAAATATTGCGACGCAACCACAAATTGAAAGACGCAACAGATACTACTGAAGCAGATGAAGATGACTTCAATATCCGCTCTCAAGAGGAAATTTCAAGCATGATGAATTCTACCATGTCTACAATCACCATCCTGCTCGGATCCGTGGCAGGAATCTCGCTGCTGGTAGGCGGCATCGGAATCATGAACATCATGTATGTATCTGTAACAGAGCGCACCCGCGAAATAGGTCTTCGAATGAGTGTGGGCGCACGAGGTATTGATATTTTGAACCAGTTTCTGATAGAAGCTATCTTACTTTCTGTAACTGGCGGTATTATAGGAGTGATATTGGGAGTTAGTTTATCGCTCAGTCTGAACTCTTTCTTTCATATAGCCACCCAAATAGAGCCTTGGAGCATTATTATGAGTTTTGCAGTCTGTACATTTACTGGCGTTTTCTTTGGATGGTATCCTGCAAAGAAGGCAGCAAGGCTCGACCCTATCGAGGCTATCAGATACGAATAAAAAAAATGGGGAGAACATTAAATATTCTCTGAGGTTTTTCAAAAAAAACAAAAAGTTTTTTGGTGAATACAAAATAAAGTTGTACTTTTGCGTCTGCGGAAGTGCAACTTTTTTTATTTGAAGTTAAACGAATCGCATGAATTGAATAGTAAACAGGTTTAAATATAGAAGATTATGAAATTTATAGGAATTATTCCAGCAAGATACGCATCAACACGTTTCCCGGGAAAGCCACTTGCCATGTTAGATGGCAAACCAGTGATACAGCATGTTTATGAGAAAGTAGCAAGTTGTCTAGAAGCAGCCTATGTTGCAACAGACGATGAGCGAATTTTCAATGCTGTAGAAGCATTTGGCGGTAAAGCTGTTATGACGCGCAAGGATCATAAGAGCGGTACTGACCGCATAGAAGAAGCTATCGAAAAAATTGGTGGAGACTGGGATGTCATTGTCAATGTTCAAGGAGATGAACCTTTTGTAGACAAGAGTCAATTGGAAACCATCTGCCAGTGTTTTGATGACCCAACAACCCAAATTGCCACTTTAGGAAAAGCTTTTACCAGTATGGAAGCTGTAAAAAATCCTAATAGTCCAAAGATTGTTGTAGACAATCAAGGCTTTGCTATGTATTTCTCTCGCAGCATCATTCCATACGTAAGAGGAAAGGAAGAGGAAGAATGGCTCAAGAGTTTTCCTTATCTGAAACATTTGGGCATCTATGCTTACCGCAAAGAAGTTTTAAAAGAGGTAACCAAGCTGCCACAAAGCTCACTAGAAATAGCAGAGAGCCTGGAACAACTTCGATGGCTGCAGAATGGCTACAAGATAAAAGTTGGTACTACAGATGTAGAAACTGTAGGCATCGACACGCCAGAAGATTTGCAGCGGGCAGAAGACTTTTTGAAAAACAGAAAGTAATAAGAAACATCATATACTTTTAAAGTATCACAGAATGAACAAAATTGAAAATATCGTCAAAAAATATATTATTCACCATGGTATGTTCAAGTGGCAAACACCATATATCGTTGCCTTGTCCGGAGGTGCCGATAGCGTTGCCCTATTGCTTATCTTGAAAAATATAGGACTGAATATTTCTGCTGCGCACTGTAACTTTCACCTTCGCGGCGAAGAGAGTGACAGAGACGAGCAATTTTGTGTAAATCTGTGCCAACAACAGGGAATCAGTTTGTCTCGAATCCATTTTGATACTTATGCTTATGCCCATTTGCACAAGGTAAGTATCGAAATGGCTGCACGCAACTTACGCTACAGCTATTTTGCCCAATTAGTAAAAGACTTGCATGCAGGAGGCATTTGTGTGGCCCATCATCGCGATGACAATGTAGAAACTTTACTTCTGAATCTGTTAAGAGGATCTGGAGTAGACGGATTAGCAGGCATCGCCCCCAAAAACGGAAATATTCTGCGCCCTCTTCTCTGCATCAGCCGACAGGATATATTGCAATACCTAAAAGAAAAAAAGCAAAATTTTGTCACAGATTCAACAAATTTGGAAGACGATGCTTTAAGAAATAAAATTCGCCATCATGTAGTACCTCTTTTAGAAAGTATCAACCCGGCAGCAAGTGAAAATATCGCTCTCACTGCCAAATACATACGCCAAGCGAAAAGTATACTTGAGAGCATGGATAGCATCAGTACAACCGACTCTTATAGGAAAGTTATATATATCCCTAAAGTATCTGTCATGAATGCTCCAAGTCCGGAATTCATACTCCATAAAGAATTAGGCAGATATGGTTTTCATGGCAATGTCATTGATGACATCTGTGAAAGCCTCTTCAGTCAGGATCGTGGTGTCGGTAAAATCTGGAAAAACGAAGACTATATGATAGTCATCGACAGAGAACAGCTGTTGATCTCTAACATAAAAGACTTGAATAACATTCAGGAGCAAAGAGCGTTCCGACTGCCAGAAGAAGGCATTTACAACATGGACGAAGGAACCCAAATCAAGATAAGAATCTTCTCGCATATGAGTGACTTCATGCCAAGCAAAGAATCGCAATGTATCACTTTGGATGCTGAAAAAGTCAGTTTCCCCCTCACCTATCGACTGGTAAAAGAAGGCGATAGATTTCAACCTTTCGGCATGAAAGGTAGCAAACTGTTGAGTGACTATATGACCGATAGGAAATTTGACTATATACAAAAGAAGACACAGCATGTATTAACTGATAGTAAAGGTGAAATCATCTGGCTTATCGGCGAACGTACGTCTGAAAAAACAAAGATTACCGAAACCACCAAGAAAATATTGGAGGTCATCATCAAATGAAAAAGAAAATATTATATATCACAAGTTTAGTTCTCATTCTGCTGGCTGCCGCCAGCACATGGAGCTATTATTGTCTGAACCCATCAAGTGATAGAGTGAACAAGGCAAAAGCAAACATAAAAGTATACAGTCACTACGAATTAATTCAAAATGGAAAAACAATACTCCGGTTCGACGAAGACACTACGACACTGGCTGCCAACTTTATGAATCGTTGGGCGTTGATTCCTTCATGTGAAGGAAGACTTGCCGCCTGCTACGACAACAGCATCAGCCGGAATCACTATCTTGGCAAAGATGCGGACAGCATCTTTAAAGAGAAAGTTGATTCTTTAGACAGCTTGTATAGAGACTCCAAATGGAAAGTTGGAGAACTGAACTATTATATTCACTCTCATTCTGTCATGGATGCAGGCTACAACTCTATTTGCGCTTATACCCAACACGAACTGGAACTACGCGATTCTGCCAAGAAATTGATTGACTCCCTGAAACATGTACAGAAAAAGGGACATTTCAAGTTGAAACGTTCCATTTCATATCAAGCCTATTATAGAGACGAGAACGGAAAATGGAAGAGTCAGGCATGTAAACTCATCAAAGCAATGAATGGAGAAACTGCACAAGGAAGCCACACATTCCAACTTTTCTCAGAAACAACTCCTGAAGGGGTTAAAGCTATTTCACCTCAACTTGCAGTATCTTTAGCAACAGCTCATGGAGTCACACTTCGACGCTCTATTGATTATACCCTCTTACCTGATTCTCTAGGATATTATCGGGGTACAACCGACAGTATCTATCAACCAAACGGTCATGGATGCTGGCAAGGATACGATGGAACCTATTATGAAGGTTACTGGAAAAACGGGAAACGTGAAGGATTCGGATTCAGCATTGCTCCCAAGAAGCCATTACGAATAGGCGAATGGAAAAATGACCGCTATAAAGGCGAAAGACTCGTATATACATCGGAACGTATTTATGGCATTGATCTGAGCAAATACCAGCATGGAAAAGGCAGAAAAAAATATGCTATCAACTGGAACCGTTTACGCATTACACATCTTGGACGTCTCAGCAAAAAGACCATATCAGGAACAGTAAACTTCCCTATTCGCTTCATCTATATCAAGAGTACAGAAGGTAAATCGATGTTAAATCCATATTATAGAAAAGATTATCGTGATGCAAAAGCACATGGTTACAAGGTTGGAACCTATCACTTCTTTACCACCATAACACCTGCTGCCGAACAGGCACGACACTTTCTGAAACACAGTATCATTAGGAAAGGCGATTTTCCTCCTGTTCTTGATGTTGAACCGCTTCCTAGTCAAATCAAGAAAATGGGAGGGTCTGGAGTATTGTTTGCACGCATTAGAACTTGGCTTAGAATAGTAGAGAGAGCAACAGGTGTTAAGCCTATTCTTTACATCAGCCAAACTTTCGTAAATCGCTATCTGCCAAAGGCTCCCGATCTGAAACATAACTACCAGGTTTGGATTGCACGATATGGAGAGTATAAACCAGACATCCGATTGGTATATTGGCAACTCTGCCCCGACGGAAGAGTAGCAGGAATACATGGAGAGGTAGACATCAACGTGTTTAACGGATACGATGACGCTTTTCATAGTTTTGTTAAGAACAAGACCGTAAAATAACCTTTAAATGAGTAAGTTAGGTTAATTACGTTAAAGTAAGTTATAAATCTAGTCATGTATCAATATTTTTATTATCTTTGCGCCAATTGTGCAATGTGTAACTAAGAGGAAAGATAATGAGACAGCTTAAGATACAAAAGAGTATAACCAATCGTAATAGTGAAGCCCTCGACAAATATCTTGTAGAGATAGGTAGAGCCCCAATGGTTTCTATTGATGAAGAAATAGAATTGGCTCAAGCTATCCGCAAGGGAGGTAGAGCTGGCGAAAGAGCAAAAAATAAGTTGATTGAAGCCAACTTACGTTTTGTGGTGTCGGTAGCAAAACAATATCAGCACCAGGGACTCACCTTGACAGACTTGATTGACGAAGGAAACATCGGACTCATCAAAGCTGCAGAACGCTTCGACGAAACACGAGGGTTCAAATTTATCTCATACGCTGTATGGTGGATTCGTCAGAGTATTTTACAGGCAATAGCAGAGCAAAGCCGAATTGTTCGACTTCCTCTCAACCAGGTAGGATCACTCAATAAGGTAAACCAGGAAATTAATAAGTTTGAGCAGGAAAACCAACGCCGTCCAAGCGTTGAAGAACTTGCTGCCAGAACAGGTGTTGACGAGGACAAGATTTCTCAGAGCATGGCTGCCAGTGGTCATCATGTAAGCATCGATGCTCCATTCAGTGATGACGATGACAACTCTATGGCAGATGTAATGGCAAGCGGAGACGATGCCAGAACAGACAAGCAGGTTGACCATGAAAGTATGGCACAAGACCTAAGACAGGTTTTAAAAGTTTGCCTCAAGGATCGCGAACTGAAAATTATCTGCGCATGCTACGGAATTGGGGAAACCGAAAAGGGACTCGAGGAAATTGGTGATAAAATGGGGCTGACCCGTGAGCGAGTTCGCCAAATAAGAGAAAAAAGCATCACCAAACTGAGAGAATCCGGGAAGATAGGAATCCTTATGAAATATCTTGGTTAGGAAAGCTGCTGTCCAAAATATTTGGCATAGTTTTTCTACCAAGTAACATCTTAACTCATAATAGATGAAGAAATATCAAACACACATCATTTTGACGATTATCTTCTGCATGATGGCTATTGCAGCACATGCAAGAAGAATGTCACCGAGAGACACCTTTAGTGACTCGGTGATGTGTTTGGTATTTAAATATTCACAATCTGTTGACACAACAGGTAGAGCTGAGCACAAGAGTTATGCCTACACTAAATTTCAAATCAAAACAAACAAACGTAATGCAACGCTCATGCTAGTACCGACAATGTATGCGGTGGCTCATGGCGGTGGCAGAAGATTCATCAGCGAGTATTATAACCAAATGACGCTAGACGCAAATGGCAGACCAGTTGCCAAGCGTTTGCTGAACATAAGCACCATTCCGCATAGAAGCAACACATTGTCATCAGTTTTGAAATACATGACTCCAACGGTATATGGAGAAACACTTTTCGAAACGAATATTCTTTCTCCTTTCCACTATAAGAATCGCAGATATTATAAATATGCCGTCACCCAATTACCATTCGGCAAAGCACAAGTCTACGTATATCCACGTCTCAAAAACACCCAAGTTATTGAAGCACGTGCCATTGTTGATTCCCAAAGCGGAAAGATAAGCATGGTAGACTTTGAGGGCGAATATGATATGACCCGTTTCTATATCTCTATTATTATGGGTAAAGACGGATTTGGTTCACTTTCTCCTGCAAGGTGCAGCATGAGAGCCAACTTCAGTTTTATGGGTAACAAGATAACGGGCATGTATACAACTGTATACGGACTGCCGAAAATATTAAGTGATTCACTCAATAATGTAGCCGATACTGCATTAATGGCAAAAGTGCGCCCTATTGAGTTAAACCAAGATGAGGCTGACATATACAAAAAATTCTACGAAAAAAGGAAACAAATAACAGATTCCTTGAATAACAACATACCAGAGAAAAACTTTGCAAAAGACATACTTTGGGATGTTATCGGTGACAATGTATTAAACAGGATTTCCCAAGGCTTCGGTAAGCAAAACCAAGGCTACTTCCGTATCAGTCCTATTCTCAACCCACTCTATATGGGATATTCCGAGCGAAAAGGAATTGTATACAAGTTTGACCTGAAGGGAGGCTACAGGTTTACAGAAAATCTGGAATTGGGGCTTCGCTTTAAAGGAGGTTACAGTATGAAACAACACAGATTTTATTTCAATATACCATTGACATTCAACTATAACCCGAAGCACAATGGATATCTGAAGTTAGAAATCGGTAATGGTAATAGAATATCGAACAATCGTGTTGCACGAAAGATGTTAGGCATCAGCAAACCAGAAGATAACGATTTTCTATATCCACTATTCTCAGAATATCCAGGATTGTCATTACCGGAAATTTCTACAGATATTGAGGCAAACAACAGAAAACTGACAGAGTTTAAAGATGATTACCTTCGTCTTACTAACCACTGGAGTTTCAACGACTATATCGGTTTTGAAGTAGGTTTAGTTTCACATCAACGAAAAGCTGTAGTAGAAAGTTTCTATAAACTGTTTAATTACCCAAGCAAATATGTGTCAGTAGCACCAGCTGTAGCTTTAGAACTCTTACCATGGGGAAAGAAAGGCTCCATCTTTAAAATAGACTATGAAAAGGGATGGAAAAACCTACTAGGTTCAAACATAGACTACGAACGGGTTGAAGCAGATGCACAAACTATTTTTCAAGCATCACGCCGTCAATCATATTCTATAAGGTTAGGAGCTGGCTTTTATACCCGCAAAGGTGATCATTGGGACTTCGTTGACTATACCAATTTCCATGACGACAATATTCCTGGTGGCTGGAATGATAGCTGGAGTGGAGAATTCGAATTACTGCCATCCCAATGGTATAATGCAAGTGATTATTACATACGTGGAAATTTCACTTATGAAGCTCCTATGATTGCAACCGCATGGCTCCCTCTGATTGGAAAATATATAGAAGCCGAGCGTCTATATGTAAGCAGTCTTGTTGTAAACCATTTACACCCATACACAGAATGGGGATATGGAGTAACAACAAGAGCTATTACCCTAGGAATTTTTGCAGCCTTCAAAAACACGAAGTTTAATGGCATAGGCTGTCGCTTCGGTTTTGAACTATTTAGAGATTGGTAATATTCATAAAAGCATGGATAAAACATGATTTCTAGGGCACAATATCAATAACATCATAAAAAAAACAAAATATGAGTTCACAACTAACTGTTTATAAAGCAAGTGCAGGATCAGGTAAAACATTTACTTTGGCTCGCGAGTATATGACACTCGTGATAGCTAATCCTGCTTCCTACAGAACCATTCTTGCAGTAACCTTCACCAACAAAGCTACTGAAGAAATGAAAATGCGTATCTTAGGAAAATTATACGAAATTGCACACGGACTACCAGAAGCAAACGATTATGTAAATCAAATACAGCAGGCTTTACCCTATCTTTCATCCAAACAAATTCAGAAAAATGCAGAATCTGCCCTGCATTTGCTCATACACAATTATAACTATTTCCGGGTTATGACCATCGATACGTTCTTTCAGAGTGTATTGAGAAATCTAGCACGTGAACTTGATCTGACTGCCAATTTACGGATAGAACTCAATGACTATCAAATAGAACAGCATGCCGTTGATGAACTTATAGAAAGTCTTGAAGATACCGATCGTCTACTTTTCTGGATTATGGATTATATCAAAGAAAATATTGATGATGATAAGAGTTGGAATGTCATAGGACAAATCAAGAAATTCGGTGAGAACATATTCAAGGATTATTACAAAGCTCATTCCGACAAGCTGACAGAATTGATGGAACAAGAAGATTTCTTCAAGGATTTTACCGACCGAATGAAGAAAATGCGCGATAAGGCAAAAGAGCAGCTTAAAGAAATTGCTGCTACTTTTTTCGATTCCCTTGAAGAAGAAGGCTTTACGGCAGACGACTTAGCTGGAAAAACGAGAGGTATTTGGAGCTATTTCAACAAGCTGAAAAATGGCAAATACAGTGATGATGATCTACATAATGATACTTTCTGTAAATGTCGGGAAAGTCCGGAAGCATGGGTCAAAAAATCTGATGTAAAAAATTGTACTGATATCTTCAATTATGTAGAATCGGTGCTCTACCCTATTCTGCTGTTTGCAGAAGATAATCGTCCAAGACTCACCCGAATCTTCAAAAGTACCGATCTGACCATAAAGCATCTTAATCAGCTCCGCCTTTTGGGAAGCATAGATAAAAAAGTCAGGGAGATGAACAGAGAGGCAAACCGTTTCCTTTTGAGCGATACTCAAACCTTGCTCAACTCACTGATAAAGGATAGCGATTCGCCATTCATCTTTGAAAAGATTGGCACTCAACTCGACCATATAATGATTGACGAGTTCCAAGATACTAGCACCATCCAATGGAAAAACTTTAAAGTGCTGCTCGAAGAAACCATGAGTAGAGAAGATGCTGGCAACCTCATTGTTGGTGACGTAAAACAAAGTATTTACAGATGGCGATCCGGCGATTGGAGACTGCTCAATAATATTGATAAAGAATTTAATAAAAGCGCGAAAAAAGTAAGCATAGAAACTTTGGGTACCAACTACCGCTCTGATAGAAACATCATTGAGTTTAACAATGCTTTTTTCACAGAAGCAGTAAAATTGGAGATTGAGGACCTGAAAGATAAATGTCCTGAGGAATGTAAACAGCTGGAAAGCGCATATAGCGATGTCTGCCAGCAAGTACCAGTCCACCATTCTAATCCTAATGGTTCTATCAGTATTCAGCTCCTGGGCGGTGAAAATATTGAAGACAGAATGATGCAAACCACACTGGACACTGTAGACAAGTTGGTTGAAAGTGGTGTTCCTTGCAACAAAATAGCAATCCTGGTAAGAAGCAACCGCAACATACAGGACATTGCTGAGTATTTTATGAACCATTCCGACTATCCGTTGGTTTCAGATGAGGCATTCAGGCTGGATGCCTCCCAAGCAGTATGCACATTGGTTAACGCTCTCTACATACTGGTACACCCAAATGACAATATTGCATTAGCAACTCTCAACAAGTTTTGTGACACGTATTCTGTAGCTGGAAATATGCCGGAACAACTTTTGACCAATCGTTCTGAGTATCTGGAAATGCCACTGTTCGATCTCACAGAACGCCTTTTTGCAGAACTTAAACTTGGCGAAATAAAAGACATGATCAAGCAAACTGCCTACATCTGTACTTTTTATGATTGCTTAAGTAAATATCTCACAGATAACAGTAGTGATATCACAGGATTTCTGAAAGAGTGGGATAACCGTATTCACGAAAAAAGCATTCATAGCGATGGCGATGGAGGTATCAGATTCCTTACTATACATAAGAGTAAGGGACTGGAATACGATCATGTTATCATGCCTTACTGTGACTGGCAACTAGAAAAAGCCAACACTATCTGGTGCACACCGCAAGAAGCTCCATACAACGAACTTCCACTGGTACCTATAGATTTCAGTGCTAAACTGATGAAGCAAAGTATATATGAAGCAGATTATAATCATGAACATCTGCAAAACATAGTCGACAATTTGAATCTGCTTTATGTAGCCTTCACACGTGCCAGTCACAACCTGATTGTAATTGGCAAACGAGCTAATAGTGCATATCGTTCTGCCATTATTGAATCAGTACTCGACAAGGTAGCCAGTCGACTTGAAGCTAATGATGTAAAGATGGAGTTAACAGGAATAGGTTCTGATGCCAAAACAGATGACATATCTTTCTGCTATAATGAAATATATGTACCTGATTCTTCCAAGAAATCAAACGAGAAGAAGGATACAAACGTGCTCTCAGCCTATTCTCAACCTTTAGAAATTAAAATAAATGTTACGCCTGAAATGCCAGAATTCAGACAGAGTAACCAGAGCCGTGACTTTATAAAGCGTGATGAAACAGAAGAACAACAGAAGTTTTATATCAAAATGGGTACCATTTTGCACAACCTCTTTTCTACAATCCGCACGGTTGATGATATTGATGGAGCCCTGAAACAGTTGGAGTTAGACGGACTTTTATACGACCAAGACCTCACACCAGAGAAAATAAAGGAGATGATCAGGAAAAGACTTGAATCACCAAAGGTCGCAAAATGGTTTGATAAGGAACTGACCATACTAAATGAATGTTCTATCCTGACAGTTGAAAATGGAAAAGTGGCAGAATACCGTCCAGACCGCGTGATGCAAAACTCAAAAAATGAAACCATCGTGGTAGACTTCAAATTCGGTAAACAGAAAGTAGAACACCATGAACAGGTTAGAAAATACATCGGCTTGTTAAAAAGTATGGGACATCACCGAGTAAAAGGTTATCTATGGTATGTATACCCTAACAGAATAGTTGAAGTAATAAAATAATAGGTTCTATTGCCCCTTTCCAAAAAGTAGGGCAACATAAAGAACAGTTGCAAACATTGAAAAGTCCATTAAGATATGAAAGCATTTTTAAAATATGTAGCAAGAGATATACTCGAGAAATACGGAAACAATCTCAGCGACATTGCCGTCGTGTTTCCAAATAAACGCGCCGCTCTTTTCCTCAACGAGAGTCTGGCACGTTTGACAGATCACCCTATCTGGTCACCATCTTACATAACAATCAGCGACCTTTTTCGCAAACATAGCACATTGAAAGTTGGAGACCCAATCAAACTTGTTTGCGATTTACATAAAACATTCGTAGCCTGCACTGGTATTGATGAGACCCTCGACCATTTTTATGGATGGGGACAACTTCTTATCACAGATTTTGACGATATTGATAAAAACATGGCAGAAGCAGAAAAACTCTTTGCCAATCTTAGCAATATACATGAACTTGATGACATCTCATATCTTACAGAAGAACAGAAAACGCTGATTAAGAAATTTTTCAGCAATTTCAACGATGATCACAACTCAGAACTCAAAAAGAGATTTCTACAATTATGGAGCCATTTTCTTGATATCTATAAGCAGTTCAACATGCGTCTTGAAGAACAAGGATTGGCTTATGAGGGGGCTCTGTACAGGAAAGTTGTAAATGATGAAAATATCAAATTCCAACACAAGAAATATCTCTTTGTCGGTTTTAATATGATGCAAGTAGTAGAACGGAAACTCTGCGACCGCTTGATGAAAGAGGGTAAAGCACATTTCTATTGGGACTACGATGACTATTATATGCAAAACAATCATGAGGCAGGTCACTACATTCGTGAATATCTCAAATATTATCCTAACGAATTGAATGATATGCCTTCTCAGGATCTTCGTGAAATTTATCATAACTTTGATAACAATAAAGACATTACATACATATCGGCATCTACAGAAAACATTCAGGCCCGCTATGTAAACCAATGGCTTAAAGAAAAGAAACGCTATAAATATGGGAAAAAAGTGGCTATAGTATTAGCCGATGAAGGATTGTTACAAAGTGTTATACATAGTCTTCCTACAAACGAAGACATCAAGTCGTTGCCAGATTATTCTGAGAACGACAAGTTAGCATATAATATAACATTGGGTTATCCGCTTCAACAGACACCATTCTACAGCTTGCTGCAACAGCTCATCAAGTTGCAGGGCGTAGGTCACCCCAAGCATAGTAACAACTATCGCTTACACAATGTGCTCATGGTGCTCCGTCATCCATACACACGCTATATTTCTCAAAATTATAGCAAACTCTTGAGCGCTCTTGACGAGCAGAAGCAGTTCTATCCTACCCGCCAATTCCTAAGCATGGATGGTGATGAAGGCTTGTCACTGCTTTTCAAAGATTTGGGTGAGACTGCAACAGAAAATGAATACAACTTGAGACTCATCCAGTATCTGCTGGATATTTTGAAGACAATAGGTGTGAATAGTAAAGAACAGGACGATCCTTTATTCCAGGAATCGCTCTTCAGGACCTATACCTTATT
Source organism: uncultured Prevotella sp. (assembly GCA_958369755.1). Lineage (GTDB taxonomy): Bacteria > Bacteroidota > Bacteroidia > Bacteroidales > Bacteroidaceae > Prevotella. Next base: position 37,104 of record CATXJC010000014.1, read on the forward strand.
AAACCGTCTGCAAGAACTCATCCAGACAGGAGACTTAGCAGTAGACTGCATCACTCTGGAACGACTCATCCAACAGCTCATCCAGTCAACAAGTATTCCTTTCCATGGTGAACCTGCAGAAGGAATACAGGTAATGGGTGTATTGGAAACTCGAAATCTTGATTTCGAGCATATCTTGGTACTCTCATGCAACGAAGGGAAACTGCCGAAAGGTGTGAACGATGCTTCATTTATTCCCTATTCATTGAGAAAGGCATACGGCTTGACTACGGTAGATAACAAAGTAGCTATATACGCCTATTATTTTCACAGTCTGCTCCAACGCTCACACGACATCACTTTATGTTACAATAACGCAACAGAAGATGGCCAATCGGGTGAGATGAGCCGTTTTATGCTACAACTCCTGGTAGAAAGCCATCATGACATCGAGCGTTTTTCTTTGGTTGCAGGACAAAACACACTGCGTCCTACTTATGAACCAATAGAGAAAAAACTGCATGCGCTCAGCCAGCTTAAGAATTTGAAAATGCTTACGCCAACATTTTTGAATACCTATTTGAGATGTGAAAAGCAATTCTACTATAAATATGTAGAAGGACTGATTGAGCCAGATGAAATTGATGAGGACGAAGTAGACAACAAAGTATTTGGAAATATATTCCATCGTGCAGCAGAACTGTTCTATCTGGGATTAGCAAGCAGCGATGCTCTGACAACCGACGGTAAAGGAGAACTCAAACTGACTCGTCCTATCGTTGTATCAAAAGAGCAATTAGAGCAAGCCTTAAAAGACGAATCTCTGATTTATCGCCTGGTTGATCAGGCGTTCAGAGAAGAACTCTTTAAAGTTAGCGCAGCAGGGTATCGTCCAAAATATAATGGTCTGCAACTGATCAATAAAGAAGTAATAGCAAGATATATCCGGCAACTTGTCACGATAGATATGCGACAGGCTCCATTCACCATACTCGGATTAGAACTGGTTGTAAAAACTGACGTCGAAGTAGAAACAAGTATCGGCAATTTATCTCTGTCAATAGGAGGTTTTATCGACCGACTGGACGCTGTTGCAGCTAACGGTCATGCAAATGGCAATAATCTTGCAGAACGAATCCGCGTAATAGACTATAAAACAGGACGTATTTCAACAACACGTCCAAGAGTACTGAGCGAAGTGTTTGATCCATCCATGCTCAACAAGCATACAGATTATTATTTACAATCTATGCTCTACTCGATTATTGTAAGCCACAACAGGAATCTGAATCCGGCTCAAGAGCCCGTATCTCCAGGCTTGCTGTTTATACAAAATGCAGGAGCAGAAGATTATGATCCGACATTAAAAATGGGCAAGGAACTCATCAGTAGCATAGATGTATACGAAGAAGAGTTTATGAAACAACTGAAAGTTCTCATCGCCAACATCTTTGACAAGGACCAACCATTCCGACCTACAGATGATAAGCATCGTTGCGAATACTGTCCATACGCAGCTTTATGCAAATCATAGAAACATATATAATATGTGGAAACCAAAATGATTGGTTAAAATGCGCAAAATACTTGCTTTTTTGAATTATTCTATGTATATTTGCAAAAAGAATTATTGAGTATGACAGAAAAAGAAATAAACAAGATAGTTAGTGAGAACTTAAACTATGTAAAATCAGTAGCCAACCAGTATAAAGGTAAAGGCGTTGAGTTTGATGACTTGGTTAGCGAAGGAACGCTGGCAATGCTTATGGCAGCCAGAAAGTTCCAAGCCGACCGGGGCACCGATTTTGTGGCTTATGCCGGTCCATTCGTTCACAAGGCTATATCACAGGCCATCGATAAACAATCAGGACTTTATCGTTTACCGAAAGACCAGAAGAAATATGCCCCAAGAAACGCAGACAAGGCTGTATCTGTAGATGCGCCACTAAGCGCAAACAATCCGTATACCCTATTAGACATATTAAACGATCCGGATGTAAAGATTGCAGATGATACCCTGAATATAGAAATGATGAAGAAAAAGATGGCAGAAAGCATTTCAGATTTATTGCCACGAGAGAAAGAAATCATCACCAAATTCTATGGTATAGGTGTTCCTAAAGAAACGATGGCTGAAATTGCTGAAGATATGGGGCTCAAACGCGAACGAGTTCGCCAGATACGAAATCTGACCATACGCAGATTGAACAGGAGTATCCGCCACCAGGCATTGAGAAACTACTTCAAGAGGTAACTCGCAATAGTTTGTAAAAACAAAAAGGAGGGTGAATCATTAACTTATGATACACCCTCCTTTTTGTTTCATGTTCTAGTTATTAACAATTAAACTTACTCCAATCCCTTAAAATGATTAGCACGATATTGACGAGGAGTAACGCCTATCCGCTTGAAGAAATTAGCATAGAAACTCTGACGAGTATTGAAACCAGCCATTTCGCTGATACCTTCTACACTCATTCTTGCATAACGCTTATCGGTAAGTAAAGACATAGCATCGTTTACTCGATAATCATTCACCAACTCGGCATAATTCTTATGAAATCGAGTTGCGCATACAGCAGAAATATAGCGAGAGTTAGTATTCAAATCCTCTGCAAGTTTCTTGGAACTATAGTCTGGGTCCTTGTACTTTCTTTCAGTAACAAGAACACGGATTATCTCGTCGCGAAGGCGGTCCTTAGTTTCTTCACTCAGCATAGATTGATATCTTGCTATTTTTTCTTTTTTAGGTTGAATATTGTACTTAGCCATAGTTATGTTATAAAATTTATTACAACAAAGGTACGACTTTTATTTAGAACGACCAAATTTTTTCTCACTTTTTTGAAAAATAAACACAAAAAAGTCGTTTATATGAAATAAAATGGTTATTTTTGCATTAATTTTCAAGCTCAAAGCCGAGTATATCATAATTATTAGTCAAGAAGCATAGATATGAAGCAAATATTGTGGTTTATAAAAACGTATTTTACGTTTGTCATTTTGTTCAGTATTCAGAAACCATTTTTCATGATATTGGAAAAGGCTTCTGCTACACAACCTATCGATAATATCTGGAGCGAAATGCCTACAGTGATGTGGTACGGTTTATCACTCGACCTCTCTATGGCTGGTTACCTCACCGCACTACCGGGTTTGTTGCTCATCGCAATGATTTGGTTTCGTAAGGAGATTATACGTCCCATTCTGAATGCTTATTATATACTGGCATCTTTCCTGGTTTCCATTACATTCGTACTGAATGCAGGATTATATCCATATTGGAACTTCCCGCTAGATAGCACTCCATTATATTATTTCTTTACTTCGCCAAAGGATGCACTTGCAAGTGTTGGAGGGCTTTACATCTTTTTTGCTCTCCTCATCACTGTGCTGCTTACCATAGCCGTCTGGTTCGCACTCCGCATGCCTCATACCCAGAAGCGCTATTCCAGCAGATACAGCAACTATGGTTTTGGAGATTTCGGCAGTGGTCGCAGAACACGCTACTCTGACATAGAGCATCATCGTATGCGCCATTCTCTTATTCTGTTGCTGCTTACTGCCCTTCTCTTCATCCCTATCAGAGGAGGATTTACTGTATCTACAACAAATACAGGAAAGGCATATTTCAGCCAAAATGCGTTTTTGAATCATGCTGCCGTCAATCCGATGTTCAGCCTGTTTGAATCACTTACCCATCAGGAAGATTTTGCATCGCAATACCGATACATGTCAGAAGAAGAAGCTAACAAGCTCTTTGCTCAAATGGTAAGTTCAAGCGACCAGAACACCTACCCGCTCCTGAATGAAGAAGCTCGGAAAAACGGAAAGCCGGATATACTTATTATTATTATGGAAAGCTTTGCCAACGACATCATGCCTTCCGTCGGAACACATAAAGACGTAGCGGTCTGCTTGGACTCAATAGCCAGAAAGGGAATTTTCTTCCCAAGATTCTATTCCAACACTTTCCGCACGGATCGTGGTCTGGTTGCTGTTTTGAGCGGTTATCCTGCACAACCTACAACCAGCATCATGCGCTACCCGGCAAAATCTGCACAATTACCATCATTGGCACGTTCATTGGCTAAAGCAAAGCATTACGCCAATGCATATTATTATGGTGGTGATGTTGATTTTGCCAACCAACGCTCTTGGCTGGTTTCCCAGGGCTATGAGAGAATCATTTCAGATAGTGATTTCCCTATAGAAGACAAATTGAGCAAATGGGGAGTACACGATCATATCGTAGCCAACCGGCTGCTTGCAGACCTCAGGAAAGAACAGAATGCCAAACAGCCTATGCTGAGAGTTTTCCAGACATCAAGCAGTCATGAGCCATTCGATGTACCATATAGCAGACTGAAAGACAAGCGTTTAAATGCATTTGCTTACACTGATAGTGTCATAGGTCATCTTCTGCGTGAATACAGCAAATTGCCTAGATGGAAAAATACTTTGGTATTACTCGTTGCCGATCATGTTGGTGCATACAAAGAACATCTTGACAACTTTGACCGCAGCCGCTATCAGATTCCACTTATCATGACCGGTGGAGCAATAGCTCGCCCAATGAATGTTAAGCTCATAGGAAGTCAGCATGATATAGCAGCTACACTGCTCGGACAATTAGGCATTCCTCATAAAGACTTCTTGTTCAGCAAGAATATGTTGAGTGATGCTACGCCTAAATTTGCATTCTTTGATGTACCCGATGCTTTCGGCATGGTATCAGAGGAGAACTCTATCATCTACGACAATAAATCCCAAAAGGTTGTTTATGATAAAGGCAAAAAAGGTTATAACCTGAAACGAGGCATGGCTTATCTTCAGAAGTTGTACGATGACTTGAGTGCAAAATAGCCCTAACGACAGGGCAACAGATTATCAGAAACAAGAAAGCGAACATTACAGAATTTCATAAAGAAAGACTATGATAGAATTACTTCATCAAATAGAACAGATTGATACGCAGATTTTTCTGTTTTTCAATGGTTTTCACAACGTGTATTGGGATTACTTCATGATGATTTTCTCAGACCGTTTTGTATGGGTTCCGTTCTATGCCAGTTTTATCTTTGTACTGCTAAAGAATTTTCCTGTCAAGGTTGTGATGAGCACTATAGTTGTCATCACTCTGATTATCTTGTTTTCAGACCAGACTGCATCAGGAATTCTGAAGCCATTAGTAGCAAGAATGCGTCCCAGCAATCCTGATAATCCTATCAGTCCGATGGTACATGTTGTTCAAGGATATCGGGGTGGCAGATATGGTTTCCCGTCTTCTCATGCAGCCAATGCATGGAGCATGGCCTTCTTTGCACAATATCTGGTTCGCCGGAGCAAACTCACAATATTCTTATGCCTGTGGGCATTGATAACCAGTTATTCCCGAATGTATCTCGGTGTACACTATTTTGGCGACATCCTGATTGGTACCCTCATTGGTTTTCTCTATGCCACCTTATATTATTATATATTTCAGTATTTTTTAAGGAAGCATACCGAACGTTTTAAGCCCAACCACGACATCAGATTTGCAAGCGTCCCTATCATTACGGGGCTCGTTTCTATTTGGGTAATCATTTGTACCAGTGGAATACTATCTTTCTATAGCATACCACTGAGATAAACAAATGTATAAAAAGAGTTAGCTTATAAAAACGGTTTAGATTATACATTATTATTAACATATAAAATTTAAAGATTATGAAGAAATTATCAATTCTTGCATTTGCTATGGGCCTGATAGCTTTCACAGCATGTTCTGAGAAAAAGGCACCAGCACCAGCTCAGGCAGAACAGACTGTTGTAACCGATTCTGCATTTCAGGCTGCCGCAGCCGGTGAATATAAGAGCGCAGATGGAGAGCGCAGTGTAACTTTGAACAGTGATTTCTCTGTTAAAGTAAAAGGCCTTAACAAGGAATTTTACAAGTGGGAATTGCCAGCTAAGCCAGAAGGTAAAGCAGCTGTGATTATCCTGAGCCGCAAGGGTCTCGATGCCGATGTTCAGGAGCAGGCAACACTCGATACAGAAGAAGGTTCAATCATTATTAAGAACGAAACATTCCGCAAAAAGTAATAGAATATGAACCTGGTATAAAAGCAAAACGCCCTCGCTTCACAGCGAAGGCGTTCCTTTTGGTATTAGTTTCATTTAAGGTAAAAAGATTGTATTCAGGATAACGATGCAAAGATAGACATATTTTTCGAAACGAACGAATCTTTTTATATGTTTAAAAACATATTTTGTGAATTATTGCTCCCAAAACAAAATTATCGCTCCCAAAACAAAATTATCTGCCAGATAATTTCGGTACTTACAATTAAATTTGTATCTTTGCACCATAAATTTAAAAATTATTCTTTTTATTGAATTATGGCAATTAATGAAGAAAACAATTTGGAAGAGAAGAAAAGTATCTCTTTCGTAGAACAGTTAGTTGAGGAAGACCTCAAAGAAGGCAAAAACGGAGGACGAATCCAGACGCGTTTTCCGCCAGAGCCTAATGGTTATCTGCATATCGGCCATGCCAAAGCTATCTGCATGGACTTTGGTGTTGCAGAGAAATATAATGGTGTTTGCAATCTTCGTTTTGATGACACTAACCCTAGCAAGGAAAACAATGAATATGTAGAGAATATTCTTCAAGACATCCAGTGGCTCGGTTTCAAGTGGGGCAATATCTACTATGCTTCTGACTACTTTGAGAAGCTTTGGGATTTTGCTGTCTGGATGATCAAGAAGGGCAATGCATATATAGATGAACAAACTGCTGAAGAAATTGCACAGCAGAAGGGTACTCCTACCACACCAGGTACTGCTAGTCCATACCGTGATCGCCCAATCGAAGAAAGCCTTGCTTTGTTTGAGAAGATGAATACTCCTGAGGCCGTAGAAGGCAGCATGGTTCTTCGCGCAAAACTCGATATGGCGAATCCAAACATGCATTTCCGCGATCCTATCATGTATCGTATCATCCAAACTCCTCATCATCGTACAGGAACAAAATGGCATGCATATCCTATGTATGATTTCGCTCATGGACAGAGTGACTACTTTGAGGGGGTAACCCACTCTATCTGTACATTGGAATTTGTACCTCACCGTCCGCTTTACGATAAGTTCATCGACTTCTTGAAGGAGAAGGACGGAACTGCAGATGTATTAAACGACAATCGTCCACGTCAGATTGAGTTCAACCGATTGAACCTCACTTATACAGTAATGAGCAAGCGTAAGCTTCACCAGCTGGTTGATGAGAAACTGGTTATCGGATGGGACGACCCACGTATGCCTACTCTTTGCGGAATGCGCCGTCGCGGTTACTCTCCTGAGAGTATTCGTATGTTTATCGACAGCATCGGTTATACTAAGTTCGATGCTCTCAACGATATGGCCTTACTCGAAGCATCTGTTAGAGAAGACTTGAACAAGAAAGCATGTCGTGTGAGTGCAGTACTTGATCCTGTAAAACTCGTAATTACCAACTATCCGGAAGGTGAAACTGAGGAAATGGAAGCCATCAATAATCCAGAAAATGAAGCTGATGGCACACACACCATCACATTCTCTAAGAATCTCTGGATAGAGCGTGCTGACTTTATGGAAGATGCTCCTAAAAAATTCTTCCGTATGACTCCGGGTAAAGAAGTTCGTCTGAAGAATGCTTACATCGTTAAGTGCACTGGATGCACAAAGGACGAAAATGGTGTTATCACTGAGATTCAGGCAGAATACGATCCTATCAGCAAGAGCGGCATGGAAGGTGCCAACCGCAAGGTTAAGGGTACATTGCATTGGGTATCAGCAGATCACTGCGTAAAGGCAGAGGTGCGCGAATACGACCGTCTCTTTATGGTAGAAAATCCATCTGCTGATGAACGTGATTTCCACGAGCTGCTCAACCCAGATAGTTTCCACGACTATCCTAACTGCTATGTTGAGGAATATGCAGCCAGCAAGAAGCCAGGTGAATATCTCCAGTTCCAGCGTATCGGTTATTTCATGGCCGATCTTGATTCTACTGCAGAAAAACCAGTATTCAACAAAACCGTTGGTTTGAAGGATACATGGGCAAAACAGAATAAATAAATCACATATATCTGTCTCAGTTTCAACAGCTGAGACAGATATTATTTAGATTCAAGATAACAAATGAATACAGCAGAGCTTTTTCTTTGGATACTCGACAATTTAAATTACTGGGTAGTAATCCTTTTCATGGCTATCGAGAGTTCATTCGTCCCATTCCCATCAGAGGTGGTTGTTCCACCTGCAGCATGGAAAGCCATGGATCCTGATAGCGGAATGTCGTTTATCCTGGTCATCGTATTTGCCACCATTGGTGCCAATATCGGTGCACTTATCAACTATTATTTAGCTAAATGGGTAGGCCGCCCTATCATCTACCGTTTTGCCGACAGCCGCATCGGACATATGTGCCTGATAGACCGCCAAAAGGTAGAAGTTGCAGAAGAGTTTTTCCGCAAGCATGGAGCCGCATCCACTATTTTTGGGCGCCTGGTACCAGCTGTCCGCCAGTTAATCAGCATTCCAGCCGGTTTGGCAGGTATGCATGTAGGCAAATTCCTGCTCTATACCACAATCGGTGCTGGCATCTGGAATACTGTTTTAGCAACCATCGGTTGGGGTATTTACCAATATACAGACTATAAAACAACTCAAGATGTATATCAGCAGGCATTAAAGTATAGTCATGAGCTCGGTTACATCATCTTGGCTCTTGCCGTTGTTATTGTAGCATTCCTTGCATACAAGGGGCTCAAGAAGAAATAAGAAACTATCCCCCATCCTGCTTCCTCAAGCGGGATGGGGGATTTTTTCTTTCGTATAATTACTTATCTTCTAAAGCATCTCATCATGGCAAAAAAAGGTTGGATTCAAGTGACCTATTCCTTGATAATCCAATCACCTATCGTCCGCTGTGTGCT
>CATXJC010000015.1 GCA_958369755.1 uncultured Prevotella sp.
ATACACCAATCTGATAGTGCAGCAGGTTTCTGCCGTTGGCATTCTTGAGGAAATCGCCCTGGAACTGAAGACCGATGTCACGGCCGTTGGATGCATGTTCTCCGGCACGGTCGCTGAAACCAGCCAGCTTGCTCACGTTCTGTGAATATCCCATGAAGCCCTGGTCGATAGGGTGCATCGGATTCTCAAAGGTGAACGGGTTCTTGAACTGACCGATCTTCACCTTGAAGTATTCATATTTCTGCCATTCAGCAAACAGATCAACCATTCTCGGACTGGAACCTAGGGTAGAGGTGTTGCCGTTGAACTGAATCTGAGTTTTCCAGTAGAAGTCGCCTGCTATGCGACCTTCGAGAGAGATACGCGCCATACGGATGTTGAATGAGTTGGATTCAGCATCTTTCTGTCCGCTGTACTGATACTGGGTCATTCCATACCCCGACAATTTCACGTTGCTCAACCATGATGGTATTTCGATGGTCTGCTTCTGCTGGGCGCTGGCTGAGACCGAAGCTGCAGCCATGAGCGCCATGATGATGGTTTTGTTCATCTTGTTTCTATTTTGATTTCTAGGTTTATCTCTTTTCGAGCAATACCACGTTCTCTACGTGAGGGGTATGAGGGAACATATCCACCGGCTGTACGGCAGCTACCTTATACTCCGCATCCATCAGCTGCAGGTCGCGAGCCTGGGTTGCCGGGTTGCAGCTTACGTATACGATGCGCTTTGGTGCTGCATTCAGGATGACGTTTATTACGTCTGGGTGCATTCCGGCACGTGGTGGGTCGGTGATGATGACGTCAGGTCGACCGTGCTGGGCGATGAAATCGTTGGTCAGGATATCCTTCATGTCGCCTGCATAGAAGAGGGTGTTCTCGATGTTGTTCACCTGAGAATTCACCTTGGCATCCTCTATGGCCTCTGGCACGTACTCGATACCGATTACCTTTTTTGCCTTGTGAGCCACGAAGTTGGCGATGGTTCCGGTGCCGGTATAGAGGTCGTAAACCAGCTCATCTCCGGTAAGGTTGGCAAACTCGCGGGCCACGCAGTAGAGGTGGTAAGCCTGCTCGGTATTGGTCTGGTAGAAACTCTTAGGACCCACCTTGAACTTCAGGTCTTCCATCAGTTCGTAGATATGGTCGTTGCCCTTGAAGAGGCTGAGTTCCAGGTCGTTGATGGTATCGTTTCCCTTCTGGTTATTCACGAACATGAGCGATGTAATCTGAGGGAATTTGTCAGCCACCTGCTGCATCAGCTCCAATGCTCTCTGCTCATCGCCCTCCTCATCGTAGTGGAACTGGAAGACGAGCATCCACTCGCCGGTGTTCGAATTACGGATCATCATGTTGCGGAGCAAACCGTGCTGCTCACGCAGGTCGTAGAAAGTATAGTCGTGAGAATCAGCATATTCGAATACGAAGTTGCGGATTTCGTTGCAGAGGTCATCCATCAGCCAGCACTTCTTGATAGGATAAATCTTGTCAAAGGCTCCGGTGATATGGAAACCGATGGCGTTCTGGGCGTGGCGCTCCTTGAGCGATGTTACGGTATCATCCTCTTTCTGAGGGAGCTGAGCCAGTTCCTCGGCGGTGAACCATCGCTTGTTGCTGCATCCGAACTCTATCTTGTTGCGGTACTCCTGAGTCTTCACGCTGCCCATGATAGGGCGGAACTCAGGTAGTTCAATCTTTCCGATGCGGGTGAGCTGGTCTTCCACCTGCTTCTGCTTAGCCTTGATCTGCTCCTCGTAAGGCAGGTTCTGCCATTTGCATCCGCCGCAGATGCCGAAGTGCTCGCACATAGGCTCCTGTCGCACCTCGCTCTTCTTGATGAAGCGAACCACCTTGGCTTCGCAATACTTATGTTTCTTCTTTACTACCTGCAAGTCGACAACATCTCCTGGCACACAGAAAGGTACGAAGATGACCTGTTCATCTACGCGTGTGATGCTCTTACCCTCGGCTGCTACTGCCTCGATGGTGATGTTCTCTAACAGAGGTAATGGTTTACGTTTTCTTGCCATAATAATGTTTTGTATTTTTTTATGGGTGCAAAGATACTGCAATTTTATGAGAAATGCAAGAGTTGTCCCAAATTATTTGCGAGTAAAGGTAAAAAGGCGTTTAAAGGTAAAAAAGTAAAAAGGCGTTTAAAGGTAAAAAAGTAAAAAGGTAAAAAAGTAAAAAGATTATCAGACGATAACAAAAGTAACAAAAGTAACAGGTAACATTCGGTGTTTGTAATGGTGAAAAAGTCACTCGTCACTCGTCACTTTTATTTTTTGCAGATATGATTTGTCGTATCATGGACCATAGGATAATATTAGAGAAATAATATTATATTAAATTTTCCATTATATAATGTTCGCGCGCGAACATTAATTAATAATATATCTATAATATAATCTGTTTCTTATAAGCCTATTTCGTATCGATTTAACTGTTCGTGGCTTATCTGAAAAATGACAAAAAACAAAAAGTGACGAGTGACGAGTGACTTTATCACTTTTCGGGTATTGCTCTCTGTTACTTTTGTTACCTGTTATTTTTGTTACTTTTGTTATCGTCCGGCAATCTTTTTACCTCTTTACCCTTTTACTTTTTTACCCTTAAATTACGTCCCGACGTAGCGCTTGCTGCATCGCGACGCAATCTTTCGTACGTCGCCACGTAGCCATCGCTACGTCGTGACGCAGTTTCAGATGCATCTGGAGGGGGTAAAAAACACCGAAAATGCAGGCTGCAATCCCGAGAGACGCACTTTCAGATTCGTCAAATATCTTTCTATCGTATACGGGATTGTTAATTTTCTGCCCGTGTGTGCGTCAACAGTATAAAATGTAATCTCGGGATAGCAAAAAAGCGTATAAAAGTTTGGTAGTATCAAATAAAAATCGTATCTTTGCATTACAATTAATAGTTAGCAACGTAAAACGAAATAAAATATATACCTATAACAATTATGAACGAAAAAAGAGTTTATACATTCGGAAACGGAAAAGCAGAAGGCAATGCCCAAATGCGAGAAGTACTTGGTGGTAAAGGCGCGAACCTTGCCGAAATGAACCTGATTGGTGTACCTGTTCCTCCAGGTTTCACCATTACAACAGACACTTGTAATGAATATTATGAAGTGGGTGAGGAAAAAATCAAAGAACTTCTTCAGGACGAAGTGAAGGCTGCTGTGGCTCATACTGAGGCATTGATGAACAGCAAGTTCGGTTCTGTAGAGAATCCACTCCTCGTATCAGTACGCTCAGGTGCTCGTGCATCTATGCCTGGTATGATGGATACCATCCTCAACCTCGGTTTGAATGACGAAGTAGCTGAGGGATTGGTCAAGAAGACCGGTAACCCTCATTTCGTATACGATTCATATCGCCGTTTCGTACAGATGTACGGTGACGTCGTTATGGGACTGAAGCCTGTAAACAAGGAAGATATCGACCCATTTGAGGCTATCATCGAAAAGGTGAAGGAAGAGCAGGGCGTTACACTTGACAAGGACCTCTCTGTAGAGTCGCTCAAGAAGCTCGTTGAACTCTTCAAGGCTGCCATCAAGGAGCAGACCGGTCAGGATTTCCCTACCAACCCAATCGATCAGCTCTGGGGCGCTATCTGCGCTGTGTTCCGTTCTTGGATGAACGAGCGTGCTATCCTCTACCGCAAGATGGAAGGTATTCCTGATGAGTGGGGTACTGCCGTATCTGTCATGGCGATGGTATTCGGTAACATGGGCGATACATCTGCTACAGGTGTTTGCTTCTCACGTGACGCTGGTAATGGTGAGAATCTCTTCAATGGTGAGTATCTTATCAATGCACAGGGTGAGGACGTGGTAGCCGGTATCCGTACTCCACAGCAGATTACAAAGATTGGTTCTCAGCGCTGGGCTGAGCGTGCAGGTATCTCTGAAGAGGAGCGTGCTGCCAAGTATCCTTCTATGGAAGAGGCTATGCCTGAACTCTATAAGGAACTCGATGCGCTGCAGGATAAGCTGGAGCACCACTATCACGATATGCAGGATATGGAGTTCACCGTACAGGAAGGCAAACTCTGGTTCCTCCAGACTCGTAATGGTAAGCGTACAGGTACAGCTATGGTGAAGATTGCCATGGATCTCCTCCACGAGGGTATGATTGATGAGAAGACTGCTATCCTGCGCTGTGAGCCTCAGAAACTTGATGAACTTTTGCATCCAGTATTCGATAAGCTGGCTCTCTCTAAGGCTAAGGTTATCACACAGGGTCTCCCTGCATCTCCAGGTGCTGCCTGCGGTCAGATTGTATTCCACGCTGACGATGCTCAGGAGTGGCATGAGGACGGCAAGAAGGTCATCATGGTTCGTATCGAAACATCTCCAGAAGACCTCGCTGGTATGTCAGCTGCTGAGGGTATCCTTACCGCTCGTGGTGGTATGACTTCTCACGCTGCCGTTGTAGCCCGTGGTATGGGTAAGTGCTGTGTATCAGGCGCCGGCTCTATCAACGTAGATTACAAGACTAAGACTGTAGAGATTGAAGGCGTAGTTTACAAGGAGGGTGATTACATCTCTCTGAACGGTACTACAGGTCAGGTTTACGCAGGACAGATTGAGACAAAGGCTGCAGAACTTTCAGGCGACTTCAAGGAGCTGATGGATCTCTGCGACAAATATACAAAGATGGAAATCCGTACCAATGCAGATACTCCACACGATGCTGAGGTAGCCCGTGCATTCGGTGCCAAGGGTATCGGTCTGACACGTACTGAGCACATGTTCTTCGATGATCAGAAGATTGTAGCTATGCGTGAGATGATTCTGGCAGACTCTGTTGAGGGTCGTGAGAAGGCACTTGCCAAGCTCCTCCCATATCAGAAGGCAGACTTCTACGGCATTCTCAAGGCAATGGATGGCTGCCACGTGAACATCCGCTTGCTCGACCCACCTCTCCACGAGTTCGTACCTCACGATTTGGCTGGTCAGCAGACCATGGCTAAGGAGATGGGCGTAAGCGTAGAGGAAATCAAGAAGCGTGTAAACTCTCTGGCAGAGAACAACCCTATGCTCGGTCATCGCGGTTGCCGTCTCGGTATCACATTCCCAGAGATTACAGCCATGCAGACCCGTGCCATCCTCGGTGCAGCCTGCGAGTTGAAGAAGGAGGGTTACAACCCATGTCCTGAAATCATGGTTCCGCTCATCGGTACCGTTCAGGAGCTCAAGCAGCAGAAGTCTATCATCCTCGCTACTTCTAAGGAAGTATTCGCTGAGTATGGCATAGAGGTAGAATTTGAGATTGGTACCATGATTGAGATTCCACGTGCTGCCCTTACAGCAGGTCAGATTGCAGAGGAGGCTCAGTACTTCTCATTCGGTACTAACGACTTGACACAGATGACCTTCGGTTACTCTCGTGACGACATCGCTTCATTCCTCCCTGCATACATGGAGAAGAAGATCTTGAAGGTTGACCCATTCCAGGTTCTCGACCAGGAGGGTGTTGGTCAGCTCATCAAGATGGCAGTAGAGAATGGTCGTGCTACCCGTCCTAACCTCCGCACAGGTATCTGCGGTGAGCACGGTGGCGAGCCATCATCTGTTAAGTTCTGTGCTAAGGTTGGCATGAACTACGCTTCATGCTCTCCATTCCGCGTGCCAATCGCCAGACTTGCTGCGGCGCAGGCTGCTGTAGAGGAGTAAATCTCTTCTGAAAGAAGATTGTACGATTAATGATTAGATAATTAGAGGAAAGTGTTTCGTAATGAAGTGCTTTCCTCTTTTTCGTCTTTTTTAGGTTAAATTTCGAAAGAAAATGAGCAAATCATTTGCAAGTTACATTTATTTTCCGTAATTTTGTCGGAAAATAGAGAAATATGGAAGGATTAGTCATGATTTATGCGACGATTACGGTCGTTGCTGGTGCCATGGCACTTTGGCTTCATACAAAATGGGGTAAGAAATTCTTGGAGGATCTCTAATGGTTGGTATTGCTGCAGAATCCTTTGTGTTCTGAACTAATGTTCCCGGCACGCCCTGAAAGGGCAGAAGCTCCTAGCCCAGGGCAGCGCCCTGGGTAATAGTTGTATTAGCCCTACGCCCTGTAAGGGCAAAAGCTTTAAAATATAGCTGCTGTATAGAAGCTTTTGCCCTTACAGGGCGTTAGTACCATCTCTATATCGCATACCCAGGGTGTTGCCCTGGGCTAGGAGCTTCTGCCCTTTCAGGGCGTATGGGGCTTACTTGCGAAATTTAGTAAATAATTTAAAGGCTTCAAAAATGAATACATTGGCTTTAACTTTTGCAATATGCTTGGTTCCTGCAACAGCATTTTTGATATGGCTCTTTACCCCTTGGGGAAAGAAGTGGTCTAAGGAATTGTAGTGATGAAGAAGATAAAATATATATTATGTGCTTGCCTGATGATGGCAAGTATGGGCATGGAAGCCAAGTCGATGAAGGACTTGCTGGTTTCGATGCCCGATTCTGTTGTGCCTTATCTCAACCACAACCTGCGGCTGGAATTTACTGAGCTGCAGGAGATGGGAGTGAAGGCAGAAGTGAAGAATCTTTTAGGCGAAACGAGTGTGATGGATACGCTGACTGCTGATTTCGCCCAGTTGAGAACGAGTAAGAGTGCTACTTTGCAGATGAAGAAACTGCCATCGGCTAACGGCGATTCGCTGCTTTGCGTGGTGAAGACGTTTGCCGGAGTAGAGAAGGAGAGCGAACTCTATCTCTTTAATCAGGATTGGCAAGAGCAGGATGCCAGCAGGATTTTCGATGGGAAATCTTTGCAGCAACTGGCTTCCGGACTTGTTGCCAAACCCGATACGATGAGCGAGGCTAAGTTTGAGGAACTCAAGGGGAAAATTGAACTCAAAATCGTGAGTGCTCTGCTCCTGCAACATGAAAACAGCCTCGTAGTGCGCTTGGCTTTACCTTTCGTGTCTGCTGACGATAAGAAGGCTGTAAATGCAATAAAAGTGCAAAGAAAATTTAATTGGAATGGTAAAACTTTTAAGGAGAGTTAAATTCTTGAAGTTTTTAGGTATAAACTATTGCAGGTTACAAGATTATTTGTACCTTTGCATCGTGTTTTTCATGGTATTAGATTATTAAGGTTAATAAAAGATTGGTTGTCGTGAGACAATCAATTTTTTTTTTGTCCCTATCTGAAGTCATCAGCCCCTTGTCTTTCCCATCGGCTGGAGACCGTTGGTTCAGACCGCAGGGCGATGTTTAGAAGATAACCATTCCGATGATACCGCAGATGAAAAGCAGCAGGATAGGGTTGGTCTTTCTGAATTTTGTGAAGTAGAAAGCAGCCAGAAACAGCACGATGCTTGCTCCGAAGACAAACGGATTGTCGGTTGGTGATCCGAAGTTCTCTTTATTCATCAGGAGAACGGCGGCAGCAGCTATCAGTCCGATGATGGCAGGGCGGAGTCCCGCAAAGATATCCTTTACGATTTTAGAATCCTTGTGCGTAATCAGATAGCGGCTGATGAGAATCATGATGATGAAAGGCAGCCACATGATGGAGAGCGAAGCCAATACCGAACCCAGACAGGCTGCCCAGGTAGGATAGCCGTCGTGAAGGCAGGCGGTATAACCTACGTAGGTGGCACAGTTGATGCCGATAGGTCCCGGTGTAGACTGGCTGATAGCCACAATATCCGTAAACTCAGCATTGGTAAGCCAATGATTCTTCACTACCGTCTCGTTATGGATGAGCGAAAGCATCGCATATCCGCCACCAAAATTAAATGTACCAATCTTGGTAAATATCAGAAATAACTTTAGAAATAGCATAATCTCTATATTTTTTACCTTTTTACTTTGTTACTTTTTTACTTTTTTACCTTTCCATAGAGCCAGCCCAGCACACCGGCTGCGATGATGATGTAGATAGGGGAGATGCCGAAAGCTGCAATCAGCAGACAGCAGACAACGGGAATCCAAATGTTGTAGCGGTTGATGTTTGCCGTCTTTGCCATCTTGAAGCAAGGCGCAGCAATGAGCGCTACCACGGCAGGGCGCACACCCATGAAGAACTTACCCACCCAATAATTGTCCTTGAAATGCTGGAAGAACATGGCGATGATGAGAATGGCGATGATAGAAGGCAGGGCGATGCCTATGGCACCCACAATGCCTCCCCAGACTCCCTTCAGCTTATAGCCGATATGACTCGCCATGTCGATGGCGAAGATGCCCGGAGTGGTCTGAGCCACTACCATGATATCCATGAACTCCTGTTTGTCCATCCACTTGTTCTTGTCTACAAATTCCTGTTCCATGATTGGTATCATGGCGTAGCCTCCACCTAGCGTGAAAGCCCCGATTTTATTGCACGTGAGGAAAAATTTTACTAACATATCTGTTGCTTCTATATTATTTTTCTCTTATATCTGTTGAAATCGACTGCAAAAATACACATAATTTGTTAAATATGCTAGCTTTCATGCGGATAATCTTCAAAATCGTGTGCTTTTTATCCGAAAATTTGTATCTTTGCAGCTAATATTTTATAATAAAAAGACATTAAACTATGAATCTGAAAGTACGCCTAGCAGTGATGAACTTCCTGGAGTTTGCAGTTTGGGGAGCTTATCTCACGTCTATGGGCAACTATCTCGGCAAGGCTGGGATGGGTGCCGAGATTTCCTGGTTCTATACCATACAGGGAATCGTATCTATTTTTATGCCTACATTGATGGGCATTGTGGCAGATAAGTATATCCAGCCGCAACGTCTTTTGGGCTATTGTCACCTTTTGGCAGGAGCAGCCATGATAGGTCTGTTCGGTATGGGACAGGCTAGTCAGACTCCTAATGAGGCAATGTTTATTGCCGTTTACACCTTCAGCGTGGCTTTCTATATGCCTACATTGGCATTGTCAAATACTTCGGCATTCAGTATATTGAAGAGCAACGGGCTCGACACCGTGAAGGCTTTTCCGCCAATCCGTGTGTTCGGAACCGTGGGCTTCATCCTCACGATGTGGATTGTGAACTGTGCTACTTGGGACAACGGTTCATTCTCGTTCCTGTTGAGCGAGAACGCCCATAAGTTCCAGTATACCCATTATCAGTTCCTGGTATCGGGTGTGCTCAGCATTCTTCTCTTCCTCTATTGCTTCTCATTGCCAGCCTGTCCTATCGTGAAGAAAGAGACAAAGAGCTGGGTAGAGACATGGGGTTTCGATGCCTTCAAACTCTTCAAGAGCCGTGAGATGGCGATGTTCTTCATCTTCTCTTGCATGCTCGGTATGAGTCTGCAGGTAACCAATGGCTATGCCACTCCGTTCATTACCAGTTTCAAGGGCGATCCTGCGATGCTCGATACTTTTGCAGCTAACAATGCTACGCTCCTGGTATCCATCTCTCAGGTGGCCGAGGCGCTCTGCATCCTTCTCATTCCGTTCTTCCTGAAGCGTTATGGCATCAAGGTTGTGATGCTCATCGCCATGATGGCATGGGTTTTGCGATTCGGTTTCTTCGGATTGGGTAATCCTGCATTCCCGGGTGTTACCTTCTTCATCCTCTCATGCATCGTTTACGGTGTAGCCTTCGACTTCTTCAATGTGTCGGGTGGTCTGTTTGTAGACCAGAAATGTGATGTGAAGGTAAGAGCATCGGCTCAGGGACTGTTCATGCTGATGACCAATGGTCTGGGAGCATCTATCGGAACCATTCTCGCAGGTATGGTCATCAACCATTACTGCCACTGGACAGATGATGGCTACCTGATGGGTGACTGGAAAACCTGCTGGTTCATCTTTGCCGGTTATGCGCTCGTGGTAGCAGTAGCCTTTGCTGTCCTCTTCCGTCCGAAGAAAGAACAGAAATAAGGAAGAAAAAGGTCATACTCAACGCGAGAGTAAAAACAGAATGTTACGTAAGAATATAAATAAATTTAAATAAAGAAAGGGTACATAATGATGTTGTACAAACTTAAACTCGCTGCCTGCTTTGGCATTCCGGAAGCTTCCGGGACATGTATTATTAGTTTGGTAGACGAATCCGAAAAAAGAGCTTTGTCTATTATGACTAATGAATATGTAGCAGAGCAGCTGAAGGCATGTAATTCGAAAACTTCTGATTTTAAAAATGATGTGATCTCTGTACTTTGGACACTATTTGACAGGCAAAATGTAGACGATTTCTATCTCGAATTCGATGCTACGCCAGAGAGGGGAGTATATGCTACTCTTGTGAATAAAATCACAAATGAACGTATGAGCATCAAGACTGACCAGGCTGTGTTGCTGTCTGTGGCTGCGGATATAGAAATGTATACAACAGAGCTGGTTATAAAGGAAATTTCTACTCCTTTTAATAAAAATGATATGAGTTCGGCTTCTTGTGCGGTACCTATTTCGGCTTTGCCAGACCAGATGCTCGAAAAAGCATTGGATTGTGCCATTAATGAAGAAGATTACGAAACAGCCTCAGCCATTCGCGATGAGATAGAGCGCCGCAAAGGCAAAAAAAGTGAATAATTAAAGGATATTCTTACGGAATAACAGAAAATTAAGAAGAAAAAGTAACAATAAGAGGAAATGAAAGAAGTTAGATTTTTCTATGTGCCAGATGCGGCTACACAGACAGAACTGCCTCAGGAAGAGGCTACTCATGCACTCAGGGTTTTGCGTATCCAGGCGGGGGACGAATTGTTCCTGATGGATGGCAAGGGGGTGTTCTACCGTGCAGAAGTTTCGCTGGCTACCAACAAACGGTGCATCTATGAGGTGAAGGAGGTTATGCCGCAGCAGCCTGCCTGGCGCGGACACATTCACCTGGCCATCGCCCCGACAAAGATGATGGACCGCATTGAATGGATGGCAGAGAAGGCTACGGAAATCGGCTTCGATGAAATCTCTTTCCTCAACTGCAAGTTCTCTGAACGCAAGGTCATCCGCATAGACCGCATAGACAAGATTGTGGTTTCTGCCGTCAAGCAGAGCCACAAGGCTTGGAAACCTGTAGTCAACGAACTGCAGAACTTTAAAGATTTTATTACGGCTCCCCGCAATGGCAGAAAGTTTATCTGCCATTGTTATGAGGAGATAGAAAAGAAAGACTTTTTTGCCGAGATTTCCAAGTCATGTCCAGCTGATGATTCTGCCGGAGCAGCCCAGGAGGGTGCCGATGACATCACCGTGCTGGTAGGACCTGAGGGCGATTTCTCTATCGATGAGGTGAGACTGGCCCTGGAAAACGGATATGAGAGTGTTTCGCTTGGCACCAGTCGCCTCCGTACGGAAACAGCAGGATTGGTGGCTGTCAACATGTGCCATCTGGCAAGAGCTTTATAATATTTACTAGTGTGATGAAAAGATTGTATAAGAGTTTGATGTTCATGTGCTTGGCTGTCGTATTGGGATTGCTGAGCTCATGCTCGGGCACTGACTATCTCAATGCCATTCCAAAGAAAAGTACTGCGCTCATCTCTGTTGACATGCAGCAGATGGCATCCGGCAAAAGCGATGAAGACAAGGCGGGAATGCTCAAGTCTCTGCTGCACGTTGAGGATGCATCGAAGTGTGGCATCGACATCTCAGAGAAGATATTCCTCTTTGAGAGTGCTGATGGCAACCTCGGACTTTGTGCCAAGGTGAGCGATGAGGGCGATGTAGAAGACTGGCTTGCTTCGCTTGCCAAACAGCATATCGCTACAGAGGTGAAGGAGCGCAAAGGCTTTCATTTCTCTGTATTGAAAAATTCGTGGCTGATCGGCTTTTCTGATCAGGCACTCCTCGTTATGGGACCGGTTGTAGCCGATGCGCAGGCCCAGCTCCAGCAGCAGATGGTGAAATATCTGAAGGCTGATGAGGACGAAGGTATTACCGCATCGCCTATGTTTGAACGTCTGGAAACCATCACTTCGCCTATGGCTATGGTGGCTCAGGCTCAGGCGCTGCCGGAGAAGTTCGTAGCTCCATTTACCCTTGGTGCTCCTAAAGATACCGACCCTTCGCAGGTAGTGATTGCTGCCGAGATGGACGTGAAAGACGGTATCCTGCAGGTGAAGGGAGAAACCTTCTCCTTTAATAAAGAAATAGATGAGGCCCTGAAGAAGGCGGCTCAAACCTATCGTCCGATTAAAGGCAACTACGTTAAGTCGATGCCTGCTGATGCCCTGGCGGGTATCTTCATGAACGTAAAGGGCGAGCAGTTCCTGCCGATGATGCAGAGCAACCGCAGCCTTCAGACCCTCCTGATGGGTATCAACCAAGCCATCGACATGGATAATATCATCCGTAGTGTGGATGGGGATATGGCTATCGTGATGCCTTCGCTTACAGATAACAATATGCAGATGACGATGGCTGCTAAACTGTCGCATGCCAAGTGGTTGGGCGATGTTGATTATTGGAAAACTTCATGTCCGGCTGGTGCGAAGATAGCCAATTGGGGAAAGAATGCTTACTTCTATACCGACGGCAAGACCTCGTTCTATTTCGGTGTGACGGATGACAAGCAGTTCTTTAGCGGAAGCGACCAGCTGATGGCGCAATATGCCGTGAAACCAAGTAATCATCCGATAGATGCAAAGATTCAGAAACTCATCGTCGGCCAGAAACTGGCAATGGTCATCAATCTCGCCAAGAGTTCTGGTAGTGACGGCTCGGGCAAGGATGATGCCATCTCTACCGTAACCGGTCTGCTCACCCCTGTCTTCGGAAATCTTACTTCGGTGGTCTATACTTTAAAGGTAAAAGATTAAACATTAAACATAAAAAAAGTGGAAAAGATTCAGCTTCATTCCGTTCTCCCACAGGTTTTTGCCCAGCGCAACGACCTGGATTCGGAGATATGGAAGCAGGATGTTACCTTCGAGAAAGGTCATCTTTATCTTATCGAGGCAGAGAGTGGCAGCGGAAAGAGTACTTTCTGCAGCTATGTGCTCGGCTATCGTCACGACTACAGCGGAAGCGTGATGTTCGACAATGATGTTACCGCCAACTACAAGGTGAAAGACTGGGTAGAGATGCGCAAGCGTCATATCAGCCATCTCTTTCAGGAACTCCGTCTCTTCCCTGAGCTTACTGCCCTGGAGAATGTAGAAATTAAGAACAAAATAACCGGATTCAAGACGCGTGAGCAGATTCTTAAATGGTTTGATATGCTCGGTATTGCTGATAAGGTAGATGCCAAAATCGGCAGAATGTCGTTCGGACAGCAGCAGCGTGTGGCAATGATGCGTGCGCTCTGTCAGCCTTTCGACTTCATTCTGGCTGATGAGCCTATCAGTCACCTCGACGACAACAATTCGCGCATCATGGCAGATATCATGATGACCGAAGCGAAGGAACAGGGGGCTGGCGTCATCGTAACCAGTATCGGTAAGCACATGGACTTAAACTATGAACATATATTTAGATTATGAATTTGGTTTGGAAATTATTGCGTCAGCATATCAGCATACCTCAGTTTGCGGGCTTTGCCTTCGCCAATCTCTTCGGTATGCTCATCGTTCTTTTCGGCTTTCAGTTTTATAAAGACGTGCTGCCTGTCTTCACTCAGCAAGACAGTTTCATGAAAGCCGACTACCTCATCATGAGCAAGAAGATAGGTATGGGAAATACCATCAGTGGCCGTTCCAATACCTTCTCGGGTTCTGAAATCGATGAAATCGGTGACCAGAAGTTTGTAAAGAAGATAGGAAAATTCACCTCTACTGAATATAAGGTAGATGCCCAGATGGGTGTAAACGGCGTGAACGTTCTGAACAGCGAACTCTTCTTCGAGAGTGTGCCTGACGGTTTTGTTGATGTGCCGCTCAAGGACTGGAAATATACGCCGGGAACTCAGGAGGTGCCAATCATCCTCCCGCGTACCTATATTAATATGTATAACTTCGGTTTCGCCCAGAGTCATTCGCTTCCTAAAATCAGCGATGGACTGATGGGCATGATCGATTTTAATATCCAGATTCAGGCTGGTGGCAAGAAAGAGCAGTTCAAGGGAAAGGTTATCGGTTTCTCTTCGCGACTCAACACCATCCTCGTTCCTCAGGCTTTCATGGACTGGAGTAACCAGGAATTTGCGCCAAACCAGAAGAGCGATCCTAACCGTCTCATCGTAGAGGTAGGAAACCCGGGAGACGAGAACATCACCAAATACCTGGATGATAATGGTTATGAAGTAGAGACAGACAAGCTGGATGCAGAGAAGACTACCTATTTCCTCCGCATGATGGTATCGATGGTGATGATTATCGGTTTGGTTATCTCCGTTTTGAGTTTCTATATTCTGATGCTCAGCATCTATCTGCTGGTACAGAAGAACTCTTCTAAGTTAGAGAATCTTCTTCTGATAGGTTACAGTCCGAACAATGTAGCAAAACCATATCAGGTGCTCACCATTGCGCTGAACATCGTGGTACTCATCATCGCGTGGATTATCCTCTTCTTCCTTCGCGATTACTACATGGGCTTCATCGAAACCCTCTTCCCTGATATCGACGAGGGCACCATGCTTCCAGCCATCGCTCTAGGTCTGCTCCTGTTCCTGATTGTTTCAATCCTGAACATCGTAGCCATCCGTCGCAAGGTGATGAGCATCTGGCAGCGAAAGGAGTAAGAGCGTCTAGCCTCCGCTCCAGGCGATTCCATCGCCTGTCATAAAAGCTCAGTCCCCCGCTTTTAGCCCCGAAAAAACTATAAGCAAACCCCCGTTATAAATAACAAATTAAAGAAAATCTGCGTTATTTGCTTAACGCAGATTTTTTTTATGTTATAAAACACTATTTTTCATGTTTTTGTAACAAATAAAAGCATTTTTTTTATTACTTTTGCAACCGATAACAATATAAGAGGGGGTCATATCCCCAAGTTTTAATAATTTTATATAATAAAAGGTATGCAGAAAAGATTGCATTTATTAGTGGCTTTGCTGGCCTTTATGGTAACCACAGCCATGGCGCAGATTACTACATCTAGCGTTAGTGGTAAAATTACAGCTAATGGCGAAGACGTCATTGGCGCAACAATCAAGGCTGTTCACCAACCTTCTGGTACAGTCTATCGTGCAGTGACCAACATGGATGGTCGTTATTCTATTCAGGGTATGCGTCCGGGTGGACCTTATGTTCTGGAAGTAACCTACGTGGGTTACAAGAACAAGCAGGTAAAGGGCATTTCTCTTTCTCTTGGTCAGAATACAGTCTTGAACGAGACTTTGGCTGAGGATGCAGCTCAGTTGGAAGACGTGGTAGTTGTAGCCAATCGTAACAACAACATGCGCACCGACCGTGCTGGTGCAACAACAAGTATTGATGCAACACACATTGAGGCAATTCCTACCGTTTCACGTAGCATGAACGACCTCTTGAAGTTGACCCCACAGGCTTCTACCGTAGGTGGTTTCTCTGTTGGTGGTGGTAACTTCCGTCAGAGCTATGTAACTGTAGATGGTGCAGCATTCAACAATGCTTTTGGTATCGGTTCTAACCTTCCTGGTAATGGCTCACCAATCTCACTTGATGCATTGGATCAGATTTCTGTATCTTCATCTCCTTTTGATGTCCGTATGAGTGGTTTCACTGGTGGTGCTATTAATGCAGTTACCAAGAGCGGTACCAATCAGTATAAGGGTTCTGCTTATATGTATACTACCAATTCTCATCTTAAAGGTAACAAGGTGGATGATTACGAGTTGACCCGTCTTCAGTCTCATACTACTACTTGGGGTGCAACTGTTGGTGGTCCTATCATCAAGGATAAGTTGTTCTTCTTCGTAAATGGTGAATATGAAGTTCAGATGGCTGCTGGCCCTTCGGCTGTGGCTCGTGCTTCAGAAAACGATGCATGGAACTTCTCTTCTGGTACAGTACATCGCCCTACAGTAGGTGATATCAGTACATTGACAAATTTCCTTTCTAGCAAGTATGGATATAACCCAGGCCGTTATCAGGGCTATTCATTGGATACTCCTGCCTACAAGATTTTGGCACGTTTAGATTGGAATATCAATGAGACAAACAAGTTGAATTTCCGTTTCTCTCGTTCACATTCAAAGGATTCTAATGCTCCTTCTTCTTCAACCAGGCCATTCTCAACCAACGCACTCTATAAGGGAGGTGAAGGAATTTCTGCAGGTAAGGGTAATCGTACTTCTAATTCAGCGATGTATTTTGAAAGTGCGCGTTATTGCAAAGACCGCAACTTTACCTCTTTTGCAGCAGAATGGAACTCAAAGTGGGGCATCGTGAACAATGCTTTACGTTTGACATACTCTTTTCAGGATGAGCCTCGTTCTTACACAGGTGGTGTGTTCCCTACAGTAGATATTTTGCAGGACGGCTCAGATTATCTCTCATTCGGTCCTGATGTCTTTACTGCTGGAAACTTAGCTCAGGTGAAGACTTTCGTTGCCACCGATGAGGCTTCTTTCATGATTGGAAAGCATAATTTCCTGGCTGGTGTTCAGTATGAAACCAATGAGGCTCTGAATGGATTCGGTGCTGCCATGAATGGTTACTATGTTTATAATTCATTAGATGAATTCATGGCTGGAGGTCAGCCTTTTGCCTATGGTATTACCTATCCGTTCAATGGTACAGAACCTTTCCATGCTAAAATGAAGTATAATCAGTTCTCTGCGTATGTACAGGATCAGATTAACTTCTCTGACAGATTCCGCATGACTGCCGGTATCCGTATGGAGGCTCCTATCTATCCTGAGTTGAAGAACAATTATAATGCTAAGTTTGCTGACCTGAAGTTCAAGATGGCTGATGGTTCTGAAGTAAGCTATACAACAGATCAGTTGCCTGATGCTCCTGTCACAGTTTCTCCTCGAGTAGGTTTCAACTGGGATGTTCTCGGCAATCAGAAGGTCGTACTCCGTGGTGGTACCGGATACTTTATCGGTCGTTTGCCTTTCGTATGGCTCGTTTCTGCTGTGTCTAATTCTGGTTGTGGTCAGTATCAGTACTCCTATATTCAGGGTGATGCTAAATCACTTCCTACTTTTGGTGAGATTTCTAAGTTCTATCCTACAGTTGCAGAGCAATTGTCTGACAGCGGCTTATCTCTGCCTAAGGAGCCAAATGCTGCACCTCAGACTCCAACCATCATCGATAAGGATTTGAAGATGAATGCAACATGGAAGTCATCTCTGGCTGTTGACGTGAAGTTGCCATACGATATCAATTTCTCTGTTGAGGGAATCTATAGCCGTGATTTCAACCCATCTGTTGTTACCACTCAGAACTATTACTGGGATGGAAAGAAGACCATTACTTTGAGTCCAGAGGATACTCGTCATTATCTTACATGTTCAAATAAATCGGTGACACCATATTTGATTACAAATGCTGGTCACAAGGCACATTATGAATCTTTGACATTCTCTTTGGCAAAGAAGTTTGACTTTGGTCTCGACATCTCGGCTTCTTATACTATGGCACAGGCGAAATCATATGGTGACGGTATTGGCGACCAGGTAACTTCTGCCTATACGAACAACCGTTATTCTGTGAATGCCAATAATGATAAGGAAATCGGTTTTGCAAACTATGTTGCTCCTAACCGTTTATTGATCACAGCTAGCTATTTTAAGGATTATGCTAAGCATTTCGGTACAATGGTTGGTTTGGTATATGAGGGAACTAATTTTGGCTATGATCCATATGCTGCAACAAGATTCTCCTATACATTTGCTGGTAATGTAGTCAACGATTATAAGGGCTCTAACAACTTGCTTTATGTTCCAGCAAGTCGTGAGGCGCTTGATGAATGGAACTTCTCTGACTATACTTATACTGATGCTAAAAAGCAGAAGCAGACTTATACAGCAGAACAGCAGAAGGATGATTTCTGGAACTATATCAATCAGGATTCTTACCTGAAGGGACGCAAGGGTAAGTATGCTGAGCGTGGTGGAGCCAAGATGCCTTGGCATCATCAGCTGGACTTCAAGTTTGCACAGAACTTCTACATGAATGTAGCTGGTCAGCGCAATACATTGCAGTTTGGAGTTGATATCAAGAACCTGGCAAACTTGCTTAATAGCAGCTGGGGTCTTTACAAGAAGGTTGTTAACAGTTCTTTGTTGAAGTATGACTCTAAGAAAAAGTCTTTCCAGTTCCAGCGTAATGGTTCTGAGGCTTTGACCAAGACATTCACCAACTACACAAGCTTCAACTCTACCTATTCTATCCAGTTCTCTATCCGTTACATTTTCAACTAATGGGTGAGTTCTGGAAATCAGAATCTGTGTAGACTATCGTACTATACATTAGTATAATATCATTCCGATGCACTTCTCTTTTTCGAGGGAAGTGCATCTTTTTTTTCGTTTATTTGCATCTTTTTGGTATATTCTATCATTTTTCTCTGTTTTTTGCTTGTTGTTTCAAAAATAATGTTTATATTTGCAACATATTTGTTTATAAGAGTGAATGCACACGGTACGAGGTGCGCGGTTCTCTCTTTATTTATTCACAAAAGAATCTAAACAACATGCAGAAAAGATTGCAACTACTTCTGGCTTTGCTCGCCTTCGTGGTGACTTCGGCAATGGCTCAGATTACCACTTCGGGCATTAGTGGTAAAATTTCTTCCAATGGCGAAACCGTTATTGGGGCTACAGTTACTGCTACACACCAGCCATCTGGTACTGTGTATCGTGCTGTAACAAATGTAGATGGTCGCTATACTATTCAGGGTATGCGTCCAGGTGGTCCTTACAAGGTAAGTATCTCTTATATCGGATATAAGGACAAGGTTTTCAACAATGTCAGTCTGAACTTGGGTGAAAGCCAAAATCTCTCTTGCTCTCTTCAGGAAGATGCCAAGCAGCTTCAGGAGGTTGTTGTTTCGGGTAAGGCGGGTCTGAATGGTACGAAGACCGGTGCGGCCATGAGTATCAATGCTCAGCAGATAGCTGATATGCCTTCTATCTCGCACAGTATTGCGGACGTGGCTCGCCTGAATCCACAGCTTACTACAAACGGCCAGTCTGGTTCTATGTCATTTGCAGGTATGAACAACCGTTATAATTCATTCCAGATTGATGGTGTGATGAATAACGACGTGTTCGGTCTTACTGCTAATGGCAGTAATGGCGGTCAGGCAGGATCTCAGCCTGTTTCTATGGAGACTATTGACCAGATTCAGGTAAATATCGCTCCTTTCGATGTTCGCCAGGGTGGTTTTACCGGTGGTGCCATCAACGCGGTAACCAAGAGCGGTACCAATGAATTCCATGGAAGTGGCTATTTCTATGGGAACAACCAGGATTTGGTAGGTCGTCATTATAAGAATATGGATGGTACCTATGCTCAGCCTTATGATGATGAGAAGGAAACTTTGTTCGGATTTACGCTCGGTGGTCCAATCATCAAGAACAAACTCTTCTTCTTCGCAAACTATGAGAATTCAGAAAAGTCGTACCCAACTCAGTATACCATCGATTCTCCAGATGTTAAGTTTAATCCGGATTTGGCTAAGGACTTGATGTCTAAGATTTATGACTTGGCTAACCGTCAGGGTTATGATTATGCAACTTCATGGGCAGATAAGGATAAGAACGTGAAGAGCCAGAAAGCTGGTTTGAAGTTGGATTGGAATATCAACGAGTTCAACAAGTTCTCTGTACGTTGGAGTTATGTGGATGCTAAGCAGACGCTTGGTCTGGGTGGTATTGCTACATTGAATACTACCGACCACTTGTATGATTTCACATCTAAGACTCATTCTTTCTCAGCAGAGTTGCAGAGCCGTATCTCTCCAAACCTGAGCAATGAGGCACGTGTATCTTACGTTCGTGTTCGTGATGCGCGTACTTCTGGTCAGCCAGCTCCATCTATCACTATTTACAAGGTAGGAAATGGTACCGTGAATATCGGTAATGAATATTCTTCTATGGCTAATGGATTGAATCAGGATATCTATACGCTTGAAGATAACTTTACATGGTACAAGGGTAATCATACGCTGACATTCGGTACACATAACGAGCTTTATAAGTTCTCTAATCTCTTCATCCAGAATCTCTATGGATGCTATTATTTTGATACTCCAGACGATTTCCTGAAATATTATAATGGTTGTGGAGCTGATGGCTTGGGAGGTGATGGTAAGTATATCAAGAACTTCTACTTCAAGCAGGCTAATGTTGAGGTGACCGGTAATCCTCGATGGGCACCTGAGTTTAGTGCAGCTCAGCTGGGCTTCTATGTACAGGACAAGTGGGATGTAACTGACAGTTTCCAGCTTACCTATGGTCTCCGTATGGATATGCCTCTGTTCTTTGATACTCCAGCCGAGAATGCTACGTTCAATGAGTGGGCAGCAGCTAAGGGATATGGTTTCAAGACCAATCAGAAACTTTCCAGTACGCCTATGTGGAGCCCTCGTGTAGGTTTCCGTTGGGACATTGAGAAGAACCGCAAATATATCCTTCGTGGTGGTATCGGTGTATTCACTGGTCGTATTCCTTTCGTCTGGTTGAGCAACAACTTTACGAATACTGGTGTGCAGACATCTTCTTACTCTGCAAAAAATAATTCTGCTGTGCAGCTCATCATGGATCCTAACAAGCAGACTCTGAATGCAAATAATCTGAAGGCTACGGGTAGTCAGGAAATCAATGTATTTGATAAGGACTTCAAGTTTACTCAGACCATGCGTGTTAACCTTGGTTTTGATTTCAATCTCCTGGGTATCGACTGGACAGCTGAGGGTATCTTCAGCAAGAGTCTGAATGATGTTTATTACAAGAACTTGGCTTATGAGGAGTCGGGTAAGACCTTGTCTCAGACCTCTTACATGAACTGGGATAACCGTCCTGTTTATACAAAGGTGGCAGATGCTAAGTCGTTTACCAACATCTATGCAATGTATAATACCAGCAAGGGCTACAGCTACAGCCTGTCTTTGTCTGCAGCTAAGCACTTTGCGTTCGGTCTTGATCTGAATGCATCTTATACATTCACTCACTCAGAGTCTGTAAGCAGTATGACCTCATCTGTTGCTCAGAGCAACTGGCGTAATACTCATACTTATCGCTTCTCAAACAACCCAGAGTTGGCTAATAGTGGTTATAATGTGCCTCATACAGTGAAGGCTTCTGCTTTCTATCACTTCAACTGGGGAACCAACAAGTTGTTTACCACTACAGTAGGTCTTATCTACCAGGGTCAGAGCGGTTCTCCTTACTCTCTCGTTTATAGTGGAGATATCAACGGAGATAATGGTACAAGTAATGACTTGATTTTCATCCCTACAGATGCGCAGGTAGACCAAATGCAGTTCTTGGGTACAGATGCTTATACTGCTGAGCAGCAGCGTGCTAATTTGAAGCAGTGGCTTGCTACTACTCGTTATGTGAAGGATCATCGTGGTGAGTACTTCGAGCGTTATGGTGATAACTTGCCATTCGAGAGTCATTTCGATTTCCACTTCGGTCAGAAGTTTGGAATCCGTACAGGCAAGTATGTACATGCTTTGGAACTGACTTTGGATATCATGAACGTGGCTAACCTCCTGAACAAGGATTGGGGCCGTACCTTCAGTAGTGGTTATAACAGCGAGTTTGTTTCTCCGATCACGTACAAGGGTGATGGTGTATTCCAGTTCGCTAACCCATCAGATATGCCTCTCAAGTATCCTAGCTCATACTACAGCCGCTGGCGTGGTCAGGTTGGTTTGAAGTATACATTCTAAGGTATAATTATCTTTTCAGACAACATATCATTAATATAAAAAGAGGGTGAATCATTTATAAATGATTCACCCTCTTTCTGGTTTTATAAGAACAAGTCTTTCTTTGGCATATTCGCCATGTATTTCTTTCTCAGTTTCTCGAAGAAAGCCATTGTATCGTTAGAGAAGCCGTGGCCCTTCCATGTAGATGTATTCGTAATGAGAATCCAGCATTGGTTATCCGGATATTTCAGGACGATGGCTGATGTGCCAGCCAGCGAACCGGTACGAATCCATGGCTTGTTGCTCTTTGGTGTATAGTTCCAGCCGATAGAGTATTGGTGGTCGGCTTGCTCGCGCGTCATAAACTCGATGCTCTTCTTGCTGAGGATATCCTTGACATGTGGCAAACCATCGATGCTGGCAATAAAGCGGCTCAACTCTGCAGCCGAACCACACCAGGCACCTGCACCTGAAAGGCGAGGGAGGTCGGTATCGCCATAGCATTTCTCTACCAGTCGTCCACTGTTGTTGTATTCATACACAGGGATGCTGCCCTGGTGCATGTAGTATTTCGTCTCGTTAGGGCGGCGGTCCTTTAAGTAAGTGCCGGCAATGTGCATGTCGTAGCAGCCGGCTGGGTGGAGCACATACTTCTGCATGAAGTTTTCATATTTCATTCCGCTCTTCTTTTCTATAATCATGGAGAGAATCATGTAGCCCAGATTACTATAGCATTTGCCTTCGCCAGGAGTATAACCCAAGTGGCGCTTCAAGAGAATCTTGAGCAGGGTAGGGTGATCAGGTGGCGTTTTGAGATGGTTCTGCATCATGATGTAGCGGGTGGAAGATACCGGGTCGCCGGCATAATTGTTGAAACCTGCCTGATGGCGCAGCAACTGTTCTACGGTGATATCGTAATATCGCTTGTCCTTGATACTGTTGTTGTAAACGGTATCGCGCAGGATTCCCTTTTCGCCAAACACCTTCTCGTTCAGCTTGAGTTTCTTCATCTCCTGCAATTTCATGATACCTACGGCTGTAATCAGTTTCGATACCGAGGCGAAGCGCATCAGCATGTTAGGCTCCATTCTGATGCCTCGCTCCTTATCCGCCATTCCGAATCCGCGGGCATAGAGTAGCGAGTCGTTGCGGGTGATGACGAGTTGGGCTCCATTGATTTCCCATCTCTTGAGATACCTTTCTATTACCGAGTCCATCTCATGATATTCCTTCCCCTCTGTCAGGGCATTTGAGATGGAATCGTTGATATGAACCTTAGGGAGCGAATCTGCCGCCTTGTTCTTGTCTGATGCTGATGTACAGCGAGATACACAGCTGTGTGTAGTCCATCCTACGATTGCTGTAAAGGTAAGCAATATGATTGCTATGCGTTTTTTTCTTAGTCGTCGTGCCATTTTATTTAATTTTTCTATGCAAAGATTTTGCAATCGAGTGCAATGAAAGTTTACTTTCAGATTGCCGAGTGCAGCAAATCTTATGCAAAGATAATGCAATCTTCTCAAATAACAAAACATTGAAAATATATTTAAATTTATTTTGTATTGTCTATGAATTATCGTACCTTTGTACCCAGTTATAAAGAAAAACAATGAAGAAGGTATTAAAAAAGGTATTAAGATCCATATTCTATATAGTAGTCATGTCGGTTCTGGCATTCCTGCCCGACTTCTGGCTTTGGCATATCGGGGTGAGTGAGTGGCCTTTGCTGCTAGCCATCTTATGGTGGGTTCCCTCGTTGTTACTTGTTCTTGCCGAAGTGGGGTTGCAGATGGGGTTCTTCCATAAGTTGTCAGTCCGTGTACTCTTTACTACTATACTTTTCTCGGCATTCCCTAAGGTTGTCTTCATCCTGTTCGATGCATTTCTTCCTTGGTTCTTTGCTCTGATTCCTGCTTTGGGTGTAATGGGATGGTTTGCCTTCGGCTTTATAGAGGGTTGGAAGCGGTTAGAACTGAAACATATTACCTTTACCTCGCCCGATTTGCCACCTTATTTTGATGGTTACCGTCTGGTACAGATTACCGACTTTCATCTCGGTTCGTTTCCTCCCGGCAATGATTTCGTGCAGAAGGTGGTGGATGCGACCAACAATGAAGAACCCGATATGATTCTCTTTACGGGCGATCTGGTCAATAACCAAGCCAGCGAAGTGGAGCCTTATCTGGATACCCTTGGGCAGCTTCATGCGTCAGATGGCATCTATTCTATCTGGGGAAATCATGATTATTGTGAATATGGCAACAATCATTCTATTGGCGCTTTGAAGAGAAACCGCCGTATGCTCTATGGTTATCAGGAAAGTCTGGGGTGGCATCAGCTGATGAACGAACATCATGTGGTGAGTCATGGTATGGCATCTATCGCTGTCATAGGCGTAGAGAATCCCGGTCAGCCTCCTTTCACCAATCGCAGTAATCTGAAGAAAGCGATGAAGGGGTTGAATCCAGATATGTTTAAAATCCTCTTGAGTCATGATCCTCACCATTGGCGCAGAGAAGTAGTTGGTAAGAATATACAACTTACTCTGGCGGGACATACGCATGCCGGACAATTGAAAATAGGTAAATGGACGCCTGCCCGCATGGCTTTCAAAGAGTGGGGCGGAGCTTACCGCATTGGTGAGCAGATGCTCTATGTATCATCGGGTATTGGTGGTTCTTTCCCTTTCCGACTAGGCGCATGGCCTGAACTGACAGTTATCACGCTGAAACGTGATTTATAGTTCTTAAAGATAAAGAAACTGGTGTTTAAGTGTTAAAACATAGTTAAATATTAGCCGTTTGAACCATTGTGATGAAAAAAACGTGTTAAAAATTTGGTGGTTCGAATAAATATTGTACCTTTGCACTAGTTTTCGCATATATTTGGGCAAATGGGGGGTGTCGTGAGATTGTACTCCATTTGTTTTTTTGAAACAAGGCGAAAATACTTCACATCAGAAGTAGCTGTTCACATTTTAAATTTTATATTTAATATTGATAATAATGAAGATTCCTGTAGAAGAACAATATAAATATGTAAAACTTACTCTCCCGGATGGAAGCAAGGCTGAAGGTCAGGCTGTCTTGTTGCATGCTTGTTGTGCACCTTGTTCGGCGGCTATCGTAGAATGTATGCTTCATAATGGTATGAAGCCTACTGTATATTTCAGTAACAGTAATATCTATCCTCAGCAGGAGTATGATGTACGCAAACATGAACTGAAACGATTTCTGGAGGCCCAGAATGTACCTTATGTAGAGGATGAGTATGATCATCAGGAGTGGCTTTCTGTTATCAAGGGTTTAGAGGGTGAGCCCGAGCGTGGCAGCCGTTGTTCTGTCTGCTTTCAGTTCCGCCTCTCTCATGCAGCCAAGTATGCACAGGAGCATGGATTTCACCTTCTTACTACCACGTTGGCATCTTCGCGCTGGAAGAATATCAGGCAGATAGATACTGCCGGTCATCTTGCCGTTGAGGCTTATCCTGATGTAGAATGGTGGGATATGAATTGGCGGAAGGGCGGTTTGCAGAATCGCCGAGGTGAACTCTTGAGAATCAATGAATTCTATAATCAGTTATATTGTGGTTGCGAATTCAGTATGAGATAAATGAAAAAGCCCAGGACATCACGCCCTGGGCTTTTTCATTTATGAATCTGTGAAATCTGTAGTGCTTAAGAAAGACCTGTAATCTCACCGTTTACTACATCAATGCGCTCAGCCTGTGGGCTCTTTGGTAAGCCCGGCATACGCATGATAGGACCAGCGATGACTACAACCATCTCGGCACCCATATTTACGGTGATGTCGCGAACGTGGAGTTCGAAACCTTCTGTAGGACCGTATGCCTTGGCATCGGTAGAGAAACTGTACTGAGTCTTGGCAATACAGATAGGGAACTTTTCAGCACCCAGCTTCTTGATCTCTTCAATCATCGCCTTGGCAGAATCGCTCAATGTCACGCTGCCTGCTCCGTAAAGATTGAATGCAACCTTTTCTATCTTCTCCTCAACGCTATCGTTATCATCGTAAGCAAAATAGAGAGGGGCTGATGGACGCTCATCAATGGTCTTCACTACGAGGTTGGCAAGTTCAATAGCTCCGTTTCCGCCTTCGGCAAAGGCGCTGTTTACGGCGAAACCGCAACCCATCTCCTCGCAATGCTTGCGCAATACTTCAATTTCTTCATCTGTATCGGTTGCAAACTTGTTGAATGCAATCACTACAGTTTGACCAAAACTCTGGAGATTCTTTACGTGCTTGTCGAGGTTCCAGTAACCGGCTTCCATACCTGCGATGTTTGGCTTCTTGATATCTTCCAGAGCTACACCACCATGCATCTTCAACGCCTGGAGGGTAACAACGAGAACAGTGAGGTCTGGTTGCAAACCTGTCTTGCGGCATTTGATGTCATAGAACTTCTCTGCACCGAGATCTGCACCGAATCCTGCCTCTGTAATAGCATAGTCGCCATACTCAAGAGCTGCAGCAGTAGCCATGACGGAATTGCAGCCATGAGCAATGTTGGCAAAAGGACCGCAATGAACAAATGCTGGTGTACCCTCTGTTGTCTGAACCAGATTTGGCTTCAAAGCATCGAGAAGGAGAGCTACGATACTGCCACCTACACCCATATCCTTTACGGTAAATGGCTTGTCGTCCTCGGTGATGCCCAGTAGGATATTATCGATACGGCGACGAAGATCATCGATGCTTGTTGCGAAACACATGATAGCCATGATTTCAGAAGCAGGAGTGATATCGAAGCCTGTCTCTGTCTCGATGCCGTTCTTATCGCCGATACCGGTGATGATGCGGCGGAGACCACGGTCGTTTACGTCCATCACGCGGCGCCAGAGAATCTTCTTCAACTTGAATCCCTCTGCCTCGTGCTGGAAACGGTAGTTATCCAAAAGGGCAGCAATCATGTTGTTGGCCTCTGTAATGGCATGGAAATCGCCAGTGAAATGGAGATTAATCTTATCCATAGGCAAAACCTGGGCGTAACCGCCACCTGCAGCACCACCCTTCATGCCAAAGCATGGACCGAGAGATGGTTCGCGCAAGGCTACGACTGACTTCTTGCCAATCTTCTGCATACCCAGGGCGAGACCCACGGATACGGTGGTCTTGCCATTACCAGCCTTGGTAGGACTGATAGCGGTAACGAGGATGAGATGATGGTTCTTAAACTTGTTTCTGTCAATTTTGTCCGTAGTAATCTTAGCGATGTAACGGCCGTAGTTTTCCACTTGGTCTTCGTGAATTCCAAGTTCTGCTGCCACTTCGTTGATAGGGCGCAATTTTACTGATTTAGCTATTTCAATATCTGTTAACATAAAATAAATAGTTTTATGGTGCAAAGGTACAGAAAAGTATTCATATATTAAAATAAGAAAGTATAAAAAAACAAAATTAAAAAAAGGAAGACTTTCCCCATTTCCAAATGACGAAGTTTAAAAAAGGTAAATTGTAGGATTTTGTCGTGTGAATGTAGTACCTTTGCAAGCGAATTTATATTTTATAGTACGTATGAACAAGTCTTTAGCATTAGCTCATTTTCAGACGAGCTTTCAGTTTATCACGCATCAGAACGAGCGCTTCTCTTATCTCGAAGGAGCCTATCTGGCACTTATCGGAGGATGTGATTGGGTTCAGCTTCGCATGAAAGGTGCTACCGATGAAGAGGTAGAGCCTATAGCCCGTAAGTTAAAGTTGGCTTGCGAGGGTGCCGGTGCAACCTTTATTCTCGACGACCGTGTAGAACTGGTGAAGAAGTTACAGATAGATGGTGTACATCTTGGCAAGAACGATATGCCGGTTGATGAGGCCCGTAAGTTCCTGGGTGATGAATTCATAATCGGAGGAACAGCCAATACATTTGATGATATTCGCCGTTTGCATGAACAGGGGGCAGACTATATCGGTTGTGGTCCGTTCCGCTATACTACTACCAAGGAGAAACTCTCTCCGGTGTTGGGTATAGAAGGTTATCGCCAGATTATTGAGCAGATGAGGGAGAATAAAATCTCTCTGCCTATGGTAGCCATCGGAGGTTTGACTCCAGACGATATAGATCCGCTTGCTGAATTGGGCATCGGTGTGGCAATGAGCGGTACCATCCTGAATGCGGAGAACCCTGTTACCATGACACGTCAGATTCATGACAAGTGTTTCGGATTATTCATGGAAAATCTCAATCATTTCTTTGAGAATCAGTAGAATGATACTCATAAATGATGATTTTGAATAGAAAAGAGAAGAAAGTTCAGGTTTTCTTCTCTTTTCTCATTTTATTGTTGTAATTTTGCACCCGCATTGCAAAACTGTTGCAAGGCTATTACAAATAATAGAATTTAAAAGACATGAAATTAATAGTGGGAATAAACTTAGGAAATATAGGAAAAACAGATGCTGTCGGAAAGAACGAGAACATCATGATATACGCACCTTCAGATAAAGGTGCTTAAAAACCCGGGCACAAACGTGTTCGGGCTTTTTTATTTTACTATATATAATAGGTGTAAAACCAACTCAAAATAGATAGTGTGTGCAAAATATATAATTATTAACTTTATAAAAAAGAAGTATTAAAATGATGAAAACAGAATGGAGAGGTTTCAAAGGAAACATGTGGCAGAGTGAAGTGAATCTTCGTGATTTCATTCAGAACAACTACACTTGTTATGACGGCGATGAGTCGTTCCTTGCAGAACCAACTCAGGCAACTAACACCCTTTGGGGTATGTTGAAGGAACTCCAGAAGGAGGAGCGCGCCAAGGGTGGTGTGCTTGATATGGAAACAGAAATCGTTTCAGGATTGACAGCTTATGGTGCTGCTTATATCGGTGAAGGTACAAAGGATTTGGAGAAAGTGGTAGGTCTTCAGACTGATAAACCTCTGAAGCGTGCCTTCATGCCTTACGGTGGTATCAAGATGGCGGAGCAGGCTTGTACAACATATGGCTATCAGCCATCAGAGAAGCTCCACGAAATCTTCCACAAGTATTGCAAAACTCATAATGATGGCGTATTCGATGCTTATACTCCAGAGATGAAGCTCGTTCGCCATAACCACATTCTTACCGGTCTTCCTGATACTTACGGTCGTGGCCGTATCGTGGGTGACTACCGTCGTGTGGCTCTCTATGGTATCGACTTCCTCATCGAGGAGAAGAAGAACGACCTCGCTAACATGGGCGACCGTGAGATGATCGACGACGTTATCCGTCTTCGTGAAGAGGTTGCTATGCAGATCAAGGCGCTCAAGGGCTTGAAGGAGATGGCTCAGTTGTATGGCTACGATATCAGCCAGCCTGCTAAGAACGCTCGCGAGGCTGTACAGTGGTTGTACTTCGGTTACCTCGGAGCTGTGAAGACTCAGAATGGTGCTGCGATGTCTGTAGGCCGTATCTCTACATTCCTCGATATCTATATCCAGCGCGACTTGAACGAGGGTACTCTTACCGAGGATGAGGCTCAGGAGCTCATCGACCACTTGGTCATGAAGTTCCGTATGGTTAAGTTCGCCCGTATTCCTTCTTACAACGAGCTCTTCACCGGCGACCCTGTTTGGGCTACTCTCGAAGTAGGTGGTATGGGTCAGGATGGCCGCTCAATGGTTACCAAGAACGACTTCCGTTTCCTCCATACATTGGAGAACATGGGTCCTTCACCAGAGCCAAACTTGACTGTACTCTATAGCTCTCGCTTGCCAAAGGCATTCAAGCACTACGCTTCTTTGATTTCTGTAAAGACAAGTTCTATCCAGTATGAGAACGATGACGTAATGCGCCCAGTTTGGGGTGACGACTATAGCATCTGCTGCTGTGTATCTGCTACACAGACAGGTAAGGAGATGCAGTTCTTCGGTGCACGTGCCAACTTGGCTAAGTGCTTGACCTACGCAGTATCTGGCGGTGTTGATTCAAAGACACGCGAGCAGTGCGGTCCTAAGTATCGCGCCGTTGAGGGTGATGTATTGACATACGAGGAGTTCATGCCACGTTTCATGGATATGATGGACTGGTTGGCTGGCGTTTATGTGAAGACATTGAACCTCATCCACTACATGCACGATAAGTACTTCTATGAGGCAGCAGAGTTGGCGCTCATCGATACAGATGTTCGTCGTACTTTCGCTACTGGTATCGCTGGTTTCAGCCACGTAGTTGACTCTATCTCAGCTATCAAGTATGCCAAGGTAAACATCGTCCGTGATGAGACCGGTTTCCCTCTCAGCTTCAAGACCGAGGGCGACTTCCCACGTTACGGTAACGATGATGAGCGTGCTGATGAGATTGCAGTATGGTTGCTCAAGACCTTCATGAACATGATCAAGAAGCATCATACATACCGCAATTCTGAGCCTACTACATCTATCTTGACTATCACATCAAATGTAGTATATGGTAAGTTCACCAGCAACATGCCTGATGGTCGTCCAGCCGGTGCTCCTTTGGCTCCAGGTGCTAACCCATCTTACGGTGCAGAGAAGAACGGTCTTTTGGCTTCATTGAACTCAGTAGCTAAGT
Source organism: uncultured Prevotella sp. (assembly GCA_958369755.1). Lineage (GTDB taxonomy): Bacteria > Bacteroidota > Bacteroidia > Bacteroidales > Bacteroidaceae > Prevotella. The sequence continues at coordinate 30,187 of CATXJC010000015.1, forward strand.
TGCCATACGAGTATGCTCTCGATGGTATCTCTAATACTCAGACCATCAGTCCAGGTGCTCTCGGTCACAACGATGAGGAGCGTGCCCAGACATTGGTAGGTGTATTGGATGGTTACTTCAACCAGGGTTCTCACCACCTGAACGTGAACGTATTCGGTATCGACAAGCTCAAGGATGCGATGGAGCACCCAGAGAAGGAAGAGTACCAGAACTTCACTATCCGTGTGAGTGGTTACGCTGTTAAGTTCATCGACTTGACACGTGAGCAGCAGCTCGACGTAATCGCTCGTCAGGCTCACGAGAGACTCTAAGGAAGTAAAGAATGAAGAGGGAAGAGTGAAGAATTCTCTTGTCTCTTTGTAACATATAGATTGCCCGCTAGATTTTCTTTCCGAGGATATTTAGCGGGCATTTTAGCTTATTTAACTGCAAAATGGAGCAAGATATTGATAAATTTACTAATTTTGCAGTATGAATTTATCAAAAGATGGGAAAAGGACTTTATTTGCTGAAGCGAGTAAGTTCTGTTTGGACATTGCTAAGTTAGTTATTGGTGGTGTTCTTCTGGCGAGCATCATGAAGGAAGATATAGATAAAGTAACTCTTTATATGTTAGGAGTTCTTATAGTCTTATTCTTTACCTTTTTGGGCTTCTTGTTTTTAATCATTTCTAAAAAGATAAAATAATATGGGCGTATTTCTTTTTTTGGGCGTTATAGCCTTATTTATGAGTCTTTTTGCATTGTGGGGAATATATGATCTTCAAAAGAATGCATAAAGGATTTATTCACAGCATAGAGAGCTTTGGTTCTGTAGATGGACCAGGCATCAGATTTTTGATTTTCCTGCAGGGTTGTCCGATGCGCTGCCAGTTCTGCCATAATCCGGATTCATGGAAGACGGGAGTAGGAGAGGAATGGAGTGCCGATGACCTGCTGGATAAAGCAGAGCGATTCAAGAGTTATTGGGGTGACAAGGGCGGTATTACTGTAAGTGGTGGAGAAGCCCTTATGCAGATAGACTTTCTCATCGAACTTTTCGAGAAAGCCCATCAGCGTGGCATCAACACTTGTCTTGATACATCAGCGCAACCATTTAGGAAAGAGGGCGCTTTCTTCGATAAATTCGAGCGTCTGATGACCGTCACCGATACTGTTCTTCTTGATATCAAGCATATCAACGATGAAGAGCATCGTAAACTCACCCGCCATTCTAATGTAAACATACTGGATTGTGCACGATATTTAAGCGAGATACACAAACCAGTATGGATTCGTCACGTCCTGATTCCAGGTATTACCGACAAGGATGAATACCTCTATCAGCTGCGCGATTTTCTTTCTACACTCTCTAATATTGAGCGTATAGATGTCTTACCTTATCATACGATGGGTATCTACAAGTACGAGAAACTAGGTATTGCCTACCCGCTGGAAGGCATAGATCCTCCTACTAGTGATCGCATTGCTCATGCAGAAGCAATCTTGCAAGAGGCACTTTAGCCTCTTGCAAGACTGCTTAGATGAGCGTCTAGCGAACTGGTGAGACGGGCTTTGATGATAGGCTTTGTGATGTAGTCGTTTACTCCAAGCTCGTAGCATTCATCCACATTATCCTTGTTGCTTAACAGGGAAACCACGATGATGACCATTTCACTTTTCGAGTATTTAGAGCGTACATGGTCTATTACGTCCCACCCATTTACATGTGGCATCATCAAGTCGAGCAGTATCACGTCCGGCTTGAATGAGTCAATCAGTTCAATGGCTTCTTTTCCGCCATTTGCAGTTTTCACGTCGATGTCGAAGTCCTTTATCATTTCAGAGATAGTTTCAATATTTTCTGAAATATCATCGACGATTAGCACTTTGTTCTTTTCCATTTTTCACTGGTTATTATATAGGTTCTTTCCGATCTTGAAGAACTAGTTTCTTGGCTTGTGAATGCCGTAGATGTCGCATATGAATCCTTTATCAGTGATTAGATTGTTCATATCGATATTGTCGAACATCTTGTGATGAGTACCGATTACCACAATCTGATACTCTTTTTCCAGAACTTTAGGATCATCTGTCACCTTGATGTTATATTCTTCTTTTACTTCCTTTACATCTACCAATGGATCGTAGAGTGTGGTTTTGTAACCTGCTCCTACCAGGTTGATATAGAGATCGGCTACTTTTGTGTTTCTGATATCATCGCTGTCTGGCTTGAACGAGAAGCCGAGAATCAGCACGTTAGTCTCCGGAGCCTTGAACTTTCTGCTTTCAGATGCATTCTTAATCTTTCCTGCCATCCATACCGCCATCTGCTCGTTAACCTCGCGGGCTGTAGAGAGCAGCGATGGTACCACGTCAACCTCCTGTGCCTTGTTAATCAGGTAGTATGGGTCTACCGCGATGCAGTGGCCGCCAACGAGTCCTGGAGTAGCTGGCACGAAGTTCCATTTTGTGCTAGCTGCCGCCGTTACGTCTTCAATGTTGATGTTCATCTTGTCGAAAATCTTTTCCATCTCGTTGAAGAAGGCTATCTGTATGTCTCTCTGGCAGTTCTCCATCAGTTTACATGCCTCTGCTATTTTGATACTCTTCGCCTTGTAGGTGCCATGGGTAAGTACTGAAGCATAGAGGCTGTCGATGATAGCTGCTGCTTCGGGTGTAGAACCGCTGGTAACCTTCACGATATTCTCGATGGTATGAACAGTATCGCCCGGGTTGATGCGCTCTGGCGAGAAGCCTACAAAGAAACTCTGGTTCAACTTCAATCCTGATGTAGATGCCAGTAATGGAGCGCAGACCTCTTCTGTCAGACCTGGGTAAACGGTACTCTCGTAGACTACGATATCACCTTCTTTCAGAATCCTGCCAACCTCAGCTGTAGCATTTCGCACGCAACTGATGTCTGGCTTGTTCGATTTGTTCACCGGTGTCGGTACAGCGATGATATACACATTACACTTCTTCAGGTCATCAATATTGCTGGTCAGTTTTAGTCCCTGTTCCAAAGCTTTGGATACAGGTCTGTTGTCTTCCATCGTGCTTTTGGCTAACTTGGCTACCTTCTCAGCTTTGATGTCATAACCCCATGTATCGTATTTCTTTGAGAATAAGCATGCCAGTGGAGTACCAACATACCCTAATCCTATTACTCCAATCTTAAACTCAAAAGACTTGTTTATCATATACTATATTGTTTATGTTTTATAATGTTATTTCTTTTATTGGGAGCTCCCTGCTGTGTTTGCGTTACAGCAAGTAACTCGGGTCTTTTAGATTCCTTCAAGCTGAGCATAGCGCGAAGTCTTCTCAGGGTTCCATGCGTCCTTGTAAGAACGGCGGAAGAAGATTTCTTGCAGATGAGCCGACAGACGGGCGATACGCAGAAAATAACCTGTATAAGGCGACATCAGTGGCAGATATCTGTAAAGGAACCACACGTCTTTCTTTCTTTCTGAAACCATCAGCACCAGGAGGAAGGCAAGCTGCGAGAAGCATACTCTGATAAAGTAGCCCAGCGCCAGCACCTCGATGATGTGCGTGTTAAACGTGATGGCGAGCTTGATGATATACCACAACCACAGAAAATTGAGGAAGCAGTCGAAAACCACACTCTCCATGTTGGATAACCAGTTAAGGATACTCCAGTTCTTGGTAGGCAACAGAATGTCGGCATGCTTGCGTAGACGGAATCTCACGAGCGAGCGCGACCATCTGATGCGCTGATGATACAGCTTGTACCATTTGGTAGGCACATTGGTCATACAGATGGCATCTTCGGCAAATTTCACTTTATATCCGGCTTTGCGGATCTTCTGTGTCAGGTCACCGTCCAGTCCCGGTCCTATGTCCCAATAGCCCACTTCCTTCAGCGTCTTTCTTTCGAAGGCTCCGAATGCTCCCGAAATGATGTGGTAGATACCCAGTTCGCTGGTTACGATACGTCCCACCTGTATTCGCTTCAGGTATTCGAAAGCCTGCAGCGATGAGCAGATGGTCTCCTTGTAGTTGCGCACTTTCACACATCCTCCTACGCCCTTTACCATTCCGTCGATGTAGAAGGGGAGTAGAATCTTCTCCAGCGCATCACGGTCTAGAGAAGAGTCGGCATCCAGGCATACGATATATTTTCCTTTTGCCATCTGGGCTCCATAGTTGCTGGCTGCAGCTTTACCGCCTCTTGTTTCCAACCTCAGATAGTGGGTGATGTACCCAGCCCGGTAGAGGTCGTTGCAAATCAGTTTGGTGTCGTCGTCGCTACCGTCGTCTACCACGATGATTTCGTAGTTGCGGTAGGTTTGCTCAGCCAGCGAGTTCACCATTTTGAATATATGTTTGCCTTCGTTCTTTCCCGGTACAAGGATGCTGATAAGCGGATTCTCGCGGTACAGGAAGTACTTGGCATATTCTTTCTCTTTATCTATCTGGTTTCTCTTCATCAGTCGGTTTCCGATTACGAGATATTCCAGGATATAATATCTTGGCATCTCGATGAAGAAGAGGAACCAGTAGGTATTCACGATACTGCTAAACGATAGCGTGCTGATCCAGTCGAAGAAATCGTTCAGATGTTCTGCTATGCTAAACATACGCTTTTCCCTTTCTTCTTGATGGCTTATCTCAGCACGGTGAGCGCCAAGAGGGCCATGATTATGAGTATACCTGCGATGGTGACAAGGATGGCAACGAGTTTCTTGTAGAGCACGATGCGCTTCTGTATCTTGTCGTTTTCATCTTCCTTCGGCTCCGTATCAAGCAGCTCTTCTTGCGGCTTCACCTCTTTCTCTTCTTCCTTCATCAGAGGTTCCTCTGAGTAGCGGCAGTAGTCGTCTGGAGTCATATCCACATATTGCAGTTTGTTGAAGAACTCGTCATAGTTGTTGGCGATGGTCTTCGTCTTGGTTTCCAGCATGCTGCAGATAATCTCGTCCGGTTCTATCGAGTTGGCCACCTTTCTGATGGCTACCGACATCTCCTTGCTCAATTTCTGCTGAGCCTCTTCCACCGTTTCTCCCTGCTCATAGAGGGTAGAGGATACGTAGAAGATATTGTTGTTGTAAGACACCTTGTGATTGGAGAAAATTCTACAGAGCTTGCCCTGTATGCTTTCCTTTATCTTTACGGTATCCTTGTTATCATCTATAATCCATATCTTGCCTACCATGACCGAGAGTTCATCCTTGCGGTAGGTTTCCATCAGTTGGCGTCGCAGTCGGTTCATCAGCAGATAATATTCCATGAAGTTATCATAGATGTTCACCATGTTGTTGAACATGATGTTGCCGCTGGTCAGTGTTCTGATTCCTTCTTCCGTTATCTCGTAGTCCTCTACGTCTCGTGGCACCAGGGCATTTACCGGAAAGGTGCTCTCGCAGTAGCAGCAGGTTGCCTTAGTGATAGGCGAGGTAAACGAGTTCTCGCAGTCGTTGCAGGTATATACCACGGCTGGTCTGTCATAGTCAACACCGATGTGGCGCAGTTTCTTGTGACACTTCGGACAGATGAGCATACCGCCCACATTGTAGCTGCTTTCCGGCGATACGTTGGCGCAGCTGAAGTGGTGGATGATGTTCTGTATCTTCAGGTTCGAACTTCCGCACTTCGGACAGCACTCCGTATAGAGCAGGTGAGAGTGGTTGCACTTAGGGCAGAGGTGCTCCTTGAGCAGGAAGCGGTGAATGCGCAGTGATCCGAACTCCACCATAGTGTCGATGAACATGAACATCTCGTTGAGATGGAAGAGACTCATACTGTGATAGTGCTCGAAGATTGGGTTGATATATCCCAAAGACGATTTCTCCAGCAGTCGGTGTCCCATGATTCGCTGGTCTCTTGAGAGCAGGTATTTCAGGATGTTGGCAAAGATCTGGTTAGGCTGTGTAGGACGGCTTGTTTCGCTTTTTACACCAAACTTCTGTCTTGCCAGCTTGATTTTGTCAATAATCTCATATACCTTTTCATTGTTCATGTCGCTCACATAGGCATCGACGATATAGTCGATGATCTGTCCCTTTCCCGATAACGCCGTATTGACGAATATCGGTTTGTAGCTACATTTCCACGATAAGATTGGACTGGCTCCAAACAGTATAGCATGGAACGCACGCTCACTCTTCGTATTGATGTAAATACAATCGAAGTAGTCGGGCTGGATGTCCGGTGTCGAGTCGATATCTATATAGCTATCGATGGTGAGCACCATATCTCCACGTTTGTTTCTTCTAAGTCCAATCATTCTTTATTTCTTTTGTTCTTGATGATTATTGGTGTCGCTCGAAATCATGTTGCTTCGCTTCACGTTTTCGTTCTTGCCCACTGGGACGGTGTACATCGGTAGTGGCTTCGGATCGAGCATGGCACCAATCTTGTTCACTCTTATTCTTACAGGCAGTCTGTTGCTCATTACCCATGCCGGAACTCTCTGGTTCGGGTTCAGGGTGAAGACGGCAACCACTGCGTTGGCATCATGCGAGAAGTTACTCTGCAGATGCTTTGGTATTTCCTCTACTCTCAGACCTACCATCTGCAACTTAGCCTGCAGTTCCAGGTCTTTGTTGATGATGATGTCTGCATCGTCAGGGCTTTCCATATACTTCACCATGTCGTTTGGTACGTATGCGATTACGCCCAGATGACAGTCTGCATAGTCGGTATGCTGGATAACCATCACCTCCTCGCTTTTGAACACCAGTGTCTTGTCGCTCACATTGATTTTTGAGATGTAGGCATCGGCTGGTGCACAGCAGTAGTGTATCAGACCAGGGTTGTATATGCTGGTGTTGGAGTAAGGCATGGAAGCATTTGCTCTGCCGGCTCCTCTGCGGCTCATGAAGTTATAGGTGGTGTTCTTAGCCTGTGCGTAGATTTCCACCTTGTTAGCCTGCTTTCTCAGTTCTTCTTCTACCTCGGCAATCTCGGCATCCAGTGCATTTCGCTTGGTGTTGTCGGTAAGACCGTAGTAGATGTCCGAACTTTCAGATGCTTTCTGTTTTCTCAGTTCTGCAAGTCGGGTACGCAGCACCGGAATCTCCTGCTGGGCGAGTTTAGCCTGTACCTCCATGTCGTGAGTCTCCTTTACGGCAGAAGGCAGAATGTTCGGGTCGTATTGGTTCACAATGTTACCTAGCAGTACATAAGAGTAGAGCGTATCTCCCTTATGCACCACTTCACCCATTTCTTTGTTCACCTTAAGGATATAGATGTCGTCAACGGCACTGATATGGTTTTCATCGAGGGTTATATAACCGTCGAAGGTTGCCCATATCATACGAGTGACAATATAGTAGGCGGCAAGCACGATAACCAGCAGGAAGATCAGGGCAAAGATGATCTGCTGTCTGGCAAGGCGGTGACCCTGCGTCTTCAGCAAGTCTGCCATCGCCTGTTCTTGTGGCGTGCCATTATATTGGAATTCATTCATATTCTGGTTTCCTTACATTCAAAGTTCTATTTCTTTGAAGATGTTGTTGTTGTCATAGATGCTCACGGCTTTCTCGATATTGATGATAGCGAGTGCGCGGTTCTGCATCAGTTTGTACATACGCTCCATACTTTCCAGGAGTCCCGTATATTCGTCCATACGCATCAGATAGTTGTATCCCTGTTTCTGGTTCTGGTAGGCAAACCGCCGCATTTCGATATATTTGCCGGTCTGGTCTATATGGAAAGCCTCGGTGGCTATAGCCTTGTTCAGGTTGTCTATCTTCTTGAGCAGGATGCCTACCGATTGTTTTATTTCCTTCACATCGGTACCGCGGCTGCTGCGTATGATTTCCTTCTGGGTCTCCAGTGCCTGTCGTTTGCGTGGCGTTTCGTTCCAGATAGGAATGGTGAATCTCACGCCCACGTCGGCATTGTTCGAAATCTTGTTGTTGCTCTGCCAGTAGCTCGACCATCTTGCGAATGGTGTGAGTCGGGTAGTGCTTAAATAGTTGGTCAGCTTGCTGTCGTTGTCAGCAATCTGTTCTTTCACCATCATGATGCGTGCATCCAGACTTTCCTGGTTCAGATGGTTCCAGAGGGCTGTGGTGTCTACCACAATCTTGGTTGGTTTGATGCGGTAGATAGGCTTGTTGCTGATATCTCTGTCTGTGCAGAGCACGGAGATGTCATATTCAGCCTCCAGCTTATCGTTCATCACTTTCAGCATCTTGTCGTTGCTGATTCGGTCTTTTTCCAGCATAAACTGGTACGCTTCGTTCATGATGTCGAGGTTGTCCAGTCTGTGTGCTATGACAGTACCGATATAGAAATTATATTGTTCGGTCAGCTCATCGGCTGCCTTTTCATAGATGTCTGCAGTTTGGCGCTTTTTTATTTGCAAGCGGTCGAGTTCATTGGCAAGAGCAATCTTAGTTCTTTTCTCCTTGCCTTGGTAGAACTTCGAGTTGATGATGTTCCAACCCAGTTCGGCTTGAACCTTCATTTTATATTTTGATACCTCTTTTGCGTCGTCTTCATCAGAATCGAAGTACGCGTCAGGTCGGGCATAAACCTGTCCGGTCACTTCCAGACCGTTGTGTCTGTTGAGCGCTAGGTGCTCATGTGCAGTTTTCGACCAGAACAGAGAGTCGGTCTTGTTGATATCAGCGTGATGCTGTTTATTGAGTCCCAGTTCTATGACTGGTGCTTTCACCCATATAGGGTTTTTGATGAGAGTGTCGAGTTGTGCGAAGCGCTGTTTGAAGTGTCTCAGTACATTATCGTTCTTCAGATTCTCATATACGAGCATCTTAGGGCTGAAACTTTTCGGCTTTTTGCCTTTCGTCTGAGCCATAGCGCTTTGTGCTGCCATGAGAAGTAGCAGAGCTGTAGTTGAGTATAGTATTATTTTTCGCTTCATAATGAGTTATTAAACACGATGAATGCAGCTGCGAGCTGTTGCAGCTGCATTCATCTCGTGTTTCTTATATTTGATAAATCACTTACTTTGTGCCATAATTGGTATTATTTCCAGATGCGGCACCATCAATGAGCTTCATGACACGGAGTCGGCTCTTACCATATGCCACATAGATATAACCTCCATCCAGTGTGACATAGTTGGCAGACATTCCTGCTTCTGCTCTCTTCTTGACAACCTTTACAGGTTTGCCGTTTTCCATTTTGTTCTTGTCAAGAACTACCAGTCCATAACTTCCGCAAGCCAGGTAGATGTAATTGGCATCGTATGTTACACCATTTGCATATCCCTGTGGAACCTTGGTGTTAGCAGTGAGCGGAGCTCCCCAGTTCCACACTTCTTTGCCTGTGGTAAGATCGTAGCAAGACAATCCCTTGGCACTTCGGCAAACGTAGATGTGGTTACCATCGATAGCTATAGTGTTCTTACCGTCGTTAGGAGCTATGCTGCTTACGTTGATGGTTTTTGCTGGTGTTGCTGTAAGAATGTCGGCACCTAATGGGAAGACCTGTAGTGTACCACTTACAGCCTCATTGTCACTTTTTACTTCGTTGTTGTAGTGGAGTGTAACAATATACTGGTTGTTCAGTGCGATGTGCTTGGCCTTGCCTGGCGTTTCTTTCTTGCCGATTAAATCCAGCGTGTTTGCATCATATACTCCGTATCCTCTGGCAGTTGCCACCATCAGTTTGTTTCCGTCTCTTACGATGCAGTTCTCGTCAGATTGTTCCAAACCTTCATGTTCCCAATCTACGATGGTGAGAGGGTTTAACGTAGTAGTCTCATCGATGTCCTTTACTTCTGTGTTGAGAAGTCCGTTGCTATCTAATGCGATTCTACCCATCATACCACCATTGGTTGAGTGACCTGCAATATAAACATACTTTGTTGCATCTTTGCCGTCCACCATAAGGTGGTTGAAGTCGTAGAGTTCCTTCTTATCCTGCAGATATTGCAACATGGTAGTCTGGTTGTTTTCTGTTTTAAACACTTCAATACAACCGCCTGTCTTCTTGTTTGGATCTTTTTGGTTCTCTTCGTTGGTGTGGTACGACATGTATAGTTTGTCATTGTATGGCTGAATACATGTAGCAGAGATGTCGTGTGTATGATTTGTATAATCTATAACCGTAATCACATCAATCTTCTTGCCCGGTTCTGGTGGAGTAGGAGTTGGTTCTGGTGTTGTTCCGTCACATGATGTTGGGACAACTGGGTCATTATACATATCATACCTCTTCGTACAGTCTGAAAGACCTGGAACGTATGTATAAGTTGCCGAGTTACCGTTGTTGGTAAACTTATCGCAATCCATGTAGATAACGCCTCCGCTTCCGCTAGTTCTGAAGATATAGCAGGTTGAGAAATATGCGTAGGTTCCCGGAGCAATGAGGATATTTCCTTGATCGTTACTTCCATTGTATTTTACTTCTGCTGCTCGGAAGATGGCATTTGCATTATCTCCTTGAAGAATAATTTTACTTTCACCGTCTGGATAATATTGATTGTGACCATTGTTTGCGTTGGTGTAAGTTCCCTTGCAGTCAATAACGCTGTTATTAACCAGATAGATGGTACTTCCCGCACACTGGTCGATAGCTCCTGTCTTCAGATTGTTGATGTGCGCTTCAGCGCCATTTGAATTGAGAATCGTCTTACCGGTTACTTCAAATGAACAGCCATAAAGTTTTGGAGCAGAACCTTGAATTGTCAACTTGTTGACTTTTGCTTTTCCGTTAATGTTCAGGATACATCCATCTACGACCAAATCCTGTTCTTCTGTACCAAGAAGATTACCTTGAATATTGATTTTGGCATCAGACTCAGTTGCTAGTTTACCTACGTTGGCATCGCCGCCCACATAAAGCAATCCTTGAACTTTCAGTTCATTTTTTACTTCAATGTTTCCGGTAGTAAAGTAGGCATCCCCTTTTTCCAGATACAGGTTGGTGCCCTCTTTTTTCAGAGTTCCACCATAATTGTAGCAATAAATTCCTGAATTCTGGAAGAGTGCAGTATTATTGTTGTCTATATGTAATGTTCCTCCTTCGAGGATGTAGATTTTTCCTTTTTTGTTGGCACCGTTGACCCAGGTAGAACATCCCCATATATTTTTTGTGGACAGTTCGCCTTCGATAAACAGGGTGGCTCCATTCAGGTTGAGCTCGCTGCTTATTTTTGTGCCTTTCTTGATGATGTAGGTCTTGGAACCATCCAGTCCCTTACATCCATCGTTATTCTTGATTTCGATAGCTCCGTTATGGCTAGGCAAGCTAGGCATTCCGTAGACGTCGCTTAGGTTGGCTGTAGTTGCGCCAGCAGCTCTTGTTGCTGTTTTCGCCTTGTAATTGATAACACTACCAGCCAACTCCTGAGGGTCGGTGATTGAAATTACTTCTTCACCTACCACATTTTTTGTGACTTCACCGGGGTTTGGAACGAGCGGCATGTCATTTGAATCGCTACAAGATGCCAGAAGCATTGCTGCAAAAGAGAAAGTAACAAGTTTTGTAAAATGATGTTTCATGTTAATCTTTCTTTTATCGTTTTGGTATTAAAAGTTTTGATCTTTTTTGGCTATATTCCTAGCTCTTAAAGATTTAATTCTCCCACACTCTTTTGGTGAGTGTGGGAGAAAAGAATTATTTAGTTGATTACTTTGTATTTACCAACTTGAAGATCTGAACACGGCTGCGACCGTAAGCTACACAGATGTAACCATTATATAAGGTTACGTAGTTAGCTGAGTTGTAGCTCTCCTTGCCATCATAGAAGGCACGGCGACGGGCAATAACATTCTCACCCTTAGCCTTGGTCTTGTCCAATACTACGAGACCGTAACCACCACATGCTACATAGATGTATTTTGAATCTACAGCAACACCGTTTACGCGACCGATAATCTTGTTGCTTTCGCCTACAGGAGCATCGAATAATACTGTACCATGGCCATTTGCATCGTAGCGAACAAGTCCGCCGTCACCCTGACATACGTAAAGGTTTGTACCGTCTACAGCGATGGTGTTCTTGCCATCAACAACACCCACTTTACCTTCTGTAGTATAGCTCTGAGGATTTTCCAAATTAATGTTGTCGAAGATGTTGACAGTACCTGTTGTTGTACCATTTGCCTCCAAGCCATAGAGCTTGTCATTGCCAACAGCAACGAACTTCACATCGTTTGTTGTGAGGTGTGGTGTACGCAGGGTGAATGTAGAGTTGTAAACCTGATAACCCTTGTTTGTTGCCAAAACGAAGTTGTCTTTATACTTAACTACGCTATTGGCATCAATGCCATTGTTTGGATTAGTCTTATCAATAGGGTAGGTAACGAGTTGGCTCTTACCCATCAATCCATTTGCCAGTTCCACATAGCCCAAGAATGCACCTTCTTTGTAGGTTGTTGCAGCAACATAGAAGCGGCTGCCGTCAATCATACCATAGTTTACATCCAATCCTCCCTGAGCTGTTACTGCCTCATCGAGAATAAGTGATTTGCCGTCGATATGAGCAACTTCCAATCCGCCACCCATATGGTTTTTGTCATTGCCCTGGGTGTGGTATGTAACATACAACTTATCGTTTGCAGCTTGGATAGATGTTGCAGAGAGGGTGTTTTCGGTAACTCCAGCAGCAGAGAACAAATCCAGTTTTGGTTTGTTGCTCAAGCTTTCTGTTGTTGCTGTTAACTCATAACCGTAATGCTTGTTATCTGTATCCTTCAGCTTAACCAAATCACCAGTGGTAGCCTTGTCGTAATCGAGGTATGATGCTGCGATGTCAAGATCCTCTGCTGTAGGAATCTGGTTCTCGCCATTGAAGCATTTTGTGAACTGGAACAGGAAGGTAGCACCTTCTGCAGGAGTATCGAATGCCTGGATGTTTTCTGCACCATCGTTGTGGAACTCGTCTGCCTTAACAATAGCTAAACCGCCAGCTTTTTCCAGGCTGATTTGGCCTTTTGCATCGTTATAAGAGATAAGCTTGTTAACATTGATAACACCCTTGTCCGCAATGTTGATCTTGCAGGCACCCTTCAGGATGAGCTGTGCTTCACCTACCTTAGTTACCTTCTTGTGGGTATCCTTTTCGTTCAAGGTAACATTGATGTAGTTGGCATCAATCTGTGAACCGGCATTCATGGTCAATGCATTGGTAACCTTGATGGCGCTGTTGTCGCCAGCCTTCAAGTAACCGTTTGTGTTGAGGTTAAGGTCTGCAGCCTTCAGGAATCCGCCGATTTGTAAGTTACCATTGATATTGACGGTGGTAGCGTTCCATACGTGAGCTGATGCATATACGTTGGCACCTTCCTCAACGTTTACTTCTGTACCACGGATAGAACCGATGATGCATGCCTTTGAACCAGCCTTGAAGGTGATTTTCTGTGTAGGACTTGTCTTGTCTGCTGTAAGCTGTCCTAAACCGGACTTGAGTTCCTTCTTTTCAACAGCGTTGCCATTTTCATCAAGGCCGCTGGTAATACCTCGCCAAGATGAATACAGATTACCTTCGATGACGATGTCTGCTGCAGGGTCTTCAGTCTTGACATAACCAAGTTCGTTATAGACAGTAACTCCCTGCTTGATCATTGAACCAGTGCCCTTGAAAATCAGGGAACCGCCCTGCTTTACAACGATTTTTGCATTTTCGAAAGTGTTTGCTGAATATATCAATTTTGCACCTCCATTTACGAAGATAGTTGCATTCTTGATAGTGTTCTTGGTAAAGTCACAATTGCCAGCATCTTTCTTTAAGTAGAAAATGCCGTCTTTCAGGTCGGTATTTGTATAAGCCTGGGTGTCGTCATTCTTCTGCACAGGCATGTTGAATGTAGTTACGAAATTTGCGTCACTGGCAGCTCTTGTGCCGAAGAACTTGCGAGCGTTAGCTGTCGTGTTCTTGTAATTGATGACGCTAGATAACAGAGACTCTCCGCTGTTAGTGAGGTCGAGAGTTGTGGCATCTACCTTAGCTGGAGATTGATTGCCTGTAGGATCACTTGTGTTGTCGCTACATGATGCGAATACGAATGCTGCCAAACCGATAGCAGCAAGTTTAGAATTGAATACTTTCATATCTATTAAGTTTAAATTGTACTTTCAGTTTCTGATTAATATCACTTACTTATATTCTTGTCCTTCAGCTCGTTGTTTTTTTTGGTAGTTTGACTATCGTTTTGGTAGTTTGACTATCATCATCTTGCGTACACTTACAAGTGGAGCTGTTAGACGCCGCAAATTTAATGAAATTATTTCATAAATAGTTGTTTTTTAGGGTTAAATAAACTTAATTCGCTATTTCTTGTTCTGATTCTCATTAGGTTGGTTTGTTGTGGGCGATAACAAATTGGCTCTTCCGCTTGTCAAACGATAACATTTCTGAACTCATTAACCCGAAAATTACTCCGAAAGATAGCAGAATATCTCCGAAGAATACGAAAATATCTCCGATAGATAGTAGAATATCTCCGAAGAATAAACCAGGAAAACAAATGTTGGGAATACGATGATGGATATGTATTGTGGTGACGAGGTGAAGGGTGAAGGGTATATTTTAAATCTTATATTATATTCT
>CATXJC010000016.1 GCA_958369755.1 uncultured Prevotella sp.
TGCTCGTATGTACGCTCATCACCCATCACACCTACTGAACGGACAGTAGAAAGCAATACGGTACCAGCCTGCCAAATCTGATCGTAGAGAGAAACCTCAATCTCGCCATTCTGCATGTCAGCAGGAACACCGGCAGCCAGGACGCGGCGAGCTTCCTCACCACTCAACTTCACCTTATACTCACGCAAGCCACGGATATAGATATCATCTGCATCCTGAAGAATGCGTACCTTCTCTGGAGTGATATCACCCAAGATACGGACAGCCAAACCAGGACCTGGGAATGGATGACGGGTAATCAGATGCTCAGGCATACCCATAGAGCGACCTACTCGACGAACCTCATCCTTGAACAACCACTTCAAAGGCTCGCACAACTGAAGGTTCATCTCCTTAGGAAGACCACCTACGTTGTGATGACTCTTGATCACCTTACCGGTGATATTCAAGCTCTCGATACGGTCAGGATAGATAGTACCCTGAGCCAACCACTTGGCACCAGTCTGCTTTTTAGCCTCAGCATTGAAAACCTCTACGAAGTCGCGGCCGATAATCTTACGCTTCTTCTCAGGGTCGGTAACACCAGCCAGGTCAGCAAAGAACTTCTCTGATGCATCCACGCCGATTACATTCAAGCCCAAACACTTGTAGTCTTCCATCACGTCACGGAACTCATTCTTGCGCAACATACCATGATCTACGAAGATACAGGTAAGGTTCTTACCGATAGCCTTGTTCAGGAGAACGGCAGCCACACTGGAGTCAACACCGCCAGAAAGACCGAGGATAACCTTATCGTCGCCCAACTGTTCCTTCAACTCAGCAACTGTTGTCTCAACAAAAGAGTCAGCACTCCAGTCCTGCTTACTTCCGCAGATATCAACCACGAAGTTCTTCAAGAGCTGTGTACCCTGCAAAGAGTGGAACACCTCTGGGTGGAACTGTACTGCCCATACAGGCTGTTTGGTAGAAGCATAAGCAGCATACTTCACATTAGCAGTAGAAGCGATGCACTTGTAATCATCAGGGATAGCAGTGATGGTATCACCATGGCTCATCCAAACCTGAGAGTTCTCGATGAATCCCTTGAACAAAGGATTCTCCTTATCGAAATGCTCCAAGTTGGCACGACCATACTCACGGCTGTCAGCAGCCTCCACCTTACCGCCCTGGGCGTAAGAGAGGAACTGAGCACCATAGCAGATGCCGAGCACAGGAATACGGCCAATAAACTGGCTCAGATCTACCTTGAAAGCTTCCGGATCATGAACGGAATAAGGGCTACCGCTCAAGATGACACCAATGACAGATGGGTCATCCTTTGGAAACTTGTTGTAAGGCATAATCTCGCAGAAGGTATCAAGCTCACGAACACGACGGCCAATCAGCTGTGTGGTCTGTGAACCGAAATCCAAAATAATAATCTTCTGTTGCATAATATCTAATTTTAATTTACAGTTTGCAATTTATAGTTTACAGTAATCTTGCTATACGGCATAGCCGCTATTAACTATAAACTATTAACTAACGATTTCAGGAATGCTTCCGCCTCTTTCAGCGTCTCCTGCTTTCCCACATCCATCAGCTTGAGGTCGTTCTTTACATATCCCTCTATGCGCACCTTGTCGCAATGCTTCAGATAGAAGTCCATGATAGGGAACTTGTCCGGTTCCTCCTCCATCAATGGAAAGAGCGATGGGGCAACCATGTGGATGCCCGAGAAAGCATACATCTTATAATCTTTGGGATTGAGATCAGGATAAGGACTCTTCACCTCGCCCGTTTCTATATTCGTCCATCCCACCAGTCGCATGCTGTCATCAAAGAGCAGATAGCGCTTGGTCTTGCGTTCGCTCACCATCAGGCGGGCAGCAATCATATCCCTGCTCTCCATCTGGTAGAATTTCTTCAGATCTACATTACTCAGAATATCCACGTTGTGGATAAGAATAGGCTCTGACTGGTTGAAGAGCGGCCATGCCTTCCGGATACCTCCACCCGTTTCGAGCAGCTTTTCACTCTCATCACTGATACGGATGTCCATACCGAAGTTGTCATGTGCTCTGAGATAATCGATAATTTGTTGGGAGAAATGATGCACGTTCACTACAATGCGAGTGAAACCGGCATCCTTCAACTGAAAGATGACACGTTTGAGCAAAGGTTCTCCCCCGACACTTACCAGAGCCTTCGGAATGCGGTCGGTAAGTGGCTTAAGGCGAGTGCCCAAACCTGCTGCGAATATCATTGCTTGCATCATTGCTAAATAGCTATTTTAAAATGTGCGTGCAAATTTACTAACTTTTTGCGAGATAGCCAAATTTGCACGCTATTTTTCTATTGTTTTGCCGGCAAAACCTGTTCAATATGCTGTTCACGATGACAAATCTGCACTTCTACACCAAACTTCCGGTGAATATGTTCGGCAAGATGCTGCGCAGAATATACACTGCGATGCTGACCGCCTGTACATCCGAAACAGAACATCAGAGAGGTGAAACCACGCTGCATGTAGCGGTTTACATGATGGTCGGCAAGTGCATAGACATGATCCAGGAACTTCAATATCTCACCATCATCCTCCAGGAATCGGATAACAGGCTCATCCAGACCCGTCAACTTCTTATAAGGCTCGTATCTGCCAGGGTTATGGGTACTTCTGCAGTCGAAGACATAACCTCCACCATTGCCCGACGGATCCTCTGGAATGCCCTTACGGAAAGAAAAACTATACACTCTTACCACCAGCGGTCCCTTACCATCATATTTAGAATAGGTGGCAGGTCCGTCCTGCGGATGCGCACGATAGATATTGTTGTCGGTAGTCTTATAGCCGTCTGCACGACTCAGCGCCACACTCTCTATCACCTTGAACTGTGGCAATTCGGTCAGTCTTCTCAACATATCCATCATATAAGGATAAGGGAATACCTTGTCACCCATCTTCAGAAGATCTCGCAGATTCTGGATAGCTGGCGGAATACTGTCGATGAAATGCTTCTTGCGTTCGAAATAGCCGCGGAATCCGTAGGCGCCCAAAACCTGTAAGGTACGGAAGAGCACAAAAAGACTCAACCGGTTTACAAAATGGCGCACCGATGGTACCTCGGTATAATGCTTCAATGACTGGTAGTATTCCCAAACCAGTTCTCTGCGCAGTTTGAACGGATACTTAGCAGATGCCTGCCAGAGGAATGAGGCGAGATCATAATAGAACGGTCCTTTTCTACCACCCTGAAAATCAATAAAGTATGGATTCCCCTTATCATCCAGCATGATGTTGCGTGCCTGAAAATCGCGATAAAGGAAACAATCCATCGGTTCTGATGTCAGATCCTTGGCAAAAAGCCGGAAGTTGGCTTCGAGCTTCAGTTCGTGAAAATCCAAATCGGTAGGCTTCAGGAAACAATACTTGAAGTAGTTGAGGTCGAAGAGTACACTGTCTACATCGAATTCTGGCTGCGGATAGCAGTTCTGCCAATCCAATCCTCTTGCACCGCGAATCTGGATATTCGGAAGTTCACGAATGGTTTTCTTAAGGAGTTCCTTCTCTTTCTGATTGTAACGTCCGCCCGCATCTCGTCCGCCCTTGATGGCATCGAAAAGCGAAGTACCACCAAGGTCTGTCTGAAGATAGCAGAGTTCATCATCGCTCACCGCCAGAATCTGGGGAACAGGCAACTGTCTGAGCTGAAAATGCTGAGCCAGATATACAAAGGCATGATCCTCATCACGACTGGTTCCTATCACACCAATTACCGTATCACCATCATGCCCAATGATACGGAAATACTGCCGGTTACTCCCCTGCCCTGCCAATTTTATGACATCAGCCGGTTCTTCACCCGCCCATTTCTTATAAAGATCAATCAGCTTTTCCATCATTATTCAGTTTACGTCGTTTCCGATCATCATCAATCTTCTGTGCGAAGTTATCTCCGATAAAGAGAAGCAATAAGATACCCAGCGTAGTAAGGAACGAGTTTGTAGTAGTCATTCCCAACTCTGCCTTTGTAATATAAATGAGTCCTCCGATAACAATCAGAAAGACCACTGCTTTTTTCCAATCAATATTGTTCATGCTATGAATTTTCTATTATGCTGCAAAATTACACAATTAAATTGAGAAAACAAAATAAAAACAAAAAAAAATCGGATGTCTCACGACAACCGATTTCCAAAAACAAACTACTTAAAAACTAATCTACTAAAACAAATCAAAAAAATATCTTTGCCATCCCTTCGGATGATACTTTCTTTTATTTACGATGCAAAGTTACAAAAAAAGATTATTCGAACCAAATAATTTTGCTATTTTTTGCATCTTTATGACTAAAAAAACAAAAAAATAGGGATAATTCGCTGAGAATCACCCCTATTTGATATTTTCGCTTTGCAAACTCGCAGTCTTACGATGTGCTTTGTTTGCTCAAATTATTCATCTAATTACATCATTCCACCCATACCAGGTGCTGCAGCTGGTGCAGCTGGTGCAGGCTCTGGTTTGTCAACCAACACACACTCTGTTGTCAGGAACAAGCCTGCGATAGAAGCAGCATTCTCCAAAGCTACACGCTCTACCTTGGCAGGATCTACGATACCAGCCTGGCGCATATCTTCGTAAACGTCCTTGCGGGCATTGTAACCGAAGTCACCCTCGCCCTCGCGTACCTTATTTACTACTACAGAACCCTCGCCACCGGCATTGGCAACAATCTGACGGAGAGGCTCCTCAATAGCACGCTCTACGATACGGATACCTGTTGTCTCGTCAGCGTTATCACCCTTCATATCCTTCAATGCCTCGAGAGCACGGATATAAGTAGTACCACCACCAGCAACGATACCTTCCTCGATAGCGGCACGGGTAGCGCAGAGTGCATCGTCAACACGATCCTTCTTCTCCTTCATCTCAACCTCAGAGTTGGCACCTACATAAAGGACAGCTACACCACCGGCGAGCTTAGCCAGACGCTCCTGAAGTTTCTCCTTATCATATGAAGACTTGGTATTCTCAATTTCGTTCTTGATCTGAGCTACGCGATCCTGGATATTAGCCTTCTCGCCATGACCATTAACGATAGTTGTATTGTCCTTGTTGACGGTAACCTTGTCTGCTGAACCCAGCATATCCAAAGTTGCCTGCTCCAACTTCAAGCCCTTCTCCTCAGAGATAACGACACCGCCTGTCAATACTGCGATATCCTCCAACATGGCCTTGCGACGGTCACCGAAGCCTGGAGCCTTCACAGCACAAATCTTCAAACCGCCACGCAAACGGTTAACTACCAAAGTAGTCAAAGCCTCAGAATCAACATCCTCAGCGATAACCAACAAAGGACGACCACTCTCAGCAGCAGGCTGGAGAATTGGCAAGAACTCCTTCAAGTTAGAAATCTTCTTATCATAAAGAAGAATGTATGGGTTATCCATTACACACTCCATCTTGTCTGCATCAGTCATGAAGTAACCGCTCAAGTAACCACGGTCAAACTGCATACCCTCAACAACACCGATGTTGGTATCACGGCTCTTGCTCTCCTCGATAGTGATGACACCATCCTTAGAAACCTTGCGCATAGCGTCAGCCAAGAGCTTACCAATCTCTGCATCGTTGTTGGCAGAAACTGTAGCCACCTGCTCAATCTTATCGTAGTTGTCGTCTACCTGCTCAGCATGTTCCTTGATGAAGGCAACAACAGCAGCCACAGCCTTGTCGATACCACGCTTCAAGTCCATTGGGTTTGCACCTGCAGTAACGTTCTTCAAGCCCTCTGTTACGATAGCCTGAGTCAGGATAGTAGCAGTTGTTGTACCATCACCGGCATCATCACCAGTCTTGCTGGCAACGCTCTTAACAAGCTGAGCACCAGTATTTTCGAATTTATTCTCTAACTCTACTTCCTTAGCCACGGTAACACCATCCTTAGTAATCTGAGGAGCACCAAACTTCTTTTCGATTACCACGTTGCGTCCCTTAGGACCAAGAGTTACCTTTACTGCATTTGCCAACTGATCAACACCCTTCTTCAAGAGGTCGCGGGCATCCATATTATATTTAATATCTTTAGCCATTTTCTTTTATCTTTTTAATGTTGAATGTTAAATGTTGAATGTTGAGTTAAAACAAAGCAATTGAATCCTTCACTCTTCGTTCTTCACTCTTCACTTATTCTTACTCTTCTACTACAGCGAGTACATCGCTCTGACGCATCATGATATATTTAGTACCATCGAATTCGAGTTCTGTGCCAGCGTACTTACCATAGAGTACGGTATCACCTTCTTTGAGAATCATCTCTTCGTCTTTCGTACCCTTACCTGTAGCAACGACCTTACCACGCTGTGGTTTCTCTTTTGCTGTATCAGGGATAATAATTCCACCTACTTTTTCTTCAGCTGGTGCAGGAAGTACCAGCACTCTGTCTGCTAATGGTTTAATGTTCATGATTCTATAATATTTTAATTGTTATACATTTATTTTGCCAACAGGTATTGCTACCCATCACCCCGCCAGTATACGAAAAACGTGCCAAAGCATCCATACTGACACTTTGACACGTTTAAATACTGACATTATATCACAAAAACTTGTGTTTTATTTCATTTTCCATTGATAATCGAATCTTTCAATATCCTCCTCAACCAGTGGATTACCATTCTGAACTTCGATGAAAGTCAGCTGTGTTATCGCCTTGATGGCATGATAATGCTCCAGAGGAATCACCACGGTATCACCAGCCTTCACATGTTTCTCCTCACCATCAAGTACAAAGATGCCCTCACCTTCTACGAATGTCCACACCTCTGAACGATGGTGATGAAGCTGATAACTGATATTCTTACCTGGCTTCAAGGTAATACTCTTGGTGAGCGAATGATTGCCGTCAGCATACTCAGAATCGTCAATCACCCGATAAGTACCCCACCTTCTTTCCTCATACATCGGACGCGGAGTAAGATGTTCTACCGCCTTCTTGATGTCCTCGGAATATTTCTTTGCACAGACGAAGATACCATCAGGACTCGCTGCAACAACAGCATCCTTCAAGCCATCCACATACAGAGGCAACTGGAGTTCGTTGATGACATGCGTATTCTCGCAATGACTTCCCATCACCGCATTACCGATGCTGGCATGGTGCAGCTCATCAGTGAGTGTATTCCAGGTACCCAGGTCCTTCCATTCACCATTAAACGGTACTACCGCTACCGATTCAGCCTTCTCCGCCACCTCGTAGTCGAAAGAGATTTTTGGAAATTCGCTATATCTTGCACGAGTATCTTCAAAGTTCTCACTCTGCATATACTTACGTACAATCTGCATCATATAGCCCAAACGGAAAGCGAAGACGCCACCATTCCAGTAAGCACCCTCCTCCAGGAGTTTCTCTGCTGTAGGCACATCCGGTTTCTCGGTAAATCTCTTCACTATCTGATACTTCTCTCCTTCAGCAAAAGGAACCACATAACCATATTTTGCACTTGGATAAGTAGGTTTGATACCCATCAGCACGAGGTCGGCGACGTTTTTCTCCACACATTCCACCATACGGGCTATGGTATGGAAATATTCCAACTCGGTATAAGGATCACAAGGCATAATAACCACAACCTCGTCATCCTCACATTTCTTCTTCAGTTTCAGATAACTTGCAGCTAAAGCGATAGCAGGGAAAGTATCACGCCTCTCCGGTTCGGTAACCACAGAAACCCGCTCTCCCAGCTGGTTCTGGATGATATCCAGCTGACTGGCGTTTGTAGCAAGCGTAATATCATTGGTCAGATTTGCTTCCTGAGCCTGACGTACCACGCGCTGAACCATACTTTCCATCTCCCCATTCTCCTTTTCGAGCAATGGCAAGAACTGTTTGCTTCTAGCATTATTGCTAAGTGGCCAGAGCCTTTTACCCGAGCCACCCGATAATAAAATTAATTGCATATTATTACTATCTAAATCGTTTATTGTTCATACTTAAGATTTCACAAATTAACAGTGAGAGACTGCATCACATCAGGAGTTTACTCCCAGTACCAACAGGTCTCAAAGAAGATTCATCCGTGATAATCCGGCTGCAAAAGTACGTTTTTCTTTTGAGACCACCAAGCAATTTCTAAAAAAACTACCTATTCATATAAAAATACCTAGATATGCGCAAGAAAGTAAAAAGGAAGAAAAAACATCATTTAAACAGATTAAAAATAAGAAAAGCTGGTTCAAGTTGGTTCAAGTTAGTCTATTTCGATATTTTTTTGCTGATTTATTTCCGATTTTCAACTATTATTATTACCTTTGCGACCAAATATCATTTAAGCATACCTCAAATAACTTAAAAAGATATATAAATAACTAGGAGTATAAAAACATAAGCAAATGACGAACAAGCATTATAAAGGAAATGAAATGATAAGGAGACTGGTGATAGGTGCCGATTTCGTTATTCTCAACATCGTACTGTTGTTCTATACCCAATATGGTCAAGAACTCATACCTGCGTATTTCGACAAAGCAACAAAGATTACCTTTTTTGTTGCCAATGCTGCCTTGTTCCTAGGCGAATACTTCTATTCCACCATCATTCATGTCAGAAAGATCGGGTTCCTGCAGGTTACAAAGCGTACTTTATATCTGGCTGCAGCAACAACATTCTGTTTCTTTACCTTCTCAAGACTACTCGGTCACGGGGGAAAGATGTTCTCCTTCAGCATTATCTTCGGCATAACATTCTATCTGTCTCTCATCATAAGCCGACTCTGCGAACTCAAATTACTAAAGTATTTCCGCTCTAAGGGCCGCAACTCACGCACCGTTGTCTTTGTAGGTAACGATCCTGCCGTGAGCGAGATGTACAAGACGATGACAGAAGATCCCTCGGCAGGTTATATCGTAAAAGGATATTATTCAGATGAAGACATCACAGATAATCCGGAAGGGTTGAAAAGAATAGGAAACATGAAACAGCTCAAAGAGATTATCTCTTCTACCATGAATGATACCATCAATGGTGAACCTTCCAATATTGACGAGGTTTTCTGCTGCCTGTCGCATAAAGATCCTGAAATCATCAATATCATGCACTTCTGTGATAAGAATGTGATACACTTCTACTACCTGCCACGTGTGTTTGGTGAGTACAAATTGCATCTTGATGCCCAGAATTTCATGGGAAGGACGGTATATTCAAACCGCATAGAACCCCTAACAAGCATGTCAAACCGCATTATCAAGCGTAGCTTCGACATCGTGGTGAGCGGGCTTGCATGTTTGTGCGTTCTACCATTCATTCCATTCATAGCTCTCATCATCAAGATTCAGAGTCCTGGTCCTATTTTCTTCAAACAGGCAAGAACGGGTCTGAATGGTGATACCTTCTACTGTCTTAAATTCCGTTCCATGCATGTGAACAAGGATGCAGACAAGGCACAGGCAACAAAGAACGACCCACGTAAATTTGCTTTCGGCAACTTTATGAGAAAGACGAACATAGATGAGTTTCCTCAATTCTTCAATGTTCTTAAGGGAGACATGAGTATTGTGGGGCCGCGCCCTCACATGCTGCATCATACAGAGGTGTATGGAAGCCTGATAGATAAGTATATGGTTCGCCACTTCTCCAAGCCGGGTATCACAGGTTGGGCTCAGGTTACCGGGTTCCGTGGTGAGACCAAGGAGCTCTGGCAGATGGAGGAACGTATCCGCCGTGATATCTGGTATATAGAGAACTGGTCGTTCTGGCTTGATATCAAGATTATCTTCATGACAGCCAAGAGCATTATCTGCCCTGACAAGAATGCTTATTAGGAGACTATAAAAAGAAAAAGAGGATGTGCCATAAGTTTGGAAAATAGTTGGCGCACAACAGTTGGTCACCGCATGCACATCAGCTGTTGTGCAAGCGCATATCAGCTGTTATGCAAGCGCACAACAGCTGTTGTGCGACCGGAGATACTAACTGTCTCAACAACATATTCTATCTCTTCCAACAACATATCCTAGCTCTTTCAACAAAAAGAAGAGGATGTATCATCAACTTATGATACACCCTCTTTTTAGGTATTCTCTTTACTTATTACTTAGATTACTTAGACGGAAGCCTGTTGAGCCAACAGGTAAGGTCATTCAACATTTGGTCGTGATACGGGAAGCCATGAGCGGCATCGCGGAACCCCCATCCATGTCCGGCAGTCGGATAGATGTGCATGGTACACTCGTTGCCCGCCTTGCTCATGGCAGAATAATAGGCTACGCCATTGGTTACAGGAGGAACAACCTTATCATCAAAAGACATCAGTATGATGGCACGAGGGGTAAGATTAGGACGAACAGCCTTGTCGTTAGACCACTCTTCTACCAGTTTCTTATCGGTATTACGCTCTTCACCCAAGAAATTCACACATGATCCCTTATGAGAGATACGCTCATCCATTGAAATCACCGGATAGAAAAGAATCGAGAAATCAGGTCGCACAGCCGCCTCAGCATGAGTACTGACGGAAGAAGCTAAATGTCCACCGGCAGAAAAGCCCATGATACCAACATCTTCCTTGTTTATTTTCCATACTGCAGAACTGTCACGAACGGTACGCATCGCCTGATAGGCATCACTCAACGGAATATTACGGTTTCCCTTAGGCATACGGTATTTCAAGACGAAGAAAGCGATACCCTGTTTGTTGAAATATTCTGCCCACTGATGTCCCTCATGATCCATCGCAAGATGAGAATACCCACCTCCAGGACAATCTACTACAGCTCTTCCAGAGGGTTTCTTAGGAAGATAACAGGTGAGTTCACTCAGACCATCGCTACTGTTCTTCAATACGAACTTGCGAGCGGTAGATTGAGCTGATGCTGTAATTGCTGTCAGCATCAGAAGAAAAAAAATCATTGTCTTTTTCATTTTTCTTTTTTGTTATGTTGTTTATATCTTTATTCTGTTTTGCTAAGATAATGCAAAGATAGGCATTTTTTCGTTAACCCTATGTTATTTTTTCTTCTTTTTTTGGTGTTTTTGTTCCAATCGCTTTGATTATTGGTTCTTTTTTGCTATATTTGCAGAAAAATTGCTGTAAACGGCAATCGGAGAAAACATCTCTCTTCTGCCGCTGGCATTTATTTAGGAGTCTCACTTATAAAATATTGACATAGAATAATGAAGGATTTTTTCAAGAACGTGGCAGCCACTATCGTAGGACTGTTTGCCTTCGGGCTGATCATGACCATCCTGGGATTCATCTGTATCATCGGAATGGTAGCATCGAGCAACAGTAAACCGGCACTGAAAGACAATGCGGTGATGGTGATGAAACTACAAGGACAGATTGAAGACCGTACTGAAGACAACTGGCTCGGCGAACTGACAGGCGAGCAGTTTAACAACATAGGCATGAACAGGATTCTCTCTTCTATCCGCAAGGCAAAGAATGAGGATAAAGTGAAGGGCATCTATCTGGAAACAGGTATCTTGGAGACTGATTATGCCACTTTGCAGGAAATCAGAAATGCACTTGCCGATTTCAAGAAGAGCGGCAAATGGATTATCGCATATGGTGATGCTCTCTCACAGGGTGGATATTATCTGGCTTCGGTTGCCAACAAGGTATATGTAAACCCAGAAGGCAATGTGGACTGGCATGGTATTGCATCGCAGCCACAATATATCAAAGATGTAGCAGCCAAGTTTGGCGTTCACTTTACGGTAGTGAAGGTAGGCAAATACAAAAGCTATACAGAAACATACACCGAAGACAAAATGTCGGATGCCAACAGAGAGCAGGTTTCACGCTATATTAGTGGACTCTGGCTACAGATGTTGGGAGATGTGAGCAAAAGCAGAAACATCAGCAAGGATTCACTGAACCGCTATGCTGACGGGCTTATGGTGTTTGATGATACCAAACTACTGAAATCTCGAAAGATGGTAGATGGATTCTGCTATTATGATGAAATCAGAGACGTGGTAAAGAAACAGTTAGGACTGAAGGCAGACGAGACCATCAATCAGGTTGACTATAACGATGTAGATATGACTATAGACGACTCGAATCTGATGGGCGAAGAGATTGCCGTATACTACTGTCAGGGGTCCATTGTCAGGATGGAGACTCCTAGCATCTATGATTCTGAGCAACAGATAGTAAGTACAAAGGTCATCAAGGACCTTCAGGAACTTGCAGATAACAGTCAGGTAAAGGCCGTAGTTCTGCGTATCAATTCGGGCGGTGGCGATGCCTATGCTTCGGAACAGATCTGGAGAGCAGTTAAAGAATTAAATAAAAAGAAGCCGGTAGTGGTTTCGATGGGTGGAATGGCAGCATCGGGTGCTTATTATATGAGTATGGGTGCCCAATATATCATGGCACAACCTACAACATTGACCGGCAGCATCGGTATCTTTGGAGCCCTGCCAGATTTCAGTGACCTGATGACAAAGAAGTTAGGCTTCAAGTATGATGAAGTGAAGACTAACCGCAACAGTACCTATGCCTCTGCAGGCATGTCACGCCCATGGAGTGCAGAAGAGATTGCCACCATGCAAAACTATGTGAACCGTGGATATAGCCTCTTCCGCAATCGTGTGGCTGAGGGCAGAAAAATGAGTACCGAACAGGTTGAGAAGATTGCTCAAGGAAGAGTATGGCTGGGTACAGACGCCAAGAAGATCAAGTTAATTGATGGATTCGGCGGCTTGAGCGACGCCATCGACAAGGCTGCAGAATTGGCTCATCTCAGCAGTTATCAGGCGGTAGAATATCCGGCATTGGCTGGATGGATGGAACAGTTGCTGGATATGGCGGGCGGAAACAAGGGAACATATCTCGACGAACAGTTGCGTCTGGCATTGGGTGATCTCTACCAGCCATTCATCATGATACGCAATATGAAGGAGAAAGAGCCTATACAGGCTGCACTTCCTTACGTACTGAACATACAATAACATTTATAATAAGGTATGCGTACATTAATATATAGACATACCGAATTAAGAGAAAGGAAACAGACATGAGAACAGAAGGCGATCTTATCAAGATCAACGACTGGCTGCTACCACTGAGTTGGATTTATGGCGGCATGGTCAGATTTCGCAATTGGCTCTTCGATATCGGACTGAAAAAGAGTCAGTCATTCTCAATCCCGATCATTTCTGTGGGTAACATCACGGTGGGCGGATCGGGCAAGACTCCCCATGTGGAGTATCTGATACGCTTGTTGCACGACAAGGTAAAGATAGCTGTGCTATCACGTGGTTACAAAAGAAAGACCAGTGGCTATGTGCTGGCAGATAAAGATACGACAATGTCAGAGATTGGCGATGAACCCTTCCAGATGCACAGCAAGTTTGACGATATCTATGTAGCCGTAGACGCTAAGCGTGTGAGAGGAATCGAAAAGTTGCAGAATGAAGAACCAACCAAGGATGTAGATGTAGTATTACTGGATGATGCCTTTCAGCATCGCTATGTGAAGCCAGGTATCAACATTCTGCTGGTAGATTACCACCGTCTGATCATCTATGACAAGATGTTGCCAGCAGGAAGACTGAGAGAACCTCTAAGCGGTAAGAACCGTGCAGACATTGTGATTATCACTAAATGTCCAAAGGACCTGAAGCCAATGGAATTTCGAGTACTCACCAAGGCTATGGACCTTTACCCTTTCCAGAAGCTCTACTTCACCTGCATCAACTATGATACGCCAAAGGGAGTTTTCGAAGACCAGCAGATAGCCAAGGAGGAGTTGAAAAACTACCATGCTCTGCTGGTTACTGGTATCGCATCGCCTAAGCAGATGGAACACGACCTGAAGCCAATGGTCAAGAGTATGCAGTCGCTGAGTTTCGGTGATCACCATCGCTTCAAGAATAAAGACATCACACGCATCAACGAGGCGTTTGAACAGATGCCAGAACCCCGTCTGATTATCACGACAGAGAAAGATGCCGTGAGACTAAAAGAGACAGATGGACTCTATGAAATAGTTAAGAAAAGCATATACGAACTGCCTATCAAGGTTAGTTTCATGCTGGAACAAGAAGATAATTTTAACGACAAAATCATTAGCTATGTACGAAAAAATTCAAGAAACAGCATCCTGGCTAAAAGAAAGGATGACAACAAGTCCGAAGACAGCAATCATACTGGGAACCGGTCTCGGACAATTAGCTTCAGAAATAACTGACAGTTATGAATTTCCATATAGTGAAATACCAAACTTCCCAGTATCTACCGTTCAAGGTCATGCAGGCAAACTGATTTTCGGTAAGTTAGGAGGTAAAGACATCATGGCTATGGAAGGAAGATTTCATTACTATGAAGGATATGACATGAAGGCTGTAACCTTCCCAGAACGTGTGATGTACGAGTTGGGCATTGAAACCCTCTTTGTAAGCAACGCTTCGGGCGGTATGAATCCGGAATTCCAGATTGGAGACCTGATGATTATCGATGATCACATCAACTTCTTCCCAGAACATCCATTGCGCGGAAAGAACTTCCCTACCGGTCCACGTTTCCCGGATATGCACGAAGCATACGACAAGAAACTCCGCAACCTTGCCGACGATATCGCTAAGGAGAAGGGAATTGATGCAAAGCATGGTGTATATGTTGGCGTTCAGGGACCAACCTTCGAGACACCGGCAGAGTATCGCATGTATCGTATATTGGGTGGTGACGCTGTAGGTATGAGTACTGTACCTGAAGTGATTGTTGCCCGCCATTGTGGAATCAAGGTTTTCGGCATCAGCATCATCACCGATCTTGGCGGTTTCGATGTACCTGTAGAAGTCAGTCATGAGGAGGTGCAGATTGCAGCCAATGCCGCACAGCCTAAGATGACAGAGATTATGCGAGAAATCATCCGCAGATCTTAAGTATAAATTATAAACTATTATTTATTTTGGATATCTCAAAGTTAGGTGAATTCGGTCTTATAAACCATCTCACCAAAGGTTATGAAAAGAAAAACGAGTCTACAGTTTATGGTGTAGGCGACGATTGTGCCGTGATGCATTATCCTGACAAGGAGGTGCTCATGACTACAGATATGCTGATGGAGGGCGTACATTTCGACCTTACCTATATTGACATGGTTCACTTGGGTTACAAGAGTGCAATGGTAAACATCAGTGATATCTTTGCTATGAACGGAACCCCACGTCAGATGGTAGTAAGCATAGCATTGAGTAAACGATTCAAAGTAGAAGACATTGATGAATTCTATAAGGGTCTTCGAATGGCATGCGACAAATGGGGAGTAGATATCGTGGGAGGTGATACTACCTCTTCTCTCACCGGTTTAGCCATCAGTATTACTTGTATCGGAGAAGCAGCAAAAGAAGAAATCGTATACCGCAACGGAGCCAAGGAAACAGACCTGATCTGTGTGTCGGGCGACTTGGGCGGTGCCTATATGGGACTTCAACTGCTGGAACGCGAAAAGGCTGTATACTACGGACAGATAGAAGATATCCGAAAGAAGATGGCTGAGGCTAAAGCAAATGGTGATAACGAGAAACTGGCTCTTCTGAACAGAGACTTAGAGAATATGCGCAACTTCCAGCCAGATTTCGCCGGCAAGGAATATCTCTTGGAAAGACAACTGCAGCCTGAGGCACGCGGAGATGTGATAGCACAACTGCGTGAGGCAGGTATCCGTCCTACCGCCATGATGGATGTGAGCGATGGTCTGAGCAGTGAATTGATGCATATCTGCGAACAGAGTCATTGCGGATGCAGAGTATATGAGAAGAACATACCTATCGACTACCAGACAGCCGTGCAGGCAGAAGAATTCAATATGAACCTTACCACCTGTGCTATGAATGGTGGCGAAGATTATGAACTTCTCTTTACCGTACCTATCGGTGACCACGAGAAGATTGAGACTATGGAGGGTGTAAGGCAGATTGGCTACATCACCAAAGAAAATCTGGGCAAGTTCCTCATTACCAGAGACGGACAGGAATTTGAACTGAAAGCACAAGGTTGGAATCCGCTGAAAGATTAATTTCAAACAACGCGGTATTTAGTTAATAAACATTAAGCAAGAGAAAATATTTCGTTTTCTCTTGCTCAATTAAAATATTTATTGTACCTTTGCAACCGCAAAAAGCAAGATGGTGCCATAGCTCAGTTGGTAGAGCAAAGGACTGAAAATCCTTGTGTCCCCGGTTCGATTCCTGGTGGTACCACTCCTCCTTTCATAAAAGGCGGTTACTAACTGTGGTTAGGGCCGTCTTTTTTTTATATCCACACCTTAAGGTAACAGATATTACAAACAAGACAAAGTATAGAATTTATTAAACAAACTAAACTTAAAAAGCTTATGAAGAAGATTTTAATAGCTTTATTGGTCTGTTTCTCTTTTGTGACAGCCAATGCCAAAGATTACAGTAAGTATTATCAGAACTTACCAGTTCAGATGCAGCAACCAACATTGCCTAGCATCCCAGCCAATCATGTCAGTATCTTAGAATGTGGCGGTAATGGTGACGGACTCACCATGAATACCCAGGCATTTGCCAAAGCTATCAGTAAGCTGAACAAGATGGGCGGCGGTCATCTTAATGTGCCTGCAGGTATCTACCTTACCGGACTCATCTCACTGAAGGACAATATTGACCTGCATCTGGAAAAGAATGCCATCATCGTTCTTTCAGAAGACAAGAACGACCATTTCAAGATAGACGAGACTACGGGAAAGAAAGAAAGCCGTGCAACTCCAGCCATCAATGCCAGCAAGAGAAAAAATATTTCTATCACAGGCGAGGGCACCATTGACGGAAACGGAGAATGGTGGAGACCGGTAAAGCGCAGTAAGGTTAGTGACGTAGAATGGAAAGAATTCCAGGTTATGGGCGGAACTCTTAATGAAAAAGGTGACATCTGGTATCCTTTCAACCTGAAGCACGAACCTAATGTGGCAGAGAATATGGACGAACAGGAGAAAACCAGAACACACATGATCAGATTCACCAGTTGCGAGAATGTACTCGTACAGGGTGTTACACTTCTGAATAGTCCTAAATTCCATATCATCCCTACCCGATGCAAGAATGTGACTATCGACGGAATCACCGTAAAATGTCCATGGAATGCCCAGAACGGTGATGCAATTGACATCTCAAGCTGTAAGGATGTACTCATCGTAAACAATGTGATTGATGCTGGTGATGATGGTATCTGCATGAAGGGTGGCGCAGGCGCAGCAGGTGTGGCAGCAGGTCCTTGTGAAAACATCAATATCCAGGACAACACCGTATACCATGCCCATGGAGGTTTTGTTATCGGCAGCGAGTTCTCTGGCGGCATGAAGAATATTGTTGTTCGCAACAATACTTTCCTGGGAACAGATACCGGTTTACGCTTTAAAAGTGCAGTGAAGAGAGGCGGAACATCAGAGAACATCTATATCGACCATATCTACATGACCGATATCAAGGATGCAGCCATCACCTTTGAGACCACTTATTTTGACAACCATGTTGGTGCCCAGAAGCAGACAACTCCCGTAAAGCAGGAATTCCTGCCAAACTTTCAGGATATCCACATGAGCAACATCTACGTACGAGGTTGCGAAACAGGTATTGAAGCACATGGTGCAGAAGGTATGGTACACGATATCACCATCAAGAACTCCAATATCTTCTACACCAAGGAAGCCAAGAATATCGATGCTGCCTGCAAAATTCTGTTGGAAAACGTACGTTTTGAAAGTTTCGCAAAGTAAATTTTCTACTCAACATATTCAAGAAGTCTACTTGACAACAGTAAGCGTATGATCGCAAACCGTGAAATGAATATCAAGACCCTCATAAGGCATTCCATAGACCTTATGAGGGTCTTTCTGGTAATGCGGACGGGGATCTTGGGCAAGTACCTCTTTCAATATTTCAATCTTTTCTGTATTCAATCCCTGCAGACGCAGATGCCTGTCTACATCTTCAGAAATCTCTACATCAAGTTTCTGCCATTTGCGGTCATCAACAAAACCGCTCCTTGCCCCAGGATGAGAATCGGCATAAACAACATAAGGCTTAATATCAAATATCGGTGTCTTGTCCATAAGATCAGCTCCCTTAACATGAATGACAGGACCATGAGGAGTCTCCCATTCGATATGAGAAATTTTTACCGATGAAAGACCTATATTATTGGGACGGAAAGGACTTCGAGTGGCAAAGACACCCACTTTCTCATTGCCTCCCAACACAGGAGGACGAACAACCGGACTGTGCGCTTTGTGCCTATTGGCAGAAAATTCCCAAATCAGCCAAAGATAATCAAAGCCCTCCATGCCACGCAGCGCATCAGGGTTACGAAATTCGGGTTCAAAAACAATCTGTCCTTCCAGTTCTGCTACCAATCCAGCCTGTTTGGGTATGCCAAACTTGCTACTGAAGGGAGAACGAAAATATGCTATTGGTTTTATCTCCATATTTACTAATTATTACACCTTAATTATATATAAGACGAAAAAAGGCATGAATTATTTTGCCGTATGCACAAAATAATGTACCTTTGCAGACAGAACAAAAAACAAAAAGAAATGAAAATACAAAGACCATCGTATGAAATCTGGTTACAGAAACCAGGTGAGCTCGGTATCTACCAGCAGATAGAACGAGCAGGAAGAGTATGCTATAAAAGTGAGAATAATACCACTGTGAATTCTGCCAAACCTTTCGTGGATCGGATGGTGCAGAGTGAACACTTTGCCATGCTGGAACATGGAACCGTGTATCTGGTATGCAAACATGGAGAGTTGCCGCTTTATACCCATAACAAGTTCTCACGTCTGAAAACTTTAGACGGCAAAGACTATATTACAACCAATCTCCGAGTATTGGCAGAAAACAAGGCGATGGATGATTTGAAATACCTCAGCAACTATGAAGAAGGTAAGCACGAACTCCGTATTACCGTTCATTTTACTACTCAGATTTCCATAACCCGAGAATATAACCGTCATCGTGCCAACTCTATGGCAGAGCAGAGTACCCGATACTGCAACTATTCGAAGAATAAGTTTGATAACGAGATTACCATCAACCTGCCTACATGGGTAGAAGCAGAAGGCTTCGATGGTTCACAAGATCCCAGCGACTACCGAATAGAAGATATGTGTGCTGACATTGCAGAAGGAAGAACTGCAGAATGGAGTAAACTCACAACTTGGATATTCGCCAATCAGGCTGCCGAATATGCCTACATGAAACTGATAGAGGCAGGTTGCAAACCACAGGAAGCACGAGCCATCCTACCATTGGACTGCAACACAGAACTGGTTCATACCGCTTTCGTGAGTGACTGGAAACATTTCTTCGACCTTCGCGCATTAGGTACTACCGGTGCACCACATCCTGATGCCAAGATTTTAGCCTTGCCACTGATGGAAGAGTTTAAGCAGAAAGGTTACCTATAAGGTTTAAAAAATATTAAAGCACCCTTTCAAAATAAAGATTTTCTATTCTTTTGACATAACGAATAGATTTATTTCGTATTTTTGCGGTGTGTTTTTCATAGTATTAGATTTAAGGTTATCAAGATTGGGGCTACGGCGGTAGCCCTTTTTTATTGTTTTTTTTCAGCCTTACCTCTCTATTTTTTGCCGATTTTGCCACTTATTAGCCCCCAAAACGCATTTTTTTGAAGAAAAACAAAAAAAAGTTGGCAAAAAATTTGGTGGAACCAGAAAATAGTAGTACCTTTGCAACCGCTTAAGAAAACCAAGCTATAGTCATCCAGACTAAAACAATGGAGAGATGGTAGAGTGGTCGATTACAACGGTCTTGAAAACCGTCGTACCGAGAGGTACCGGGGGTTCGAATCCCTCTCTCTCCGCAAGAGCCTTCTGAAAGAAATTTCAGAAGGCTTTTTTTATTTCCGTATTTGTATATTTCCTTCATATTCATTCACTATCCATGACAAGAAGACTTCAAATGCAAAATTATGCTATATTATTTGGTCATATCAAAGAAAACATGTAACTTTGCTAAAAAGTAAGCTATATGCAAGAAAAGACATGACAATGATAGATCGCTGTTACATAGAAATCACCAATACATGTAATCTCAACTGCCACTTCTGTCCAAAACATACAAGGAAGAAAAGACAGTTGAGTGCTGAGGAATTCGACCTGCTCACCGACAAGATACGCGGGAAGGTCTGTTTCCTATATTTCCACATTATGGGCGAACCCCTACTACACCCTCTTCTACCCGAGTTTATCAATATGGCAAGAGAGAAAGGTTTCAAAACCGTACTTACATCCAACGGCACTCTGCTACCCAAAGCTATGGATCTCCTTGACACACTTCCCCACAAAATACAGCTCTCGCTCCACTCACACGAGAGTAATGCCAAGGGAGAGCTTGCCAGTTACATGAACGAGGTGATGACTTTTTCAACCCAAGCAGCAGAGAAAGGAACCTGCATAGTTCTCAGACTTTGGAACCAAGGAGGAAAAGACCGGGAAAATGAAGAAGTAATGGAGCACATCGAAAAATTTGTCCCCAAACCCTGGAAAGAACGACCTGACGGTTACAGACTTGCCAATAATCTCTATCTGGAGTTTGACAGGAAATTCGAATGGCCCAACTTTGATAACCATATCGAAGAAAAGGAAATGATAAAAGAAAATCTGAAATCAGGTATCAGAGAAGAAAAAAGAGAAGTTTACTGTAAAGCCCTACTCAAACAGATAGGCGTATTGGCAGACGGAACATTGGTACCCTGCTGTTTGGACCACAACGGAGATGTAGCACTTGGGAACCTGCTTGAACAATCGCTGGAAGAAATTCTGGCTTCACCCCGTGCCCAAGCCATGATAGAAGGTTTCAAGCACCATCAAGCCACAGAACATCTCTGTGAGACCTGTGAATCAGCCCTGGTAAGAAACAGTTTTAGAGGAAAAGCAAGAAGTTAATAGGAATTATGAAATATTATACAGCAATGACAATAGCTGGCTCAGACAGTTGCGGAGGAGCCGGCGTACAAGCTGACATCAAGACAATGTCAGCACTAGGCGTATATGCCGCATCGGCCATTACAGCCATTACCGTACAGAACACCCTGGGAGTTTATGCCATCCAAGATATCAACCCCGAAATAGTAAAGGGCCAGATAGAAGCTGTGATGGACGACATCCACCCAGATGCCATCAAAGTAGGTATGGTGAACGACCGTACCACTATCCAGGCTATTGCTGAAGCCCTGAAGAGATACCAAGGGGAATACCAGCATCTCATCATTGACCCTGTGATGGTTTCCACCAGTGGTTGCAGACTCATGCAGGAGGACGCTCTCAGCATTTTCATACAGGAGTTATTACCACTAGCTACCCTGCTAACACCTAACATCCCGGAAGCAGAGATACTGGCAGGAATGAAGATACAGAATAAGGAAGACATTCAGAACGCAGCTTTAGCCATCAGTAAGTTAGGCTGCAAATATGTACTCATCAAAGGCGGCCATTTCCAGGGAGCAGAAAAGATTGATTACCTCTTCAAAGACGGAAAACCTATTACCAGTTATCGAGGCATTAGCGTAAACACGCGCAATACCCACGGTACAGGTTGTACCCTATCCTCAGCCATCACTTCTTATCTGGCAAGAGAAATGGATATGAATACAGCTATCGCCATGGCAAAGACCTATCTTTCAGGCGCAATTCTGGCAGGAAAAGATGTACAGATAGGAAAAGGTCATGGTCCGGTGAATCATTTCTATGAACCCAAGGCACTGTTTATCAAATAACAGCCAACACCTTTATATAAACAAATAAAATCACAACGAATATGAAATGGATAGTAATCACTCTGCCCGATTTTATAGAGAATGAATCAACCTATATCAACCAACTCTTTAAAGCAGGTATAGACCTGCTACATCTGCGCAAACCAGAATCAAATATAGAGGAGTGTAAGCAACTGATACAGGAAATCGACAAGAAATGGCATAAAAAGATCGTAGTACACGATCACTTCGAACTTTGTCAGGAATTTCATCTTCATGGTATTCATCTTAACAGAAGAAACCACGAGATTCCAGAAGGCTTTCAAGGAAGCATCTCACAATCCTGCCATAGTTTTAAGGAAGTAGAACAAGCTCTCCAGACTATATCACCCAAGAACAAAGACGAAAAGAGCGCGATTCTCAAACCTGCCTGCCATTATGTTTTCCTCAGTCCAATCTTTGACAGCATTTCAAAGAAAGGCTACAAACATTCCTTCTCTAATAAAGACTTAGAGGAAGCAGGCATCAATGGAATCATCAATGAGCGAGTAGTTGCATTAGGAGGTGTCACCCCTGAATATATTCCACAATTGAGAGCATGGAACTTTGGCGGAGCTGCTTTTTTAGGCGACGTCTGGAACAGAAGAACTGATGCAAAATGGACGGAATATCTTGCCGTAATTAAGAAGAAACTTGCCCCTGGGAATGCCCAGAATACCCTTAACAGTTCAAACATTTGGTAGAGGGAAATACACTACTTTCTAATAAGACAGGCAGAATCTCAACAATAAAAATAAAAAAATGCTTTTTTATTTTGTATTGTCTTCGATTTGCACTACCTTTGCACCCATGATATATCCAGATAATTTTGAAAATAAGATAGGATTCAATGAAATCCGCAAGATGCTGCGCGAAAGATGCCTCTCTCCACTCGGAAAGGAACAGGTAGACAAGATGGCATTCAGCAGCGATGCAGAACAAGTTAACGAATGGCTCATGCAGGTGCGTGAGTTCCGCAGACTGATGGAGGAAGTAGAAGACTTTCCCCTACAATATTTCTATGATGTAAGGGAGAGCATCCTCCGTATCCGTGTAGAAAACAGTCACCTGGAGGAGGACGAGCTGTTTGACTTGCGACGTTCACTATCTACCATAGCAGATATGGTGAAAATACTGAATCACAGCGATGACGATGACGAGCCGGAAGACGGATGGAAAAGAGAGAAAAAGTATCCCTACCCAGCCCTACATCGCCTTTCACAGGATGTAGTTACTTTTCCACAACTGATTCAGCGCATCGACCAGATACTTGACAAATTCGGCAAGATAAGAGATAACGCAACCCCTGAACTTCTTCAGATTCGCAGAGAACTGGCAAAGACAGAGGGCAGCATCTCACGTACCTTATATAGTATATTGCGCTCGGCACAAAGTGAAGGCATCGTAGAAAAAGATGTTACCCCTACCCTGCGTGACGGCAGACTGGTTATTCCCGTCATCCCTACTCTGAAGCGTAAAATCAAAGGTATCGTACACGATGAGAGTGCCACAGGTAAAACAGTCTTTATAGAACCTACCGAGGTGGTAGAGGCGAACAACCGTGTACGTGAACTGGAGGGTGAAGAGAGAAAAGAAATCATCCGCATCCTCACCGACTTTACCAACAAGGTACGCCCATATTCCAAGGAAATTCTGGACAGTTACCGTTTCCTTGCCATCATTGACCTGATACAAGCCAAGCAAAAGCTGGCTGATATCTTCAAAGCCATAGAACCCGAGGTAGAAGACCACCCACACATAGACTGGATCCGTGCGATACACCCATTATTGCAGCTATCTCTACAGAAAAAAAACGAGAAAGTAGTTCCGTTGGATATCATGCTTACACAGGACAAACGCATTCTTATCATCTCCGGTCCAAATGCAGGCGGCAAATCTGTCTGTCTGAAAACCGTCGGATTATTACAGTATATGCTGCAATGCGGTTTGAGCATCCCTGTAAGTGAGCGTTCAAAGACAGGTGTTTTCCA
This sequence comes from uncultured Prevotella sp., assembly GCA_958369755.1. Classification (GTDB taxonomy): domain Bacteria; phylum Bacteroidota; class Bacteroidia; order Bacteroidales; family Bacteroidaceae; genus Prevotella. Next base: position 23,769 of record CATXJC010000016.1, read on the forward strand.
GAACATCATGATTGATATCGGTGACGAACAGAGTCTGGAGAATGATTTGAGTACCTACTCATCTCATCTTCTGAACATGAAGAATATGATGAAGGCAGCCAATGGCGAGACCATCATTCTGATAGATGAGTTTGGTACAGGTACAGAGCCAGGAATCGGAGGTGCTATCGCCGAAGCTGTACTCGACAAGTTCTGCAAGCAGCAAGCTTATGGTGTGATTACCACCCACTATCAGAACCTGAAGCATTTTGCCGACAGCCATGAAGGAGTGGTTAACGGCGCCATGCTCTACGACCGCCATGAGATGAAAGCCCTCTTCCAATTAGCTATCGGCAGACCAGGTTCTTCTTTCGCTATCGAAATTGCAAGAAAGATAGGATTACCCGAAGAAGTAATCAAGGAAGCATCAGATATCGTTGGTTCTGAATACATTCAAAGCGACAAGTATCTTCAGGATATAGTTCGTGACAAGCGATATTGGGAAAACAAACGCCAGAATATCCATCAGCGTGAAAAAGACATGGAGAAAACAATCTCCAAGTACGAAAACGACATAGAGGATATTGAGCGAAGCAGAAAGGCAATTCTCAAAAAGGCAAAAGAAGAAGCCGCAGAACTTCTGAAAGAAAGTAACAAGAGAATCGAAAACGCCATCCGGGAAATCAAAGAAAGCCAGGCTGAAAAAGAAGAAACCCGCCGTATCCGTCAGGAACTTGATACCTTCAAGCAAGAGGTTCAAGAAATTGATACCAAGGAGACCGATGACAAAATTGCCCGCAAGATAGCCCAGATTCAACAACGCAAAGAGCGCCATGCCAAGCGCCAGGCTGAAAAGAAAGAGAATCAGGAAAAGGCTGCAGCAGCACTGAGGAATGCACAGAACAAGACTCAAGCAGACAGTAAACGTGATATTCAGATTGGCGATACGGTGCGCATCAAGGGACTGACTACTGTCGGAAAGATAGAAAACATTACTGGAGATACAGCAACTGCCGTATTTGGAGGAATGAGAACCAAGATGCGCCTGAACCGTCTGGAGCATGCCACAACTCCTGTTGAAAATGCAGACAAGACAGAAGAGCGCAAGGAAAATCTGGCTTCATACGGTATCAGTAAGGAAACCAGAAAGACCATTGACTCTCATAAATCCAACTTTCACCAGGATCTGGACGTTCGCGGAATGCGAGGCGATGAAGCACTTAATGCGGTACAATACTTCATCGATGATGCTATCCTGGTAGGAATGCCAAGAGTCAGAATCCTTCACGGAAAGGGAAATGGCATCCTAAGACAGCTCATTCGCCAATATCTGAGTAGTGTGCCTAATGTGACCCATTATGCAGATGAACACGTACAATTTGGCGGATCAGGCATTACGGTAGTTGATTTTTAGCAAACAAACGTTAAACAAATAAAGTTTTTCGGCAAAACATTTGGCGGGTTCAAAGAAAAACCGTACCTTTGCACCCGCTTAAAAATTGAGACGGACAAGTCTCATACGACCAGCTCCCTCGGAATCCCCCAGGATGGGAACATAGCAAGGGTACTTGGTTGTAGCGGTGCGATATGAATCGCTTGTCCACCCGCCTCTTTAGCTCAGTTGGCCAGAGCACGTGATTTGTAATCTCGGGGTCGTTGGTTCGAATCCGACAAGAGGCTCAAAAAGGAATCTTCTTTTAGAAGGTTCCTTTTTTTATTTACATACATTTTACTTCTATATTTCATAACATTACAGTTGAAACCTCTATTTCACGAGGATTTATCTTTAATTATATATAAATATTTCCACCCTTTACACCTTATATAATAAAAAAGTTGTATTTTTGCAAATTGATATGTTACATCCGTAGAAATACAATAAAAACAATGAATACAGAAAATAACGAGAATCAGGAAGAAAAGAAGACAAGCCAGCAAATGCATAAGGTTAAAACGATTATCATCGACACAGGCAAGATAAGACAAACCAAAGCATTTGCCCGGCAAGATGGTGCCATCCTCGGAGCTGTCTGGATTGTCAGTTTCGTATGTACCATGCTGGCAGTAGACCCGCAATACCAGATGCTGGGATTCATTTCCAACATTCTCATCATAGCAACCCCATTTGTTGTGGCCAAGCGACTGAAGGCATTCCGTGACTATGCAAGAGACGGACATATCTCTTTCCGTCATGCATTCTACTATTGCATCCAGACATTCTTCAATGCAACCCTTCTGCTTACCCTTGTGCAATATCTTTGGTTCCGTTTTATGGATACGGGTCTATTCATGAACCAACTGCAAACCAACTATCAGATTGTAGCACAAGCGTATCAGTTAACTGCAGGGGAATCTAAAGCCCTTCTTGATGCCGTCAGTATGATGAAACCGATAGCCTGGGCTTCCATGTTTATGATTACCGACCTGGTAGCAGGTGCTGTACTCAGTCCGATTATTGCTGCTGTAATGGCAAAGAAGGATAAACAACAGCATACAAAATAACAATAAATAAGAAACAAACAGATAAATACAAGATAATGGATATTTCAGTAATAATTCCTCTTTTCAATGAGGAAGAGTCGTTACCAGAGCTCTTCGCCTGGATAAAGCGAGTAATGGACTCAAACGATTTTACTTATGAAGTCATCTTTGTGAACGACGGTTCTACCGACCGTTCATGGAACGTCATAGAAGAACTTGCTGAGAAGAACGAGCAAGTAAAGGGTATCAAATTCCGCAGAAACTATGGAAAGAGCCCAGCTCTCTTCTGTGGTTTCAAAGAAGCGCAGGGCGATGTTGTCATCACCATGGATGCCGATCTGCAGGATTCTCCAGACGAGATTCCGGGACTCTACAAGATGATTAAGAAAGAGGGATACGACCTCGTGTCTGGTTACAAGCAGAACCGTAAAGAAGGAGATCCTCTGAGCAAGACCATCCCTACCAAACTCTTCAATGCTACTGCACGCAAAGTAAGCGGCATACACAATCTGCACGACTTCAACTGCGGTCTGAAAGCTTATCGCCTCGACGTAGTTAAGAATATCGAGGTATATGGTGAGATGCACCGTTATATCCCATATCTAGCCAAGAATGCAGGTTTTGCCAAGATAGGCGAAAAGCCTGTTCATCATCAGGCAAGAAAGTTCGGCAAATCAAAGTTCATGGGATGGAACCGCTTTGTAAATGGTTATCTTGACCTGATGACTCTCTGGTTCCTGAGCAATTTTGGCAAAAAGCCAATGCACGTATTCGGCTTCCTGGGTAGCGTCGTATTCTTCATAGCCTTCCTATCGCTCATCGGCTTAGGTATAGACAAGGCCATCGACCTGCACAACGGCATCTACGGACATCTCATTACCGATTCACCTTACTTCTTCATTGCTCTTGTAGCGATGGTCTTGGGTAGCCAGCTGTTCCTTGCCGGATTCCTGGGCGACCTTATCAGCCGCCAGAACCCAAACCGTAACGATTATCAAATAGAAAAAGAAATAAGATGCGGAAAATAATACCTTTCGTCGTTTTCATGGTTCTAGCCATGATGGGATGTACATCTCTCGACTGCCCACTCAACAATACTGTATATACCAAATACAAGTTGATGGGCGACAACAAAACGCTAAAAGACACGCTAACGATTTCTACGAAAAAGATAGAAGGAACAGATAGTGTGCTGATCAATAAGGATGTAAACGTAGACAGTTTCAGTCTGCCTATGAGTTACAGCCTGGATGAAGACGTATTGTTTTTCGAGATACATACCCTATCGAAGCAAGTATTCAAGGACACCGTGACTGTATCAAAGGAAAACCGCTCTCATTTTGAGTCGGTAGACTGCAGTCCATCGTTCTTCCATACGATAACCGATGTTAAGACTACTCACAATTATATTGACTCAATAGTCATCAATCAAAAAGAGGTAAATTATGATGCATCCAAAGCACATTTCTACATATATTTTGGCAGCCGCAACTAGTATGCTATCCCTATTTGCTGTTCTCCCCTGTCATGCCCAAAGCAAGAAGAAGATCATAGAGCAGCAGCCTGATACCATACCTTTTTTTAGAGGTATGGCTGTGGGAGTTGACCTGATAGGTCCCGTACAGTTGATGGTTAGCGACTATGGGCAGTACGAAGCATCTCTCCGTATCAATCTGAAAGACAAATATTATCCTGTTTTCGAATTGGGTTATGGAAAGGCAGATGCCAGCGATGAGGCAACCAAAATCACCTACAAGACCAGCGCTCCCTATTTCAGATTAGGTGTTGACTGGAATCTTCTGAAGAACAAACACGACGACTACCGGCTGTTTGGCGGTTTCCGTTATGCCTGCACCTATTATGAATATGACCTGAGCGCCCCACCCGTTACAGACCCAGTATGGGGCGGCGAAACGCCCTATGGAGGTAACGGCATTTCCTGCAACTATCATTGGCTGGAAGGCGTAATAGGTATAGATGCCAAAATCTGGGGTCCCGTCCGTATGGGTTGGAGTTTCAGATACAAACGCCGCCTCTTCAAGAACGATGGAGAATTAGGCAACACCTGGTATGTGCCAGGCTACGGTAAACAGGGAGGTTCACGCCTTGGCGGAACATTCAATGTAACCCTAGAGATTTAAAGACTTCATAATGTGTAAAGAATGAAAAAAAAGAAACTTATCTGGCAAATTCCATTTCTGTTGATACTTATCGTTGGTACCATCGTTATCATACGTCAGCAGCATAATACGCCCTATCAGAAAGATACCGGCTTTATCTTTGGCACCATCTATCACATTACCTATCAGAGTGATACCAACTACCAGCAAGAGATAGAAACAGAACTCAAGAAGGTAGACCAATCCTTGTCTCCCTTCAATAAGACCTCTGTCATCACACAGGTAAACCAAGGTAATGATATTGAGGTAGACGAAATGTTTACCGAAGTATTCCGCATGGCAGAAAGCATCTCAAAAGAAACCAATGGAGCCTTTGATATCACGGTTGCCCCAATGGTAAACCTCTGGGGCTTTGGATTCAAGCAGGGGGTACCTCCTACGAAAGCCAAGATAGACAGTATCAAAACGCTGGTTGGTTATGAGAAAGTAGCCCTGGAAAAGGGACGCATCATCAAGCAAAATCCTAAGATCATGCTTGACTGTTCTGCTATCGCCAAAGGATATGGCAGCGACATTGTTGCCAGATTCCTGAAAAAGAAAGGTATCAGCAACTTTATGGTTGAGATTGGTGGAGAAATCGTAGTAAACGGTGTTAGCGAGAAACAAGTGCCTTGGCATATTGGTATCAACAAGCCAACTGACGATTCTACCAATACAAGTCAGGAAATTCAGGATGTACTTGATATTACCGACATAGCCATGGCTACGAGTGGTAACTACAGAAACTTCTATTATAAAAACGGCAAGAAGTATGCACATACCATAGACCCCAAAACAGGCTATCCTGTGCAGCATAACATCTTATCAGCAACGGTTTTAGCCAAGAACTGTGCTACAGCCGATGCCTATGCCACCTCGTTTATGGTAATGGGAATGGAGGGCGCAAAACAGATTCTGAAAAAGCATCCGGACCTCTGTGCATATCTCATCTATGCTGACGAGAAAGGACAAAACAAGATATGGTATTCACCGTCTCTCAAAAACAAGATATTAAATAAATAAACTTACATGTCAACCAATAGACTATACGACAGTTTATTATCACTCCCATTATTCCTGGGAATGACTTGCTATGACTTCCAAAACGTAGCTGGCAAAACCCGTTTTGACTTTCAAAAACTGGAAGCGGGTGAAACTATAGTTGAAGAAGGCACCAGTTGTACACGTCTATATTATTTAATCAGTGGAGATATTAAGGTGATAACCCAGGCAGATGACTACGGCTATCAGGTAGAAGAAGACATTTCGGCACCGGAATCATTCCAGCTGGAACGACTTTTCGGTCTTACCCAGCGTTTCACCCACACTTATGTGGCAAAGAACAACTGCAGCATCATGTCAGTCAGCAAGCAAGAGATCATGAAGTTATCCGATGAATATGAAATATTCCGCATCAATCTTCTGAACTTGGTCTGCACCCAATCCCAGAAGAACAACCGCAGACTGTTCAGAGTTCCTGCCAAGACACTGAGTGAGCGTCTGATCCGTTTCTTCGAGAGCCACAGCGTCCGCCCGGCAGGCGAGAAAATCTTTCATATCAAGATGACCCGTTTAGCAGAAGAGATGAATGTAAAGCGCATCTATGTATCCAAAGCCCTCAACGAACTACAGTCAGAAGGACTTATCCAGCTAGAACGAGGCAGAATCTATATCCCTGCACTGGAAAATCTCATCAAACGCTAAAGAAAGTATAACGACCGATAAATATAAGTTAAAAACGTTTATTATCAAGGCAATAAAGCATTTTTTTGCTAACTTTGCAGCTAAAAAGTAACAATATGCAAGACAATACAATACAAAATAGAACCAACCCATTCTTCGTGCCTTACAATACACCGCACGATACAGTACCATTCGAACGAATCCGTCTCGAAGATTATGAACCAGCATTCATGGAGGGAATACGCCGTGATGACGAGGCTACAGACAAGGTTGTAAACGATCCGGCAGAACCAACCTTTGAGAATACCATTGCAAGAGTTGATCCCGATAAGGGCGAACACTATTACGACCTCTTGAGCCGTGTATCTAACGTATTCTCTTGCATGATGAGTGCTGAAACCTGCGATGAGATGGAAGAGATTGCGCAGAAGATGAGTCCGATTCTCACCAAGCACGCAAATGACATCACGCTGAACAAGAAACTCTTTGAGCGCATCAAGTTCGTTCACGATCATCCAAACAGAGAACTGACACCAGAAGAGAAGATGCTTCTGGACACCAGCTATGACGGATTCGTACGCAGCGGTGCACTCTTAGATGAAGAAGGAAAAGAGAAACTTCGCGAACTTACAGAAGAAGCCAGTATGCTCACTCTGCAGTTCTCACAGAATCTCTTAAAAGAAAACAAGGCATTTACGCTCCATATCACAGACGAAGCTCAGCTCGACGGACTTCCAGAAACAGCAAAAGCAGCCGCTGCGCATACCGCCAAAGAGCAGGAAAAAGAAGGCTGGATCTTTACACTCGATTATCCAAGTTATTCTCCTTTCATGACCTACTCTACCCAGCGTGAGCTCCGCAAACAGATGTATATGGCACGCAATACGGTATGTACCCATGATAATGAGCAGAACAACCTGGAAATCTGCAAACGACTGGTAAACCTGCGCAGAGAACTCGCCCAGTTGCTCGGTTTCGAAACCTATGCCGACTATGTTCTTCGCCACCGTATGGCAAGCAATACAGAACATGTATATAAACTTCTCAACGACCTGATAGAGGCTTATAAGCCAACGGCAGAAAAGGAAGTGAAAGAAGTGGAAGCCCTTGCCAAGAAGCTGGAGGGTAAAGATTTCGAAATGAAACCATGGGATTTCGGCTTCTATTCTCATAAACTCCAGATGGAGAAATATAATCTCGATGCAGAAATGCTTCGCCCTTATTTCCAGCTGGACAAAGTGATAGACGGTGTGTTTGGCCTTGCCAACAAACTGTATGGCATCACCTTTAAGGAGAACAAAGAGATACCGGTATACCACCCAGACGTCAAGGCATACGAGGTATTTGATAAAGACGGCAGCTATCTGGCTGTATTCTATGCCGACTTCTTCCCTCGCAAGGGCAAGCAAGGAGGTGCCTGGATGACAGAATTTCAGGGACAGTGGATAGACCATAAGGGCAAAAACATACGTCCTCACGTAAGTGTGGTAATGAACTTTACCAAGCCAACAGAGGAAAAACCTGCTCTCTTGACATTAGGAGAAGTAGAAACCTTCCTCCATGAGTTTGGTCACAGTCTTCACGGCATGTTTGCCAATACCCGCTTCGAGAGTCTTTCGGGAACCAACGTTTGGTGGGACTTCGTAGAATTGCCATCACAGTTTATGGAGAATTATGCAATAGAGAAAGATTTTCTCCGTACATTTGCCTTCCACTATCAGACAGGTGAACCATTGCCAGATGAACTCATAGAGCGCATCATGAAGAGTCGCAACTTCATGACAGCCTACGGTTGCTTGCGCCAGGTAAGTTTCGGATTGCTTGACATGGCATACTACACCCAAAAGAAAGAATTTACTGCCGACATCATGCCTTATGAAAGGGAAGCCTGGAAAAAGGCGATGATATTGCCACAGTTGCAGGAAACCTGTATGACCGTACAGTTCTCCCACATCATGGCAGGAGGTTATGCCGCAGGATATTATAGCTACAAATGGGCAGAAGTACTGGATGCTGATGCTTTCAGTGTATTCAAGAAGAATGGAATCTTCGACCAGAAGACTGCTCAAAGTTTCCGTGACAACGTACTCTCTAAGGGTGGAACAGAGCATCCTATGGTTCTCTACAAACGGTTCCGTGGACAAGAGCCAACCATCGATGCACTGCTGGAACGTAACGAAATCAAGGTACAACATAAAGGATAAGAGGATGGCAAACGAACTTTCCAAACAAACCAAGCTCGACCTTCGCTATTTACGAATGGCACGTATATGGGCTGAAAACAGCTATTGCAAACGCCGACAGGTAGGTGCACTGGTTGTAAAAGATAAAATGATTATCAGTGATGGCTACAACGGTACACCGAGCGGATTTGAAAATGTCTGTGAGGACAACAACGTGACCAAGCCATACGTTCTCCATGCAGAGGCTAATGCTATTACGAAACTGGCTCGCAGCAGCAATAACAGTGAGGGAAGTACGCTTTACGTCACCGCCTCTCCATGTATAGAATGTGCCAAACTGATCATACAGTCGGGCATCAAGCGTGTTGTATATGCAGAGAAATACCGTCTGGACGATGGTATCAAACTGATGCAACGAGCAGGAATCAAGGTAGAATACCTCAATCCTGAAGAAAAGACATCTTCTGTAGAAGATTAGAGATAAAAAAGATAAAACGTTAGTAAAAAGAGAATTGTTATGAACATAAGTAAGAATAAGACCAACCGCTTTATGCCATTCATCATGGCATTCTGTGTTGTGATAGGCATTATCATCGGAACATTCTTTTCCAACCATTTCTCTGGAAATCGCCTCAACGTTATCAATAGTGGAAGCAACCGTCTGAACAACCTGCTCCATCTTATTGACGACCAATATGTAGATCCCGTGAACATCGACTCGCTGGTAGATAAGGCAATTCCACAGATTTTAGCAGAACTGGATCCACATTCCGTATATATCAGTGCTAAAGACGCAGCTCAGGCCACCGACGATCTGAAAGGCTCGTTCTCGGGTGTAGGCGTAGAGTTTGTCATCCGCCAAGATACGATTCATATACAGAATGTGATACAGAATGGACCTGCCGAGAAAGCCGGACTTTTGGCAGGAGACAAGATTGTAGCCGTAGACGGCAAGCCTTTTGTCGGCAAGATTGTAACCAATCAGGAGGCAATGCATCGCCTGAAGGGTCCAAAAGATACCAAGGTGAAAATCGGAGTTATACGATATGGAAGCAAGAAGGTTCAGACCTTTACCGTAACCCGAGGTGAAATACCGACAAAGAGTGTTACAGCAGCTTACATGCTTAACGATAAAACCGGCTATATCCGTATCAAGAACTTTGGCGAGAACACCTATCCGGAAATGCTGATTGCTCTGGCCAAACTCTCACAGCAGGGATTCACCAACCTCTGTATTGACCTTCGGGATAACTCAGGTGGTTACCTGACGGCTGCAGTAAACATGGCAAACGAATTCTTGCCAGACAAGAAGCTCATCGTTTACACACAGGGACGCAAATCGCCTAGACATAACTATATGAGTGACGGTAAGGGTGCCTACCAGAAGATTCCGATGGTAGTTCTCATCAATGAAGGTTCTGCATCATCTGCAGAAATCTTTGCGGGTGCCATGCAAGACAACGACCGAGCTACCATCATCGGACGACGCTCGTTTGGTAAGGGACTGGTTCAGCAACAGATAGAATTCCCTGACCACAGCCTCATCCGTCTGACCATTGCGCGCTACTATACTCCTTCAGGAAGATGCATCCAGAAGCCATATACGCTGGGCGATGACAAGGATTATGAGCAAGACTTGCTTGACAGATACCAGCACGGAGAGTTCTTCTCACAGGATAGCATCAAGCATACAGGACCAGCTTATCATACGGGTAACGGCCGTATTGTCTATGGCGGAGGTGGCATCACCCCAGACATCTTTGTTCCTGAAGATACGCTCGGCATGACATCCTATTTCAAGGAGGCCAGTCTGAGTGGTCTCATCTTGCAGTTTGCCTTCACTTATACAGACGATAACCGTCCGAAGTTGAACAACTTCAAGGAGATGATGGAACTTGCCGATTATCTTGACAGTCAGGACATGGTTGAAAAGTTTGCCAGCTATGCCGATAAACGTGGTTTGAAACGTAGAAATCTTTTAATCAAGAAATCACACAAACTGTTAGACCGTGTCATCGACAGCCGTATCATCTACAATATGTTGGACGAGCAGGCATGGACCCAGTACATCAATCTTGATGATCCAGTCATCAAAAAGACGCTGGAGGTATTTGAGAACCATGCAGCATTTCCAAAGAAACCAGAGCCAGCCAAAAAACGCGCTGCGAAGAAAGAAAAGATAGCTATGGCGAATACGCCCTACAACTATTCTTCCTTACACCATAATAATTGTATGATAGCAAATGCTTAAGGCATGGACAAGAAAGAATTAAGAAAAATCATAAAAGACAGAAAGCGACAGTATTCCTCAAGACAACTTGAGGAACTGTCGCTTTCTGTATTATCCCGTTTAGATTCCAACCCGCATCTTCAGAATGCCCAAACCATACTGATGTACTATTCGCTTCCTGATGAAGTGGACACCCATCATTATATAGACCAACTTGTTTCCAGGGGAAAACGGGTGATACTGCCCGTTGTGCTGGACGATACGAATATGGAACTGAGAGAATATTCCGGAGTTCAAGACCTGAAGGAAGGAGCCTATCATATACTTGAACCGAAAGGCAGGATTTATCCGGAAGAGAAATATCCTGAGATAGAACTTGCCGTAATCCCAGGTATGAGTTTCGATATGAAAGGCAACCGGTTAGGAAGAGGAAAAGGCTATTACGACAGATTTCTTGCCCAGATTCCACATGCATACAAAATAGGAATCTGTTTCGACTTCCAGAAAATCAAAGAGGAAGGACTCCTTCCTGTTACCCCTACAGATATATGCATGGACGAAATCATATAGCATATAGAGCGGGGAATATTAATAAAAGCGTATATCTGCAATAACCTGTGCACCAACCTGTTCATTCAAACGGCGAACAAGGGTAGCACGGCTCATCGTGAGGTCAGCCCTCAATGCAGCATTCTCTATCTTTACATAGAGAGTCTGGTTCTTGATAAACTTATCACCACAATATGCAGCAATATTTTCCCCTACCACAGAATCCCAACACATGATCAGGCGTTTCTGCTGTAAAGGAGTCTCCAAGCCTTCCTTTCTCAGAAATTCGGGCAAGAGTTCTGCTATTGACTTAACTTTTCTTTTAAACATATTCTTACTTCATTATTTCCCCATTCTCTACATAGAATATCGTATGATCTCCCTGCATGTTCTGGAGAATCTTATCCAAATGATCACGGTTCGTATCCGTAATAAAAATCTGTCCGAAATGGTCACCGGCAACCAGTTTTACAATAGCCTCAACCCGCTGTGCATCCAACTTATCGAAGATATCATCTAAGAGGAGCAAAGGAAGCGTATTGGAACTCGTGCGCTGCAGGAAAGTAAATTGAGCCAGTTTCAGGGCAATCACGAAAGTTTTGTTCTGCCCCTGACTTCCCTCTCTCTTCATCGGATAATCACCCAGCAAAAACTCCAGATCATCACGGTGAACACCATGCAGAGAATACCCTACAGCACGATCCTTAAACCGGTCGCGCTGGATAACATCCAGCAAAGGACCTCTCTGGCAATGAGAAACATAGTGAAGACGGACCTGCTCCTTATCACCCGAAATCTGCTGATAAATCTGCTGAAACAGCGGAACCAGTTCGTCAACGAAAGCCTGCCGTTTCTGGTACAGCAATTCACCATTACTCGCCATCTGCTGTTCCCAAAGTTCCAGCAGCGTAATATCAGGTTCCTCCTCCATTTTCAGCAAAGCATTTCTCTGTTGCAAAGCCTTATTATAGTTGGACAAAGCCTCTATATAAGAGTAATCATACTGAGAGATGACCACATCCATCAGTTTTCTGCGCTCTTCACTCCCTCCTTCTATCAGAGAAACATCAGAAGGAGAAACCAGAATCAGAGGGATAAGCCCAATATGTTGCGAAAGACGTTTATACTCCTTCTTGTTTCTCTTGAAATGCTTCTTGGTACCCCGTTTCATGCCACAGTAAACATTCTCTATCTCCCCCTTATCATTATCATAATTTCCCTCCAGCATAAAGAAAGGCTCATCATGAGTAATAATCTGAGAATCGATAGAATTATAGGCACTCCTACAGAAAGAGAGATAGTAGATAGCATCAAGGAAATTAGTCTTTCCCATGCCATTATGTCCTATCAGACAATTGATTTTGGGCGACAACTCCAGATTGGCGCTCTTTATATTTTTAAAGTTAATAATGGAAATATTCTTTAAAATCATAGTCTCTTTTCTGCTTTTATAGTGCAAAGTTAGCAGAAAAAGAGGAAAAAACAAAAAAAATAGGCTAGAAATTTCAATAATTGAATAAAATTGAGTAAATTTGCAGAAGTTTAGCGGCATTCCACAATTTGAAAGCTAACTTTCTATTGAACAGATTGCTCCTAAACCGGAAACTAAAAAGTATAGAATAATAAAAAAAGCAAAATAAAAATGGCAAACAACAACGTACAGGCTCAGGAAACAGAGAGCCTAAACATTCGTGAGGCCTTCTTCTTGAAGTACAAGAAGGCAATTATCATTGCAGTAGTAGCTATCATTGTTATCATTGCAGGTGTATTCGGTTATGTATCTCAGATCTCAGGTCCTCGTGAGGACAAGGCTAGCACTATGCTTGCTAAGGGTCAGACCTACTTTGCTAACCAGATGTATGAGCAGGCATTGAAGGGTGATGGCGCTGGCTATGTAGGTTTTACTAAGATTGCTGACGAATACAGCAGCACAGATGCAGGTAACCTGGCAAACCTCTATGCAGGTCTTTGCTATGCAAACCTCGGCAAATGGGCAGAAGCTCAGAAGAGTCTGGAAGCTTTCTCTTCAGAAGACGACCAGATGATCAGTCCTGCTGCTGAATCTGCCTTAGGTGATGCTTATGCTCATCTCAACCAGCTCGACAAGGCTGTAGATGCTTTCAAGAAGGCTGCTTCTATGGCTGACAGCAAGGCCGAGGATGGTACAAACAACAGTCTTTCTCCTATATTCATTATCAAGGCTGGCGAGATTCTCGAAAGCCAGGGTAAGAAAGACGAAGCTTTGAAGCTTTATCAGGATGCTAAGAAGAAGTATGTTAACGCTATGCTCGTACAGAGTGGCGAAATCGACAAGTACATCGAGCGCGCTTCTAACTAATCTGTACTGATAACAATTCGAAATCAATATGGCAACAGCACTTCATAATTTATCTGAATACGACTTTACTAAAATACCAGACGCCAGTAACATGTGCTTTGGTATCGTTGTAGCAGAATGGAATCCTGAGATAACGGGCGCTTTGCTCGACGGAGCAGTAAAAACACTCGAAAAACATGGAGCTCTCACAGAGAATATCCATGTAAAAACTGTTCCAGGCAGCTTTGAGCTTATCTACGGAGCCCATCAAATGGTTTTGAATGGCGGCTATGATGCAGTCATCATTTTAGGTAGTGTGATACGTGGTGAAACTCCTCACTTCGATTACATCTGCGAGGGTGTTACCTACGGAATTGCCCGTCTGAATGCTACTCAGGAAATTCCTGTTATCTATGGTCTCTTGACTACCAACGATCTGCAGCAGGCTAAGGATCGTAGCGGCGGCAAGTTGGGTAACAAGGGTGATGAGTGTGCTATAGATGCTATCAAGATGGCTAAGTTCTAGTCTTGACAACGAGAGTTGATAAACTGAATGTTATATATATAATAAGGTATAAGCATATGAAACTCTACCAGCTATTGCAGTCGTTTGAATTTGAAGAGATTTTTCCAACAGTCAATGTGATGTTTCCAAATGCACAGTTGCATCGCGATATTTTTGAAAAAGCATTCGACATGCTTTGCAATATCCAACCTATCACATCCAAAAAGGTTATCAAGTTTGAACTGATGGAAGATCCTGACTCAAATGATATGTTTGTTGGAGCAAATGATAGCTGTTTCCAGTCCACATGGGATGTATGCCTGGGAAAGGAAGTCAAAAAAGGCAAAGGCGCTGATCTCAATGATGTAGAACTGGCTGCCAACTGCTTACTCAATGTTCTTTTCATCGGACGTCATCCTCAAGGATTTGACAAGGACTACAAAAAGTTATTGAAATAAACTATCAATACATAATAAAAAAACTCCTGAAGTTGTTTGAAACAAACTTCAGGAGTTTTTTTATTTAACATTCAACATTCAACATTCAACATTCAACATTCCCTATTCCGCCCCCGGCTCGCCCAGATATTCGAAGATGGTGGATACCTGGCGGGGAGGGAAATACTGGCTACGCTTCTGGTAGCCTAGGCGCTGCAGCTCGTTCCAGAGAGGCACGCAACGCTTGATCCATTCCATGATATGACGGCGCGCTGTCGCCCCGTCGGTTGTGTCGGGAAAGTAGAGCAG
>CATXJC010000017.1 GCA_958369755.1 uncultured Prevotella sp.
TAGAGCACTTGACTACGGATCAAGAGGTTCAAGGTTTGAATCCTTGCGGAGTCACCAACAAATAGTTGCACCCTTAGCTCAGTTGGTAGAGCAACTGACTCTTAATCAGTGGGTCTAGGGTTCGAATCCCTAAGGGTGTACAAAAAGAGCATTTCTTAACAGAAATGCTCTTTTTTGTTTTTAAATTTCTCCATACCATTTCATATCGCCTTTAAATTTTACTTTATATCTCTTTAAATATCACTATAAAAAAGTTGCAGCCATCCAAAGTTTACACCCAGACAACCGCAACCAATTTACCAATCAAAAATATCTAAAATCTTATCCCGCCATCATTACACAACTCTACTATCAACAGAAGAGCCAGTAAAGAACTGCCAGCACGGCTATCATGACAACAGCTACCATTGCTTTAATCATGCAGGTAGCCACCTTCTTTAAGACAAACAGTCCTACAACAAGGACTACCAATGCCAGCGCATAATATCCAAAATCATTCATATCACATTATTATATAGTATAAACTACCAATCAGCATTCATCACCCTATTAACGATCATTCTTTAATGCCCTGCGGAATTCAGCCGGTATCGGAGTTTCAAATTCCATAGGCTGATGCGTTACGGGATGATAGAAACACAGCACATAGGCATGCAGGCACAAGCGCTGGCATGGATCATCACCATTACCATACTTGATGTCACCACACACCGGATGCCCCATATCGGCTGTATGAACACGAATCTGATTCTTACGGCCCGTTTCGAGTTTGAACTCCACCAGAGAATGAGCGGTGGTACGCTCTAATGTATGGAAATGGGTAACAGCATACTTGCCGCCATTATCCGTATCACTACTGTAAGTAATATAAGCCTTGTTATCTTTCAGCCAGTTGGTAACGGTACCTTCATCTTCTTCCATCTCTCCGGAAACCAGAGCCACATATCTGCGGTCGTACACATTATGATGCCAATCATCCTCCAAAGCCAGTTCCGTCTGCTTATCCTTGGCATAAATCATCAAACCTGAAGTATCACGGTCAAGTCGGTGTACTACATGCGCCTGGCAGTTCTGGCGAGTCTTATGAAAATAATCATCAAGCACCGTTTTTACATTCAGAGTAGAATGACCGGCTGCCATACTCAAGATACCAATGTTTTTCTCGACAACAATCAGATATCTGTCTTCATAAACAATCTTAAGGTATCTGCTTTTAAATACCTCCTGATTCTTCTTTGTCTTGCTCACACTCACCTTCATACCCGACTTCAGGGCATAGTCAAACTGGGTAATAGTTTTGCCATTTACCTTGATTCCCCTACCCTGCAGAGTCTGCTTCACCTTGGTCTTGCTAGGTCCCTTCACATTCTCCATCAGCCATTCCAGCAACGGAGCAGGTTTTTCTACCTTGTAATGCTCATATTCATTTGGGTTTCCGTAGCCATAAGCATTATTGGTATGCTTATTAAAATTTCCTTTTCTATTTTGTTGTCTCATATTGTTATCGATATCATTTTCTTAACATGAAAAACACAGAATCAATGCTGCATTTTCTCCGTTTCAGCCTACAAAAGTAAGACTTTTCTGCAAAATAACAAAAAGCCACCATGTTTTTAACTAAAAATTAGTAACTTTTGCCAATAAATCATTGTGTTTCAAATATTTTTTTGTAATTTTGCAGCTGAATTAAAGATATAATCAGAATAAAAGATATTTAGGAACAAATAATGATTACAGTACAAAATCTTGCGATCCAATTCGGAAAGAGAGTGCTTTACAAGGATGTAAACCTCAAGTTCACTCATGGTAATATTTATGGTATCATCGGTGCTAACGGTGCCGGAAAATCTACTTTCCTCCGCGCTATCAGCGGCGACCTTGAACCAAACAAGGGTACAGTAGAAATGGGGCCAGGCGAGCGACTTTCTGTCTTGGAACAGGACCACTTCAAATATGACGATTTCCGCGTGATGGATACCGTTCTGATGGGTCATCAGCCATTATGGGAAAACATGAAGGAGCGCGAGCGCCTCTATGCTAAGCCAGAGATGACAGAAGAAGAGGGTAACCTCGCTGCTGAGCTGGAGCTCAAGTTTGCAGAAATGAATGGTTGGGAGGCTGAAAGCAATGCCGCACAACTTCTGCAGAACCTCGGCGTAAAGGAAGACCGTCACGACAAACTCGTAGGTGAACTTTCAAACACAGAGAAAGTGCGCGTCATGTTGGCTAAGGCACTCTTCGGCAATCCAGACAACCTCCTTCTCGATGAGCCTACCAACGACCTCGACCTCGACACAGTTGAGTGGTTGGAAGACTATCTCAGCAACATTGAACAGACCGTACTCGTTGTATCTCACGACCGTCACTTCCTCGATGCAGTAAGTACCCAGACCGTAGATATCGACTTCGGTAAGATTACGATGTTTGCAGGTAACTACTCTTTCTGGTATGAGAGTTCTCAGTTGGCTCTCCGCCAGGCTCAGAACCAGAAGATGAAGGCTGAAGAGAAGAAGAAGCAGTTGGAAGAATTCATCCGCCGATTCTCAGCTAACGTTGCTAAGAGTAAACAGACAACGTCCCGCAAGAAGATGCTGGAAAAACTGAACGTCGAAGAAATCCGTCCTTCAAGCCGTAAATACCCAGGCATCATCTTCCAGATGGAGCGTGAGCCAGGTAACCAGATTCTGGAGGTAGAGGGACTGAAAGCATGCGACGAAGACGGAACAGTACTCTTCGACAATGTAAACTTCAACATAGAAAAGGGCGAGAAGGTAGTATTCCTTTCTCACAACCCTAAGGCGATGACCGCACTCTTCGAAATCATCAACGGCAACCGAAAGGCTGACGCAGGTGACTACAAGTGGGGTGTTACTATCACAACAGCTTATCTCCCACTCGATAATACAGAATTCTTCCAGAGCGACAAGAACCTGGTAGACTGGTTGAGCCAGTATGGTCCAGGTAACGAAGTTGCCATGAAGGGCTACCTCGGAAGAATGCTCTTCAGCGGCGAAGAAGTACTGAAGAAGGTAAATGTCCTCTCCGGAGGTGAGAAGATGAGATGTATGATTGCACGCATGCAGTTGCAGAACGCCAACTGCCTGATTCTTGATACACCAACCAACCACTTGGACCTGGAGAGTATTCAGGCATTCAACAACAACCTGGTAGGTTTCAAGGGCAATATCCTCTTCTCTAGCCACGACCACGAATTCATCAACACCGTGGCAAACCGCATCATCGAGCTCACTCCATCAGGCACCATCGACAAGCTCATGTCTTATGATGAGTATATCTACGATGAAGCTATCAAGGAGCAGAAGGCTAAGATGTACGGATTCTAAACAGAAAGTTATTCTGCTGTTTTAAACAGCAACCACAAATTATCTTATAATTTAATAGTGCCAATTCGATGAGAATCGGGTTGGCACACTTTTTGTCAAACAACCAATAACAAGAATTATCATGTTTAAAAAATTTAAGACTATGTCAAAAGAAAAAGAAATCAATATAGAGGACGGAAACGTTCAGGAGACTGTTCAGAATGAAAATAATGAGCAGACAACTCAAAATGAAAATACTGAGGAAAATCAGAATACTGACAACAAGGCAGAAGAAGGTGACAACAATACAGACGCTGCTGACAAGAAGGCAGAAGAGATTGATCCTTTAACAAAAGCACAGCAAGAGGTAGAGGAACTCAAGAAACAGTTACTCTATAAGACTGCTGAGTTTGAGAATTACCGCAAGCGTACCCTCAAAGAGAAAGCAGAACTGATTTTGAATGGCGGCGAGAAGACTGTAGCTGCTATTCTGCCTATTCTCGACGACTTTGAGCGTGCCATCGCTGACAAGAGCGAAGACCCTAAGGCTATCAAGGAAGGTGTCCAGATGATTTTCAACAAGTTCGTAAAGACACTCGAAGGTCTTGGCGTAAAGAAGATTGAAACCAACGACAAGGATTTCGATGTAGATTTCCACGAGGCTATTGCTATGGTTCCGGGAATGGGCGATGACAAGAAGGGAAAGATTATTGACTGCGTCCAGACAGGTTATACGATGAACGACAAGGTGATTCGCCATGCCAAGGTAGCTGTAGGTCAGTAAGAAAGAAATATCAAGAATTATTTTTCAAAATCCAGAACATTCTATTAGAATTCTGTAAGAAAATTCAATATTTGAAATAAGCAAATGGCTAAGAGAGACTATTATGAGGTGCTGGGCGTAGACAAGTCGGCATCAGAAGACGAAATAAAGAAGGCGTATCGAAAGATAGCCATCAAGTATCATCCAGACCGCAACCCTGGCAACAAAGAGGCGGAAGAGAAATTCAAGGAAGCTGCCGAAGCTTACGAAGTTCTCCACGATGCCCAGAAGCGCCAGCAGTATGACCAGTTTGGTTTCGACGGTCCACAAGGTGGATTCGGCGGATTTGGCGGTGGTGCCAGCATGGACATGAACGACATCTTCTCTATGTTTGGAGATATCTTTGGCGGACACGGCGGTTTCAGCGGCTTTGGTGGCGGCGGTTTCGGTGGCGGCTCACAGAAGCGGGTTTACCAGGGTGGCGACCTTCGCGTAAGAGTAAAACTGACTCTTCAGGAAGCAGCAACAGGTGTTACCAAGCGCTTCAAGATTCGCAAGGATGTAACTTGCTCTGCATGTCACGGAACAGGTTGCGAAGGTGGTGCCCAGCCAGAAACATGTCCGGAATGTCATGGAAGCGGCTATGTCTTAAAAACGGTGCGCAGTATGTTCGGCATGATGCAAACTCAGGCTGCCTGTACAAAGTGTGGTGGTGAGGGAACTATCATCAAGAACAAATGTAAGGAATGCGGTGGCGACGGAATCGTGAAGGGCGAGGAACTCGTAGAAATCAATATTCCTGCAGGTGTCGACAACGATATGGTTGTTACCGTTGAAGGAAAGGGTAACCAAGGCAAGCACAATGGTCTCTACGGAAATCTACAGGTACTGGTAAGCGTAGAAAAGAACGATGATTTCGAGCGTGTTGGTCAGGACTTATACCATAATCTTGTTCTTGACTTTGCAACTGCCACTTTGGGTGGCGAGGTAGAAGTCCCTACCTTAGATGGCAAGACGAAGATCAAAATAGAACCTGGCACACAACCTGGCAAACAGATTCGTTTGCGTGGCAAAGGTATGCCGGCTATTAAGGGATATGGTTATGGCCGTGGTGATATTATCGTCAACATTACCGTTTTCGTACCTACCTCTCTGACCAAGGAAGAAAAGGATCTTGTTGTGAAATTCAAGGAATGCGATAATTTCAAAGCAGATAATGCAGAGAAGAAATCTCTCTTTGAAAGTTTCAAGAATCTCTTTAAAAAATAAACAGTAAAGAGCAATCCCCGAAGAGGGCGAACTATCTTCGAAAGAACGGTTCGCTCATTTCGGGGATTATCTGTATATATAATAAGGTATAACATATAACATGAATTATCAAGAAACTGTTGAATATCTTTTCACCAGCACGCCGGTTTTTGAAAAGATTGGAGCCAAGGCATACAAACCTGGGCTTGATACGATGCATAAAATGGATGAACACTTCGGACATCCTCATAACCAATATAAATGTATCCACATTGCAGGAACCAACGGAAAAGGTTCATCATCCCATACCCTTGCAGCAATCCTGCAGAGCCAGGGCTATAAGGTCGGCCTGTTCACATCTCCACATCTTGTAGATTTCAGAGAACGCATTCGCGTAAATGGTGAAATGGTAAGCGAAAAGTATGTAATCGACTTTGTAGAAAACAACCGGAAATTCTTAGAACCGCTACATCCTTCGTTCTTTGAACTGACCACCATGATGGCATTTCAGTATTTTGCAGAACAAAAGGTAGACTTTGCCGTCATCGAAGTTGGATTGGGAGGAAGACTGGATAGTACCAACATCATCACTCCTATCCTATCCGTTATCACGAACATCAGTTTTGACCACACCCAATTCCTCGGGAATACACTCGGCGAGATTGCAGGCGAAAAGGCGGGTATCATCAAGCCACAGATTCCTGTCGTTATTGGCGAATGGAACGAAGAGACCCAACCTGTATTCATCAAGAAAGCCCATGAGCAGAATTCTCCTATCCATTTTGCACATGCAACTGACGCAGACATGAACTTCGAACTGAAAGGCAACTATCAGAAAAAGAACTTCTGCACCATATCCGCAGCCGTAGAATGCCTGAAGGAAGAAGGAATAGAAATCAAAGATGAAAGCATAAAGAACGGCTTCGAACATGTATGCGAGCTGACAGGCTTACGTGGCAGATGGGAAAAACTCAACGAACACCCTCTCACCATCTGTGATACGGGACATAACCTTGCCGGATGGGAGTATCTGGAGCCTCAGATTGCATCCGTCAAAGCCGATACGAAACATATTGTCTTCGGAATGGTTGATGACAAAGATGTAGAGCATGTAATGGGACTATTAGAAAAGTTGCCAAAAGAAAGCACGATTTTCTATTGGACACAGCCATCAACCAAAAGAGCGATTCCTGTAGACAAATTATACGGATACGCACAAAAGCACGGCTTAAACGGAACATGCTATCAAACTATCGCACAGGCATTTAACAAAGCAAAAGCAAACGCAAAAAAAGATGATTTTATCTTTATTGGCGGATCAAGTTACGTCGTTGCCGATTTGCTATCAGAATCATTTTAGGATTTTTTAAATCAAAAAGTTCATAAAATATTTGTAATACTCATTTTTTTTTAGTTACTTTGCAGTACATTACTTAAACCAAAGTAAGGTAACTAAAAAAGTGAGATATTATGAATACAGAACCAGCAAATAAGTGTGGTTTGAAAAGAGAAGATTTTCAGACCACAGTGAATGGCAAGAAGACTGATCTCTTCGTGTTAAGAAACAAGCAAGGCAACGAAGTTGCAGTGACTAACTATGGTGGAGCAGTCGTAGCCATCATGATGCCTGACAAGGATGGCAACTATGCCAACCTCATCCAGGGTCATGACAACATACAGGACGTCATCAACTCACCAGAGCCATTCTTGAGTGTGCTCATCGGTCGTTATGGCAACCGTATTAAAGAAGGCAAGTTCATACTTCACGGCAAGGAGTATCACTTGGCATGCAACGATGGTCCCAACCACCTGCATGGTGGACCTACAGGTTTCCACACCAAAGTTTGGGATGCAACCCGCATGAGTGATAGCGCTGTCGTGTTGAAATACACGAGCCCTTATGGTGAAGAAGGCTTCAC
This sequence comes from uncultured Prevotella sp., assembly GCA_958369755.1. Lineage (GTDB taxonomy): Bacteria > Bacteroidota > Bacteroidia > Bacteroidales > Bacteroidaceae > Prevotella. The sequence goes on from CATXJC010000017.1 coordinate 7,254, forward strand.
AGGTGAGTTGACAGTTTGGGTAGCTTACACATTGACCGACGACAATGAGTTCGTTATCAAGTATCAGGCTACAACCAACAAGACAACCATCTGCAACCTGACACATCACGCTTTCTTCTCAATCCAGGGTATTGCTAATCCTACCCCAACAGTTGACAATATCATCTGTGAGGTAAACGCAAACTACTATCTCCCTATTGATAAGTATTCTATCCCTACAGGTGAGATTTTGAAGGTTGAGGGCACACCATTCGATTTCCGTACACCAAAGCCAATTGGTCAGGACATCAATGCAGACAACGAGCAGATCAAGAATGGTCAGGGCTATGACCACAACTATGTATTGAACAAGACAGAAGAAGGTGAGTTGAGTTTCGCTGCCCGTATAAAAGACCCTGTAAGCTGCCGTACCATGGAGGTTTATACCACAGAACCAGGTTTGCAGATGTACACAGGTAATTTCCTTGCAGGTATCTCAGGACAGTTTGGTGCAACATTCCCACGTCGCAGTGCTGTCTGCTTCGAGGCACAGAAGTTCCCAGACACTCCAAATCACACCTATTTCCCAAGTTGCAGATTAAATCCGGGTGAAACATACACCCAGAAGACAATCTATAAGTTTGGAATTGACAAATAAATCAGAATAAATCATGGAGCAGGTACTCTAAACAGCACTTGCTCCATTTTCGCGCTTGAATGACAAACCCCATCCAGCGCGACAACAATCTTAAAGAGAAGTCTTAACGTCTTTAAAGAAGAAACAACCTCTTAGAAGAAAAGAGTAGCAACCTCTTTACCATAAAAGAGAATCAATAACCTCTTCAAAAAGAGTATAAACAAGCTTTTCGCAAATAATAATAACAAATAACAATATCAACTATCAAAAAAATGGAAAACCAAAGTAAAAATGGCAACATCATCGCCATTATCACGATGATGTTCCTCTACGCCATGATTTCGTTCGTAACGAATTTGGCTGCTCCTATCGGAGTTATTTGGAAAAATGTATTCGCTGACAGCGGAAGTGCTAACATGATCGGTATGTTGGGTAACGCCATGAACTTCTTGGCTTACCTCTTCATGGGTATCCCTGCAGGTAAGTTGCTCACCAAGATCGGTTACAAGAAGACCGCCCTCACCGGTATCGCTACCGGATTCGTAGGCGTGCTCATCCAGTTCCTTTCCGGTAAGTTCGGTGCCGACATCTCAGGCTTCGCTGTTTACCTCTTCGGTGCGTTCATCTCAGGTTTCGCAGTTTGTATTTTGAATACTGTTGTAAACCCAATGTTGAACCTCATCGGTGGTGGTGGTAACCGCGGTAACCAGCTGAACCTCATCGGTGGTACATTGAACAGTTTATCCGGAACTTTAACCCCAATGCTCGTAGGTGCCCTTATCGGTACTGTTACTGCTAATACCAAAATGGTAGATGTGAACCTCGTACTTTACATTGCCCTTGCCGTATTCGCAGCAGCATTCGTTATCTTGAACTTCATCCCTATTCAGGATCCAGAGATGGGTAAGACTACAGACAAGACTGTATTCGAGCATTCACCATGGGCTTTCCGCCACTTCAACCTCGGCGTTATCGCAATCTTCGTTTATGTAGGTGTTGAGGTAGGCATTCCTGGAACATTGAACTTCTACATTTCTGATACAACAGCAAATGGTGGTGGTTTCATCAATGGTACAGCCTTGGCAAATGCAGCAGCTATCGGTGGTTTCGTTGCAGGTACATATTGGCTCCTGATGCTGGTTGGTCGTCTTTGCTCTAGCTTTATTGCTGACAAGGTATCTAGCCGCATGATGATGATGATTGCCAATGGTGCAGGTATGATTTTTATCGTCCTCGCCGTACTTCTCGGCAAGTCAACTACAGTAGAAATGCCTGTATTTACAGGTACATCATTCCAGATGGTAACAGTGCCTATCGCTGCCATGTTCCTGGTACTCTGCGGTCTCTGCACTTCTATCATGTGGTCTTCTATCTTCAACCTCGCTACCGAGGGTCTTGGCAAGTATACAGCCCAGGCTTCAGGTATCTTCATGATGATGGTAGTAGGTGGCGGATTGATGCCATTGGTACAGAACTTCATCGCAGACAACGCTGGCTATATGGCTAGCTACATTGTGCCACTCATCTGTATGGCATACATGTTCTTCTATGCTGTAGCTGGTTGCAAGAACATCAACAAGGATATTCCTGTTGATTAATAACACGAAATAAATTAGCCCTAAGGCTTATATAGTCTTAGGGCTAAATCATATAATCAAATCTTTAGTAACAACACAACAAAAACTTAACTAATTATGGATATTGAAAAAGTAAGAAGCCGATTCATCAAGCATTTCGATGGTAAAACAGGTAACATCTACATGTCACCAGGTCGTATTAACTTGATTGGTGAGCATACCGATTATAATGGTGGATTTGTTTTCCCAGGTGCAGTAGATAAGGGTATCATGGCAGAAATCCGTCCTAACGGAACAGATACCGTCATGCTCTACTCTATCGACTTGAAGGACCGTGTAGAATTCAAGGTTAATGATCCTGAAGGTCCTCGCGCTTCATGGGCACGTTACATCTATGGTGTTTGCCAGGAGATGAAGGCATTGGGCGTTGACGTAAAGGGTTTCAATGCAGCATTCTATGGTGATGTGCCTCTCGGTGCAGGTATGTCTTCTTCTGCAGCTCTTGAAAGCTGTTTTGCTTTTGCTTTGAACGACCTTTTCGGTGACAACAAGGTTTCTAAATGGGATCTCGTTCTCGCAGGCCAGGCTACTGAGCACAAGTATGTAGGTGTTAACTGCGGTATCATGGACCAGTTTGCTTCTGTTTTCGGTAAGGAAGGTAAGTTGATGCGCCTCGATTGCAACAGCCGCGAATTTGAATACTTCCCATTCGAGCCTAAGGGCTATAAACTCTGCCTGGTAAACTCTAAGGTAAAGCACGAGTTGGCAGGTTCTCCATACAACGACCGCCGCAACTCTTGCGAGAACGTGGTTAAGCACATCGCTGCCAAGCACCCAGAGGCTAAGTTCGAGACTCTCCGTGATTGCACATGGGAGCAGTTGGAAGAGGTTCGCGCTGAGGTAGGCGAAGAGGATTACAGCCGCGCTCACTTCGTATTGGGCGAGAAGGACCGCGTATTGGCAGTCTGCGATGCTCTTGAGAAGGGCGACTACGAGACAGTAGGTCAGAAGATGTACGAGACTCACCACGGCTTGAGCAAGGAATATGAGGTAAGCTGCGAGGAACTCGACTTCTTAAACGATGTTGCTAAGGAGAACGGTGTTACTGGTAGCCGTATCATGGGCGGTGGCTTCGGTGGCTGCACCATCAACCTGGTAAAGGACGATATCTACGACAAGTTCGTTGAGGACGTTACAGCTAAGTTCACAGCCAAATATGGTCATGCTCCAGAGATTTACCCTGTAATCATCTCTGAGGGTTCTCACAAGGTTTGCTAATATATACATTATATTATAATATAAGGAACTGCAGTTAGTATTTGCTAACTGCAGTTTTTTTTGTCCCAAATAAGACAAAAACAGGCGTTTTCATACAAATAGTGTTAAAAAGACACTTTAGAAGAAAAAAAGTTAGGGAAAACTCTTGCAGATTCGAAATAAAATTGTAATTTTACACCCAAAATGAATAGACAATAAAAAACAGCCTAAAAATGAGTACATTTAAGACCCTATTTATGGGAGTTGGTTTTGCGGCTATCGCTACCCTCTCAGCTTGTTCATCAAGCAGCAATGCAAGTCTCACACAATCTGGTTTGAATCCAGCAGATTTCGATTCAACAGTATTGGGCAAGAAGACTGAGTTAGTAACTCTCAAGAATGCAAACGGCATGGAAGTTTGCCTCACCAATTATGGTGGACGTGTCGTTTCCATTTCCGTTCCAAACAAGGACGGAAAGCCAACAGATGTGGTTCTTGGTTACGATAATATCCATCAGTATGCTGACACCCTTAACTCTCCTTCAGATTATGGTTCTTCTGTAGGACGTTATGCCAACCGTATCAAGGATGCTAAGCTTTCACTTGCTGGTTCAACATACCAGTTGAAGGCAAATGATAATGGCAACTGCCTGCATGGTGGTGGTGCTACAGGATGGTTGAACCAGGTTTACGACATTACAGAGAAGAACGACTCATCCGTTACCTTCACTATCAATGCGAAGGATGGCGAGAATGGTTTCCCTGGCAACGTAACAGCAACAGCTAAATATACAGTCAAGAGTGACAACACACTCGACATCGAGTTTGGCGCTACAACAGACAAAGAGACCGTTGTCAATATGACCAACCACAGTTACTTCAACTTGAATGGCGATCCATCTAAGGAAGGTTTCGATCAGGTAATGTACATCAATGCAGATAAGTTCACTCCTGCAGATTCACTTTACATCCCAACTGGTGAAATCAAGAGTGTCGAGGGAACCCCTATGGATTTCCGTAAACCTGCAGAAATCGGCAAGAAGGTTGATTATAACTTTGATCAGATTAAGAATGCCACAGGTTACGACCACAACTGGTGTTTGAACACATATAAGAATGGTAAGGGCGATGACAAAACAGTTTGCGCAAGCCTCTACTCACCAAAGAGCGGTATCCTTCTTGAAGTATTTACCAACGAGCCAGGCATTCAGGTTTACACCGGTAACTTCCAAGGCACAGGTATTGCCTGCAAGCATGGCATCAAGTATCCTAAACACGTAAGCGTTTGCTTCGAGAGCCAGAAATATCCTGATTCTCCAACCAAGATTACTCAGGGTGTAAAGGATTGGACAGATGCCACATTGAAGCCAGGAGAGAAATACTATTCTCACCTCGCTTACAAATTCAGCGTTAAAAAGTAAGCGTAAGTTAGTTTAAAAGTTAGCTGTTCCGGCGGATAAAGTCCGCCGGAACAGCTAACATCCAACAAGAAGTTTTCGCAATGACAAAAAACGAAATGTGCTGGATAAGAAACTAACATAATAAGCATCCAATAAAAGAAAAGAATAAACAAATAATAATAAACAAACAATCTTATAGTAATTATGAATTGGAATTCAACAGAATTCGTATGGCTTGATTGGGCTATACTCGCCATTGGTGTTATCGGCGTAATTTGGGCTGTCTGGCACGCAATCATGAAAGACAGAAAGGCTCAGAAAGGTGAAGACTCTTCTGCCTACCTTTTCGGTAAGGGTGAGCCATGGTATGTAATCGGTATGGCTATTTTTGCTGCCAACATTGGTTCTGAGCACCTCGTTGGTTTGGCTGGTACAGGTGCCAAGAGTGGTGTCGGTATGGCACACTGGGAGATGCAGGGCTGGATGATCCTCATCTTGGGTTGGCTGTTCGTACCTTTCTACCAGTTGCTCATCAACAAGATGGGTAAAATCATCACCATGCCAGACTTCCTGAAGTTCCGCTATACCCAGCGCACAGGTTCATGGCTCTCTATCATCACCCTCGTAGCTTACATCCTTACTAAGGTGAGCGTTACAGCTCTTACAGGTGGTATCTTCTTCGAGTATCTCTGGGGCTTGAACTTCTGGGCAGGTGCTATCGGCTTGATTATCCTCACCACCATCTTCACCGTATTCGGTGGTATGAAGGGTGTGATGACATTGTCAACTATCCAGACTCCTATCCTCGTCATCGGTTCTTTCCTCGTACTCTTCCTCGGTCTCTCTACCCTCGGCGGTGGCAGCATCTCTGCCGGTTGGGCCGACATGATGGATTACTGCGGCAAGTTGAACAACGGCTACGGTACAACCCACATGTTCCACTGGGAGGCTGGTGACTCTATGTATCAGGAGTATCCTGGTTTCGTAGTATTCATCGGTGCAACCATCATCGGTTTCTGGTACTGGTGTACTGACCAGCACATCGTTCAGCGTGTACTCGGTCAGGTTCCTGGCGAGAGCAACGTAGAGGTTATGAAGCGTGCCCGCCGCGGTACTATCGCAGCCGGTTTCTTCAAGGTACTCCCTTGCTTCATGTTCCTCATTCCAGGTATGATTGCAGCAGCCTTGGCTCAGAAGGGTGCCATCCAGATGAACGAGACTGATGCAGCCTTCGCCATCATGGTAAAGACCGTTCTTCCTGCAGGTATCAAGGGAATCGTAACCATCGGTTTCATCTGCGCACTCGTTGCTTCATTGGCAGCATTCTTCAATAGCTGTGCTACCCTCTTCACCGAGGACTTCTACAAGCCATTGAAGAAGGGCATGTCTGAGGCTCACTACGTACTCGTTGGCCGTATCGCTACCATTGTAGTTGTAGTTCTCGGTTTCGCATGGTTGCCAATCATGATGAAGATGGATACATTGTACAACTATCTCCAGGGTATCCAGTCACTTCTGGCTCCAGCCATGGTAGCCGTATTTGCAATGGGTATCTTCTTCAAGAAGATTACTCCAAAGGCAGGTGAATACACCATGATTACCGGTTTCCTCATCGGTATGCTCCGCCTCGTTACCAACGTCATTACCGATACTGGTAAGGCAACAATGGATGGTGCATTCTGGGATTACACCGCATGGTTCTGGCAGACCAACTGGCTCGTATTCGAGTGCTGGTTGCTCGTATTCCTCATCATCTTCATGGTAGTAGTAAGCTGCTTCACTCCAGCTCCAAGCAAGGAGCAGGTAGAGGCAATCACCTTCACATCAGACTTCAAGAAGTCTATCCGTGAGAGTTGGGGTGCCTTCGATATTATCGGTACCCTCGTAGTAATCGGCCTCTGCGCAGCATTCTACGCATACTTCTGGTAAAATATTATTCACGTCAGGAGTAAGAAGTGAGGAGTCTGGAATTTTCTCAAAGATCAGACAAAACTGTTTCTGTTGAAAAAATCCGCGATCCTTTCTTCTCCTTCTTACTCCTTGATTTTCCTCTCGAACCTGCTCTATGAAGAGCAAGCAAAAGAACACAACTATACATACATTGAATCATTACATCAAAACAGCAGAAAGACCATGACCCAGTTTTATAATGAATACTCCAAAGTATTAGTATCCGTCGATTGTATCATTTTCGGTTTCGACGGTAGTAACCTCCAGGTACTGATAGGCAAACGCAAGATGGACCCGGGAAGAGGCGAATGGTCACTCTATGGTGGTTTCGTTGGCGCAACAGAAAATCTCGAAGATGCTGCCAACAGAGTCATCCTGGAACTTACTGGAATGAAAAACCTCTATATAAGACAAGTAGGAGCTTTCGGCCGCATCGACCGTGACCCAGGTGAGCGAGTTATCTCTATCGCCTATTGCACTCTCATCAATGTGAAAGACTATGATGACAGCCTCCGTGTAGAACACGGATTGGAATGGGTTAGTCTGAACGAACTTCCAGAACTTTACTCAGACCACAAACTCATGATCCGCAACGCTATCGCACAGATACGCCGCCGCATCAATCATGAGCCATTAAGCTTCAAACTCCTCCCAGACCTCTTTACGCTGACACAGCTTCAGCATGTATTCGAGGCAGTAATAGGCGAAGAGATTGATAAGCGCAACTTCCGCAAACGCGTGAAGGATATCGACTTCATCGAGAAAACAGAACTCATCGATAAAGTCAACTCGAAACGAGGCGCCGCCCTCTACCGCTTCAACAAGAAAGCATACGAGGAAGACCCATCGTTCAACTTGAAATAGAATAAATAACTTAAAACAAAAGATATTATGTTAGAAGAATTAAAAGAAAAAGTGTTCAAGGCAAACCTTGATCTCGTTAAGCACAACCTCGTGCTCTTTACATGGGGTAATGTAAGTGGTATTGACCGCGAGAAAGGTCTGGTTGTCATCAAACCATCAGGCGTCGATTATGACACCATGAAGGCTAGCGATATGGTAGTGGTAGACTTGGAAACAGGTAAGGTAGTAGAAGGCGACCTGAATCCTTCATCTGATACTCCAACCCACCTGGTTCTCTACCGCGCATTCCCAGAGTTGGGTGGCGTAGTTCATACTCACTCTACTTATGCTACCGCTTGGGCACAGGCTGGCTTGGACATCCCTAACATTGGTACAACTCATGCTGATTACTTCCACGATTGCATCCCTTGCACTGATGCGATGACAGAGGATATGATGGCAGAATATGAGCACAACACAGGTGTTGTTATCGTTGACCGTTTCAAGAAAGATAACATCAACCCAGTTCATACTCCTGGCGTATTGGTTAAGAACCATGGTCCTTTTACATGGGGTAAGGATGCAGACCAGGCTGTTTATCACGCAGTAGTAGCTGAACAGGTAGCAAAGATGGCTTTCATCTCATTCTCTGTGAATCCAAACACCACCATGAACCCATTGCTCGTAGAGAAGCACTTCAACCGCAAGCACGGTCCTAACGCTTACTACGGACAGAAAAAGCACTAATTAAAGGGTGTCTCAAATAAAGATATTGAATCACATTAACAATAACAATTAATACAACAAACAATCATGATTAAAGCATTTGAAAATTTAGAGGTATGGTTTGTAACTGGTGCACAGCTTCTTTACGGAGGCGAAACAGTTAAGATAGTTGATGGTCACTCAAAGGACATGGTAGATGGTCTGAACAACAGTGGCATCATCCCAATCAAGGTAGTTTACAAGGGCACAGCTAACTCTTCTGCAGAAGTAGAGGCTGTCATGAAGGCTGCCAACAACGATGAGAAGTGCGTAGGTATCATCACATGGATGCACACCTTCTCTCCAGCTAAGATGTGGATCAAGGGCTTGCAGGCTCTCGAGAAGCCTCTCCTCCACTTCCACACTCAGTACAATGCAGAACTCCCTTGGGATTCTATCGATATGGATTTCATGAACCTCAACCAGTCAGCCCACGGCGACATCGAGTTCGGTCACATCTGCACCCGTATGCGTATCCCTAGAAAGGTAGTTGTAGGTTACTGGAAGAGCGAAGAGGCTCAGAAGCAGATTGCAACATGGGCTCGCGTAGCTGCAGGTGTTGCTGATGCTCACAACGTACGCTGCTTGATGTTCGGTATGAACATGAACAACGTTGCCGTAACAGATGGCGACCGTGTAGAGTTCGAGCAGCGCTTGGGTTACCATGTAGATTACTACCCAGTATCTTCACTCATGGAGTACTACAAGAAGGTTACTGATGCAGAAGCTGATGCTCTCGTTGAGGAGTACAAGAAGGAGTACACCATCAAGATTGATGAGTCTGGCGAGGAAGTATATTGGGAGAAGGTGAAGAACGCAGCTAAGGCTGAAATCGCTCTCCGTCGCGTATTGAAAGATGAGAACGCAGTAGCATTCACAACCAACTTCGATGACCTCGGCGATGCAGACATCGATGATCCAAACTTCTGCGGTTTCGACCAGATTCCTGGTTTGGCTTCACAGCGCCTGATGGCAGAAGGTTATGGTTTCGGTGCTGAGGGTGACTGGAAGACAGCTTGCCTCTACCGCACACTCTGGGTAATGAACCAGGGCTTGGAGAAGGGTTGCTCATTCCTCGAGGACTACACTCTCAACTTCGCTGCCGACCGCACATCTAGCCTCCAGAGCCACATGCTCGAGGTTTGCCCATTGATCGCAACAGACAAGCCAAAGCTCGAGGTTCACTTCCTCGGCATCGGTATCCGCAAGCAGCAGACTGCCCGTTTGGTATTCACATCTAAGACAGGTAAGGGTGTTAAGGCAACTGTAGTTGACCTCGGCAACCGTTTCCGTCTCATCGCAAGTGAGGTAGAGTGCATCGAGCCAAAGGCAATGCCTAAGCTCCCTGTAGCTTCAGCTCTCTGGGTTCCACAGCCAACCTTCGAGATTGGTGCAGGTGCTTGGATTCTCGCTGGTGGTACTCACCACAGTGCATTCTCTTACGATATCACTGCAGAGTACTGGGAAGACTTCTGCGAGATTCTCGGTATTGAGTTCGTCAACATCGACAAGAACACAACTATCAGCAGCTTCAAGCAGCAGCTCCGCAACAACGAGATTTACTACATGCTCAACAAGGCGTTGAGATAATTTAAGTGAAGAGTGAAGAACGAAGAGTGAAGAATTCCATTGCTTTTCTCTTTGTTCCTTACATTAAAGAAAGAATCAATAATGAGCGCAAAAACTATTATAGAATCAGGTAAGGCCATTCTCGGTATCGAGTTTGGCTCTACCAGAATCAAGGCTGTCTTGATCGACACCGACAACAACCCTATCGCACAGGGTAGCTTTGAGTGGGAAAACCAGTTGGTTGATGGTCTCTGGACTTACAGCATCGACACAATCTGGAAAGGTTTGCAGGATTGTTATGCCGACCTCCGCAAGAACGTGAAGGCTGAGTACGACTGCGAAATCAAGCAGTTGGCTGCCATCGGTATTTCTGCGATGATGCACGGCTACATGGCTTTCGGTAAGGATGAGAACATTCTCGTTCCTTTCCGCACATGGCGTAACACCAATACAGCCAAGGCCGCAGCTGAACTTTCAGAGCTCTTCCACTTCAACATCCCATTGCGTTGGAGTATCTCTCACGTATATCAGGCTATCCTGAATGGTGAGGACCACATCAACAAGATTGACTTCCTTACCACTCTCGCCGGTTATATCCACTGGCAGCTCACAGGCAAGAAGGTTTTGGGCGTAGGCGATGCATCAGGTATGCTCCCTATCGACTCTAACACCAACGACTACGATGCAGAGATGGTAGCTAAGTTCGATAAGCTCATCGAGCCTAAGAACCTGGGTTGGAAGATTCTCGACATTCTCCCTGAGGTACTGAACGCTGGCGAAGATGCTGGCGTATTGACCGAGGAAGGTGCAAAGAAGCTCGACCCATCAGGCACACTCCAGGCAGGCACCCCACTCTGTCCTCCAGAAGGTGATGCAGGTACTGGTATGGTAGCTACCAACGCTGTACGTCAGCGCACAGGTAACGTCAGTGCAGGTACATCTTCTTTCTCTATGATTGTATTGGAGAAAGCCTTGAGCCGACCTTACGAAGTCATTGATATGGTGACTACTCCAGACGGCAGCCCTGTAGCAATGGTTCACTGCAACAACTGTACTTCAGACCTCAATGCATGGGTAGGTTTGTTCAAGCAATATCAGGAGTTGCTCGGTGTTCCAGTAGATATGAACGAGGTATTCGGCAAGCTCTACAACCACGCTCTTGAAGGCGATGCTGATTGCGGAGGATTGATTGCTTACAACTATATCTCTGGTGAGCCTGTAACAGGTCTTGCAGAAGGTCGTCCTATGTTCGTACGTTCTGCCAACGACCACTTCAACCTTGCCAACTTCATGCGTGCCAACCTCTATTCTTCAGTAGCTGTATTGAAGATTGGTAACGATGTATTGTTCAAGGACGAGAAGGTACAGGTAGATCGCATCACAGGTCATGGCGGTTTGTTCAAGACCAAGGGTGTAGGTCAGCGCATCCTCGCTGCAGCCATTAACTCCCCTATCTCTGTCATGGAGACAGCAGGCGAAGGTGGTGCATGGGGTATTGCCCTGCTCGCAGGTTATCTCGTTAACAACGAAGAGAAGTTGAGCCTGGCAGATTATCTCGACAAGAAGGTATTTGCAGGCAATACTGGTGTAGAGATTGCACCTACTGCCGAAGATGTAGCCGGTTTTGATAAATATATTGAAACCTACAAGGCTGGTCTTGCTATCGAAAAGGCAGCAGTTGAGAACAAAAAGTAAATAAACGATAAATACGTTTGTGGGGATTCTACCTCCACAAACGTATTATACTTAAAATCGACAACAATTAATAAGAACAATGATGAAGAAACTTTTCGCTACCACATTGCTTTCAACAGCAGTTGCATTCTCAGCTCAAGCTCAGGATGTAACAGGAACAATCCATGCCAACCAGGGAACACAGAAAATCAATAAAGAGATTTATGGCCAGTTTGCCGAGCATCTCGGAAGTTGTATCTATGGTGGTCTTTGGGTAGGTCCTGATTCTAAGATTCCTAACACTCAGGGTTACCGCAACGACGTGCTCCAAGCCCTCAAGGACCTGAAAGTGCCTGTATTAAGATGGCCTGGAGGATGCTTCGCTGACGAGTATCACTGGATGGATGGTATCGGTCCACGTGAGAAGCGCCCAAAGATGCAGAACAACAACTGGGGTGGAACCATTGAGGACAACTCTTTCGGTACACACGAGTTTCTGAATCTCTGCGAGATGTTGGGTTGCGAGCCTTACATCAGCGGTAACGTGGGTTCCGGCACTGTTGAGGAATTGGCAAAGTGGGTGGAATATATGACCAGCGATGGAGATACTCCTATGGCAAAACTCCGCCGACAGAACGGCCGCGACAAGGCTTGGAAGGTAAAATACCTCGGTGTTGGTAACGAAAGTTGGGGCTGCGGTGGCAACATGCGTCCTGAGTATTATTCAGATCTCTTCCGCCGCTACTCTGTTTATTGCCGCAACTATGACGGAAACCAGCTCTATAAGATTGCATCTGGAGCGAGCGATTACGATTATAACTGGACTAAGGTATTGATGGACCGTATCGGCAACCGTGCCAACGCCATCTCTCTACATTATTATACAGTAACAGGCTGGACAGGCAGCAAGGGTTCTGCCACCAAGTTCAACAATGAGGATTACTACTGGACCATGGGCAAGGCGCTCGGCATAGAAGATGTCATCAAGAAGCACGAGGCTATCATGGACAAGGCTGATCCAAAGAAGCAGGTAGCCCTCCTCGTTGACGAATGGGGAACCTGGTGGGATGAGGAGCCTGGCACTATCAAGGGCCACCTCTATCAGCAGAACTGTATGCGCGATGCCTTCGTTGCTGCACTCTCGCTGAATGTATTCCACCGCCATACAGAGCGTGTGAAGATGACCAATATCGCACAGATTGTCAACGTACTCCAGTCAATGATCCTGACAGATACAAAGGGAACAGGTCACATGGTTCTGACTCCAACCTATCATGTATTCAACATGTACAAGGACTTCCAGGAGGCAACCTATCTCCCAATGGATGTAAAGTGCGACTCGATGGATGTTCGCGGCGATGATCACGCAAAAGATGGAAGAAAGATTCCATTGGTATCTACTTCAGCAGCCAAGAAGGCAGATGGAACCATTGTGGTTGCACTTGCCAATGTCAGTCTTGACAAGGCTCAGCAGGTAGAGTTTAATCTGGATGGTGCAGCTGCTCCAAAAACTGTAACAGGACAGATTCTTTCCTGCAACAAGGTGAGCGATTACAACGACTTCGCACACCCGGATGTAGTGAAGCCTGCAGTTTTTAAGGATGCAAAAGTAAAGAAAAACACCCTTAAGGTAAAAATTCCTGCAAAATCTATCGTAGTTTTGAAAATAAAATAGTATCTTTGAAGGCAAAAAAAGGAAGTATCCTTCTTTTGAGTAGCCTTCAGAGCTAGAAAAACAAGAATATTTCAGCAGAAATAACAACAATAATAAATATAAAATTATGAACGACATTAAAGTAATGAATCATGCAGCTGATAACATCCGTATCTTGGCTGCTTCAATGGTAGAAAAGGCAAATTCCGGTCACCCAGGTGGTGCTATGGGTGGTTCTGACTTCATCAACGTGCTCTTCTCTGAGTACCTGGTTTATGATCCATCTGATCCAACATGGACAGGTCGTGACCGCTTCTTCCTCGACCCAGGTCACATGAGTCCAATGCTCTATGCTGGTTTGGCTTTGCGTGGTTTCTTCTCAATGGAAGACCTCAAGCAGTTCCGCCAGTGGGGTTCTGTAACTCCTGGTCACCCAGAGCTCGACCTTCAGCGTGGTATCGAGAACTCATCTGGTCCTCTCGGTCAGGGTCATGCCCTCGCAGCTGGTGCAGCTGTTGCAGAGAAGTTCCTCGAGGCTCGTCTGGGTTCAACCATGATGCAGCACAAGATCTACGCATACATCTCTGATGGTGCTGTAGAGGAAGAGATTTCACAGGGTGTTGGTCGTATCGCCGGTAACCTCGGTCTGAACAACCTCATCATGTTCTACGATTCTAACGACATCCAGCTCTCTACAGAGTGTGGCGTTGTAATGAACGAGGATACAGAGATGAAGTACAAGGCTTGGGGCTGGAATGTCATCAAGATCAACGGTAACGACGTAGCTCAGATTCGTGAGGCGCTCGATGCTGCCCAGAAGGAGCAGAACCGCCCTACCCTCATCATCGGTAAGACCGTAATGGGTAAGGGTGCTCTCCGCGCAGACGGCACAAGCTACGAGGCTTGCATCAATACTCACGGCGCTCCTCTCGGTGGCGACGCATACGTAAATACAATCAAGCACCTCGGTGGTGATCCTGAGAATGCATTCGTTATCTTCGACGATGTAAAGGAAATCTACGCTAAGCGTGCTGAGGAGTTGAAGAAGATCGTAGCAGAGCGCAAGGCTGCAGAGGCTGAGTGGCGCAAGGCTAACCCAGAGAAGGCTGCCCAGATGGATGAGTGGTTCAGCGGCAAGGCTCCTAAGGTAGACTGGAGCAAGGTTGAGCAGAAGGCTGGTTCAGCTACACGTGCAGCATCTGCTGCTTGTCTCGGTGTTTTGGCAGAGCAAGTTCCTAACATGATCTGTGCTTCTGCTGACCTTTCTAACTCTGATAAGACAGACGGTTTCTTGAAGAAGACCAAGAGCATCGTTCGCGGTGACTTCTCTGGTGCTTTCTTCCAGGCTGGTGTTGCTGAGTTGACTATGGCTGATATGTGTATCGGTATGATGCTCCACGGTGGTGTGGTTGCAGCAATGGGTACATTCTTCGTATTCTCTGATTATATGAAGCCAGCTGTACGTCTCGCAGCCCTGATGCAGGTTCCAGTGAAGTTCATCTGGACTCACGATGCATTCCGCGTTGGTGAGGATGGACCTACTCACGAGCCAGTTGAGCAGGAGGCACAGATCCGCTTGATGGAGAAGTTAAAGAACCACGCAGGTAAGGACAGCGTCCGCGTATTCCGTCCAGCTGATGCTGACGAGACTACAGTTTGCTGGAAGCTCGCTATGGAGAATGTAGAGACTCCTACAGCTTTGATCTTCTCTCGCCAGGGCATTGCCAAGTTGCCAGAGGGAACAGACTACGAGCAGGCTGCTAAGGGTGCTTACATCGTAGCAGGCAGCGACGAGAATCCAGACGTTATCTTGGTAGCTAGCGGTTCTGAGGTTTCTACATTGGAGGCTGGTTGCGATGCTTTGCGTGCAGACGGCATCAAGGTTCGCGTGGTAAGTGCTCCATCAGAGGGCTTGTTCCGTGGTCAGAGCAAGGAATATCAGGAGAGCGTATTGCCAAAGAACGCTAAGATCTTCGGTATGACTGCCGGTCTTCCTGTAACACTCCAGGGTCTCGTAGGCGCTAATGGTAAGGTTTGGGGTATGGAGAGCTTCGGTTTCTCAGCTCCTTACAAGGTACTTGATGAGAAGCTCGGTTACACAGGCGAGAACGTTTACAAGCAGGTAAAGGCTTTCTTGGCTGAAGCTTAATTAGTTTGATAAGTTAGGAGTTAGAAGTTTGGTATCAGTTTTTGTCATCAGGCAATCATCTGGTTTACAGCATCTAACTCCTATCACTCTTTTATATTAACCTTGTGATGTAATGAAGAGTTTGCTCTTCGTTCTTCACTTAAAAACTTAAGTATTATGGAAGTAAAGACAGTTGGTATTGCATGCGATCACGCAGGTTTTCCATTGAAGCAATTTGTATTGGAATATTTGGAAAAGAAGGGTTATCCTGTAAAGGATTATGGTACATACAGCGATGCGAGTGTAGACTATCCTGACTTCGGTCATGCTCTTGCTAATGGCATTGAGAGCGGCGAAGTATATCCAGGTATCGGCATTTGCGGCAGCGGCGAAGGTATCGCCATGACATTGAATAAGCATCAGGGTGTACGTGCCGGATTGGCATGGTGCAAGGAGATTGCTCATTTGGTTCGTCAGCACAACGATGCCAACGTATTGGTACTTCCAGGTCGTTTCGTAGACAACAAGACCGCCGAGGCTATTCTCGACGAGTTCTTTGCCACAACATTCGAAGGTGGCCGTCACGAGCGTCGTGTCAAGAAGATTCCTGTTCAGCAGTAAAGTTCTGAATGGATTAAAAAGAATTAAGGCTGAGTCATCGCATGATGGCTCAGCCTATTTTTATGGAAAGGCTGACTGTCTTTCAACCTAAGAAATCTTTAAGCCATAACACCATTATCATAGAGATATTCCGGAGCAATATCAGCTCCATTATACCAGAAGATAGTTTGGTCTAGTCCGAATTGAACGAACTTTTTCTTGTCCTTCAATTCTGCAAATGCCGGATATTTCAAAAGAGGCTGCAAATCAACCTTCTTCGTCACTCCGTCATTAAATGTACAAAGAAGAGTATAATCTCCTAAATAATCTACATCTTTAACTGTTAGTATCATAATCTTCAATTTTTAACGTTGAACTTTCTTGATTGTTTCACCTCGCTGAGCCTTATCCCATAATTCCATGATTTCCTCGACATGTTCATCAAGAAAGTCATTTATCAAATGAATGGTTTTAGACTTAGCTCTTCCTTCCACAATTCTATCCTTAATTGTAATTGTGAATTCACCTTCACCACTTCTCACATGCACATGTGGGGGATTATGGTCAAAAGCATAAATATAAATCAATATACCTTGTATAACATATACTGCACCCATATATTTCCCTTTTAAAATCGTAAATACGCTTGCAAAGTTACGCTTTTATTTGGAAATCGCAAAGAAAAATGAGATTATTTTTTTGTCAATCCAAGATTGTTTACCACTTTTGCCCCACACAGAGACCGATCTGCTCCCAAAATATCTGCGAGAACAGAACCATGAATCAAAAACTCGACTAAAAATTTGGTGGTTTCACAGAAAACCCTTATCTTTGCTGCAAAAATAAATATTAAAGTTATGGCACAGTTGACATTACAAATAGATAGTCCATCTTTGTTGGAGCAATTAAAGAACGTTCTCTCTCTTATGAAAGGCGTTAAAATAGTTTCGGACTCCCCTATCTCTAGGAGTGCTGCCTTGGAAGATGTCCCAAACGCAGAAACATTGGCTGCAATGAAAGAGGCAGAAAGTAGTCATGATGCAGGAATAGTTCGAGTAGATAGCTTAGAAAGTTTCATGGCATCAATGGAGGAATAGAGCTTATGAAAGAAATTCGAAAGACCTCACAGTTCAAGAAAGATTATAAGCGTTTTAAGAATGATAAAGAATTTATAGCAACGCTTATGAGGATAGTTAAGCTTTTGGCAGAAGGTAATCAGATACCAGAAGAGTATAATCCTCATCCTTTGAAAGGTAACTGGAAGAACTTTATGGAATGCCATGTTGAGAATGACACACTTTTGATTTGGTTTGATAAAGAAAATGACACAATTGAATTAGTTCGTTTAGGTTCACATTCTGAGTTATTTGGTAAAGGACGTAAGCGCTAACCTATGCAATTCCGTTTGTGTCTTGCTAGCTTTCGTCAAAACCCGAAAGTATTTCATCTTTGGTCATGCAGGACTCTTCCTGAGCCATACATGCCCCATCTGTATCATTCTGTGCTGCCTGTATAATTTCCCGCTCTTTAGAACTTATAGGCTACATAATAAGCATGAACGAATATTCTATTTGTAGATATCAAATGATTTATTTATGAATAAATTTTAAACTACCATCTTTTTGTTTTTCCATTGCTTGTCCACACTTAGAACAAACATAACTACCATCATTTCGTATTTCCATTTTCTTTCCACACTTATAACAATAAAATTCATTCTTTTCCCAATGACCTAAATTATGTTGCACAAAATAATATAATCTAGGAGAGATTTCGCCACCTGTCATTTTTAAATTCGCTATTCGTTTACGGAAATTAGCAGTGGAACAACAAGCACCACACTCGGAACATATATATTGACTATTTGGGCACATTTTTGAATCTCGGCTATCAATCGTAGCATTACATTTGGGTTTATTAAAACAATGATTAAGATACACTATCTTACCACATTCAACACATTGTTCATTTATACACGCAAATTGATTAACAGCACGCGTAGTAAAGATAGTTATACCTGAAGTAGGCTTCATAAGATTTCCACATTCTCGACATTTTAAATGCTCATAAAATTTTCTAAAATACCTCAAATAGGATGACAAAATTATATAATGCCCAAATCTTGTAGTTTTACCTGATTTATTTGTATAATTTACAGGAATTTGCAGGATACGCATGAAATCTAGTATTGTATAATGTTCCCATTCGCTATCAAGCATATATCTTATAGGTGTACGGAAACAAGTCTTGTTTCCACACCAATAAAAAGAGATTCCCGTTGTTCCATCTACTTTGTCAGCCATGCGACATTCACAAAAGACATCGGCTTCATCTTCCTTTTTCTCAAAATTCAAGTAATTTCCAATGCTAGTTCCTAAGCTATTAATCTTAAAATTAAAAGTTCTAGCTATAGCAAACAAATCTAATTCAAATTTCTTATTAAAATAGTATGAGATTTCCTGTGGAAGTATCTCAACACGGTAATCTTTACTTGTGAAAGTTATATTAACAAGTTCTTTGATTTGATTAAAATATTTATTATTGAATTTTGTAATAGAATTATTTTGATCTATCATTTTTGTAGGCACAAGCATTCTTATCTCCCCGTTTTGCTCCTTATAAATGATGCCATTAACATATCTAGACAATTTCCAGCTTGAAGTCGTTGGGGTTGCTTCCCATCGTCCATAACATTCTGTCACGAGTTGCCTTATACCGATCCATTCTGCATGATCTTCTCGGTCATTAAGCAATTGAAGCATAATTTTATTGTCCAAAGTGCTTTTTGGATCTTTTTCACGTTGTTTTAAATAGGCAAAAGTAATCTCCAATGGCAAACATAAGCGTTTTTCTCCATTTGTGATTAAGTTATATAATTTTTCTGCGTTATATTTAATCTTACCTTGTGAAATTAATTGAAATATTTTTTTCACGCTCTTGATTTGAAGATATGGTGGTAAAGATGAAAATATATTGGAAAGAGCCGCCATAGAAGTCGCAGTTTGAAAATAAACTGCCCATATAATGGCTGAAAGATAAGACTTAGATGAAGGAATTTTATCTTTAAATTCATTCAATTGTGAGTTGAAATGAGTTTCCCATTTTTTTAAAGTCTGATAATCACTTTCATTTGGCTTATTATAGCTCAAAAGTTCAGCAAGTAATACTGCTAAAGAAATGTTTGACTCTGATAAATCCATAGCTAAAAGCCTATTGGAAATCATATGAAAAAAGTCAACAGAAGTTGTTTTCAATATATTTTCATAAACTTTATTTTGTAATACAGGCTTGTTATACCATCTATTATTTTCAACGTAAACACTACTCAAGGAAATTGAGTTGATGATTGTATCAATAACTGATTCTGGTAAGTCATCAATTACTCCATTATCAAACAGAGCAACCTGGTCATCAAATTTTCTAGACTTTACATAACTATTCCATAAAGGACATTCACTATTAGCAGGAATAAGCTCTTTCAAAGAATTCAAGAATGCACAATTCTCCCTTTCAGGTAGTCTTGATAAATTTGATATATTTTTATCATCAAGAGGAGTACCATCAAAGAAATGCGATAAAGGAATCTTTTCTATAAGTTCAAAACTTTTACCTATTACAATTTCAGCAAAGCGAATATCATTATCAAATAATTTTGTTGGTGATTTGACAAATTCACGTATTTGATTATAATTCCATGTAACTATTTGTTGTTTCGCCAGCAATAATGCGTCATCTATAGATAACCATTGATGATACTTATCTGAAAATAAAGATAACACCTCTATAGAGTTTGTTTCTTTTAAAATTGAAACAAGGTATTGTTTTATGGAAAAGCACTCTTCTTGCTTAAAAATCGAAGTTAATGACTCATATAAAGAAAAGAAATTTGTTTTTAAATATGAAACAGAACCTAAATTTTTACGAAGTAATTCCGAAAGAAAATCTTTGTTTAACGGATATAATCTTTGGATATATGATGATAGAAAATCATAATTATATGGCAAAAATTGCTTTATAACATATGCTGCATCAAAATAGGATTTCTCATCAATATATCTATCAAGAAGTACAATTATTCTTCCTTTTATCGCTTTTTTATATTCCCCTTGCAATTCTTCATTAGACAAAGTACTTAAATAGTTAAATAAAGCATCTCTGGAATATTGATTGGATGGGTTAGCTATAAAATCATTAATTTTTTGCTTAAAACGATTTACCTTATTTGAAGCTATACATTCTTCTATTTCTTTGTCATATGATTTTGAGGTCAAATTAAGGTATGACTGCAATTCATGTATTACTTTCAGTTTCTCACGATATAAAGTTCCAAAAACGACAAAATTACTTCGATTATTAGTAGGAGAAAAATCTGATTTCTCCAAATCAGAGCGTTTTGATAATTCCCCTAATAGATTTATAATCCGTCCATCTGCAAATTTTTCAATTACTTGCTTTGCTAAATCAAGACATGCTGAAGGTATGAAATCAAAATTATCCATTAACAATTGTACATCTGCCAACGTTCTCTTTTCATTGAAGAATTCATTAATCCATAGATTTATCAAATTTTCATCATCAAAGTATTTAACAATGGAAGGATAATTATGTATAATTGCTAACCTTTCTTCGTCTGTAAGAGCAAAGAGGAAATTTTTCCATATACTTTTTGATTCTGTATGGAATTGCCGATCAAATACATATTTATCTTTAGAACAAGAATCTTGCGGATAATGCCTAATATAGAACTGAAAATGCTTTAGTGTAGTTTCAGGTGAACGTTTACTATCATTTTCAATAATGGATTGAACCCTTTTCGCAAAAAAGTTTACGGGGATGAAATAATGAGTGAACAGGTTGATTTTTTTACCATCATTACACTCAAAACACTCATGTTCACCATAATACGACAAAGCTAGATTTATATCTTCATCTGATTGCGTAATAAGTCTTACATTGATTGCTTTATTTTTACCTTTACCCAGCATTTTAATTTGGAAGACAACTATACTTTCTTCCGCTTTGGCATATTCATCAACAAAACTATAAGAATTTACATAAAAATCTTGATTATACTTGGTAGTTGGCATATTGCAATTGTTTGAAGCAATAAACCCAAAATCTTTATTTCTATCAAAGAATTTTACAGCTCCTATATAATATCTAGACTCTTTAAACTTATTATCTTTTTTAAGAACATCCTTGAATTTTGATAAATCATTTCGTTTCTTTTCTCTATCGGAAATTAGTTCAGAACATCCTTTCGTGTCAGAAGATATATTATGTTCTATACCTTGACCACAGAATAGAGTATGATCAATAGCTTTCAATTCTGTTGAAGTAAGGCAATAGGTTAAATCATCCGGTAAACAAATTCCTTTAGTCTTAGCATACTGCTGCAACTCTTCTAAACTACCGCCTTTTAATTCTAATATTCTTTTTATAGATATTTTATTTGATATCATAAGTATTTTCCAATTTAACTACTTTATTCTTATTTAGTTTGTCCCCCTGCCAATTTCATGGCTTTTTGTGGTATATATGCTGTAGCCACAAAGCAACCATCAAACAATTCTACCACAACCCTTTGTTGACCAGCAACTCTTGCTACTCTTCCATGTATATTCTTGAACTCACCCTGTGTTATTATAACTTCATCTCCTAACTTATACTTTACGTTTTCAGAAGCAATTGCTAGAATATGAGAATTATGGATGGAAGTCAAATGGATGAAATTACTCATCGCTGATTCTGTTATAACAAGAGGTGGATTTTTAGTCGAGTCATCTTCACAGTGAACAGTATGGTCATAATAGATACTAAGTAATGGCCTTTTTTCTGAATCCTTGATAACTTTGTCTTGTAAAAGAGAAACGAGTTCTTCTATTGTTACATGAACAAAAATTAATGAAGGGAAAAAAGGGATAGCTATAATCTCCTGCTTATCTCGTTTTTTATTTTTTTTGTATTGAAATGGAACATAGCATTCAAGTTCTTTAGCTTCAATAAAAGCTTTAGCCTTTTTAATACGCCCATACGATACTCTGAGCACAAACCAATGTTTGTCTTCAGAAAGGGCATTTCCTACCGACACCCCATTTCTCACATTTGAAATGGAGGGCGTACAAGAGGTAAGTCTAGTACTTGGACACGATGAGCCTGTGTCATAAGGTTGCTCATTATACAATGAAGCGCCAGCAATTGTATGCCGGTTGGTATTATCTTCCAATGTTAAAACCAGAATTAGATTAAACCAATAGACTTTTCTCTTAGAGAATTGTCAATAATTGACCGCAAAGATAAAGAAACTTTGTTGATTTAACGAATTAAACATGGATTTTCTTTGTATATGAAGTTGATTTTAACGTTTGATAGCAACTAACTATAAAAAATCAATAACTTGACCAACTTTAAGAGTTAAGTTTATTTATATTTCTTATTATAGGTTATTGATTTACAGGCAAGTAAAAAATAATTTAACGCAGTTTTATGATAAAAAACACGTTGATTATTTTGAAGTTACAAGTATCCAGCGTATTTTCGCAATAAGACAGAAGGTATTTGACTGTAAGAATGAGAAAGCTCAGGGAATTTTCGTTGTATCATTTTAAAACTCGATATGCTCACTAGAAGGATAGCGAAAAGCAAACCAAGTTTGATCATCTTTGTTTGTAATAACAAAATCACCTAAAATTATAATGTCCATCCCTATGATAACATCATAATCCCCGATGTCACCAGACATGGATGCCTCTTACTAATCTTTTGCATATCTACTGAGATTATAAAAGTCTAGCAAGGACGTACAGAAACTACCTTTGCCACATGTCCCTCAGGAATTCCTGGTACTACTATCGAATAGCTAACAGGATATTTCTTTTCAAACTCCTCAATAGGAAGAACGAATACTTTTAATTTCTTTTTCTTCATAATAAACTCCTTTCTTGTTTACTTATATCTTATTTTAATAATTATTTTGTGCAAAAATACACAGAAGTTGTCAAATAACCAAATATTTTCGGGCAAATCTACAAAAAGGTTATTATTTCCTTTGATTTTCAGCGGATTATTCGTATTTTTGCATCGTTATAGATATAAATTCTTTATATGCCAGAATCTCCCTCTCCCATCTTCCCCGCAACTCCAAGCAAAGTGCTTTGGCTAGGAACAAATACATCATCAGCATCGCTGACAACGTAGTATTTGGAGCTTTAGACCCAACCAGTTCACTCGCTAACCTGGTGGAGGAACAGAAACTACTTGGAATAGAAATACACGCAAGCGTATGATATCAAAGGATAATGCGTAAGATACAATCGCAGAAGACGGAAGAAGTTGTCGGAAAAGACAGATGAAGTTGGCGGAAAAGATAGTATAGATTATCGGAGAAGTTAACTCCGTAGGCCGCACAACAGCTGTTGTGCGCTTGCATAACAGCTGATATGCGCTCGCACAACACCTGTTGTGCATGCGCAGACCAGCTGATGGGCGCCTATAGCAAACCAACATTACTCGCTGATGTTTTTATCAATCATTTTGCCACAAAAAACACAGTCCTATTTGTTATCTTACCGGAACAACCCTATGTCAAAGAAAAAAAAGGGATGCCACACCAGGTGACATCCCCCTATGAGAATCAAATACTTATTTGAAGCTTAAACTTTACTTGCTCTCAGCCTCAGCCTGCTTGGTTTCTGCAGCGTTAGGACCATAGTAGCCATAGTAAGCCTGGTAACGGGTGTAACCCCAGTTAGCCTGAGCCTTCTCTGGATCGAGCTGCTTAGCCTTGTCGAGAACCTTGATAGCCTCCTGGTAAACAACCTTGCGGCCGTTAGGATCCTGCAAGTTACCAGCCTTGCTGTTGTAGCAAGCACCCAGATAAGTAAGAACAACTACGTTATCCTCCTTTGCAGCAAGAGCCTGCTTCAAACACTTGATAGCGTTGTCTGCATCGTTCTTCTGGATATACATCATACCCTTGTTGGCAAGAGCTACAAAGTTGTTAGGGTTCTTTGCAATAGCTGCGTCCAAAAGTTCAGTCTGCTCCTTCTCCATCTTCAATGAAGAGTACATAGAGTTCAAACCATCGAGAACAACCTCATTGGTCTCGTCCTTTGCAAAGATATCCTTGAGCTTGTTAACATAGGCAAGAGAATCCTCGTGAGTCTTCAAGCCGTCCTTCATTACATAGAGCTTGAGGTTGAGGGCATCCTTAGCCTCCTTCTCACTCTTCATGGCGATGTCGCAATACTTCTCGCAACGGGCAGCATCCTTAGCCTGGTATGCATAACGGGCTGCAAAGAGAGCAACCTGACCGATATAGTCCTTCTCGCTATCCTTCTGCTTCTGGTCTACAGAAGCGAAGAGAGGCTCATTGTCTGTATCGAGGAATGCACCCCAATACTTCAATACCTCATCAGCCTTACTGTTCTGAGCTGCTGTCTGACCCGCATTAACGAGCTGAACACGAGCACCCCATACACGGCTAGCGTTGTTGTTAAACTTAGGAGCAACCTTACCCTTAGCATTAGGAAGCTGGTCGTACTTGTAGCACTCAATAGCATTGATCAATGCATTGTAAGCGCCCTCAGACATAGCAACCTCGTCAACCGGGTCGTTCTTCTTCATGATCTGATTGGTCTGCTGGATGCTCTGCTGGTCGTTGAACTGCTTCATAGCGAGATCAACGAGCTTGTTGTAAGCCTTGGCCTTCTCTGCATCGTTAGCCATCTGACCCAAATTCTGCTTAACCAAAGCCTCAGCCTCGGCATAAGACTTAGCCTTCATGACAGCCTTGAGAGCGTCACTGTCGCCTGCGAATGCTGATGTGGCACCTAGTACCATCATTGCAGCTACTAAAAACTTTTTCATTTTTCTTAATGAGTTTAAAAGTTGTTGTTATTTATTTTTTACGCGTCTTTTCTTTTATTCGAAATCTACGTTGCCCGAATCGATATCCTCAGCTTCGGATGCTTCGTCAGCGAGATGAGCCTCAGCCTCAGCAGCCTCCTCGGCAGTCTTGGCACCTACGGTATCATTCTCTATCTCCTCGCTCTTCTTAGCCCAGGCAGAACGGCTCTCCTCTTCTACAGAAGCCTCGAGCTCAGAACTCATCACCTTGCATACGCTGGCAATGACATCATTCTTCTTGGCAAGGTTGATGAGGCGTACACCCTGGGTAGCACGGCCCATGACACGGCAATCGGCTACGGCAAGACGAATCACGATACCACTCTGGTTGATAATCATGAGGTCGTTATCATCGGTTACGTTCTTGATAGCTACCAGTCGACCGGTCTTATCGGTAATATTCAGTGTCTTCACACCCTTACCGCCACGCTTGGTAACGCGGTAATCGAGTACGTCAGAACGCTTACCATAACCCTGCTCGCTCACTACCATCACGGTTTCCTTCTCAGGATCGTTGACAACAATCATACCTACTACGGCATCATTACCCTCATCGAGGCGCATACCACGAACACCGGTAGATGTACGGCCCATTGTACGAATCTCGTTCTCGTCGAAACGGACAGCACGACCATTGCGGTTGGCAATAATCAGTTCGTTATGACCATTTGTCAGACGAACATCTACCACCTCATCGCCCTCTACGATGTTGATAGCAATCACACCGTTGGCACGTGGACGGGAATATGCCTCCAGACAAGTCTTCTTAACCGTACCGTTCTTGGTAGCGAAGACTACGTAATGGTTGTTGATGAACTCAGCGTCGTTCAAGCCTCTGAGGCGGAGGAATGCATTCACCTGGTCATCGCTCTCGATGTTGAGGAGGTTCTGGATAGCACGACCCTTGGAATTGCGGTCGCCCTCAGGAATCTCGTAACACTTCAACCAGTAGCAGCGGCCCTTCTTGGTGAAGAACAGCATGGTCTGGTGCATGGTAGCAGGATAGATATACTCGGTGAAGTCCTTATCACGGGTACGGGCTCCCTTAGAACCTACTCCACCACGAGCCTGCTCACGGAACTCTGACAATGGGGTGCGCTTGATATATCCGAGATGACTCACGGTGATAACCACTGGGTCGTTTGGATAGAAGTCTTCCGGATTGAACTCATGGTCATCTGGCTTAATCATGGTACGACGTGCGTCACCATACTTCTCCTTCACCTCGTTGAGTTCATCCTTCATTACCTTCTTGCAGAGCTCAGGATCGTTCAGAATCTGGTTCAAGTAGTCGATGGTCTTCATCAACTCGTTGAATTCATTGTGCAACTGCTCCAGACGCAAGCCTGTCAACTGGCTGAGGCGCATATCCACGATGGCCTTACTCTGAAGTTCATCGAGTTCGAAACGCTTCTCCAAGTTGCGCTGGGCATCAGAAGGAGTCTTGCTGGCTCTGATAATATGTACCACCTCGTCGATGTTGTCGCAGGCAATGATCAAGCCCTCGAGAATATGAGCACGCTCCTGAGCCTTCTTCAGTTCGAACTGGGTGCGGCGGATCGTAACATCATGACGATGCTCTACGAAATACTTCACACACTCCTTCAAGCTCAAAAGACGTGGACGGCCATTAACAAGAGCGATGCAATTCACTGAGAATGAACTCTGAAGAGCAGTCAGCTTAAAGAGTTTGTTCAGAAGAACATTAGCATTGGCATCACGCTTCACATCAACAACGATACGCATACCCTGACGGCCAGATTCATCGTTTACGTTAGCGATGCCATCTACCCTGCCTTCCTTGGCAAGGTCAGCAATAGCCATCACGAGCTGCTCCTTGTTAACACCATAAGGAATCTCGGTGATAACAATCTTGTCATGGTTTTCACTACTTTCAATCTCGGCAGTGGCACGAACCACGATTCTGCCTCGACCCGTTTCGTATGCATCCTTCACACCCTGTATACCATAGATAGTAGCACCGGTTGGGAAGTCAGGAGCAGGGATATACTGCATCAATCCATCGGTGTCGATGTCAGGATTATCGATATATGCACAGCAACCGTCAATTACCTCACCCAGGTTGTGGGTAGGTATATTGGTAGCCATACCTACTGCAATACCGTTACCACCATTTACCAAAAGATTAGGAATCTTGGTAGGCATCACGGTAGGTTCCTGCAGGGTATCATCGAAGTTGTTGGTCATATCAACCGTTTCCTTGTCAAGGTCATCCATGATATGCTCACCCATCTTGGAGAGGCGGCACTCTGTATAACGCATGGCAGCAGGAGAGTCACCATCAACAGAACCGAAGTTACCCTGTCCGTCAATCAAGGTATAACGCATGTTCCACTCCTGTCCCATACGCACCAGAGCGCCGTAAACAGAAGCGTCACCGTGAGGGTGATACTTACCGAGCACCTCACCAACAACACGCGCACATTTCTTATAAGGTTTGTCACTGGTGTTTCCAATGCCGAGCATACCGTAAAGAATACGGCGGTGCACAGGCTTGAAACCATCGCGTACATCAGGGAGGGCACGAGCCACGATAACTGACATCGAATAATCGATGTAGCTCGACTTCATCTCCTCCTCAATGTTGATCTTCATGATTCTATCATGATCCATTGTCTGATTTTCGTCCATTTCTTATATTAATGTATTATTGTTTATTCGTTACTTTCAAAACGCCTGTTTTCCATCCGGAAATCGCGTTTAAGGGCATTTCCTTGCGTTTTAAGCCGTTTTACCCTTTTGAAATTCCCGACAAAGATACAAAAAAAAATGATACTAAAACGCTTTAGAGGCGAAAAATCGCATTATTTTAGCATTATTTGTATTTTAACAATGCAAAAAAGTTGGCATATCATTTGCTATTATTGAAAATAATGTGTACTTTTGCACTGAGATATTTAAAAATATAAGCAAATATGATAAATCCGTTTTCACATATACAGGACATACTGAACAGAAGTAGCAAAGAAGCAGCACGCACCTTGGGAAGAGAAATCAGCGTGGAGCATCTGATGCTGAGTCTGATCAGCCAGAACGACAGCGATGTCAACAAGCTCCTGAAGGGCGCAGACATCAGTCCGATGGCTTTCAGCGGAGTCCTTAACAGCAAACTGGAAAAGCGTGTGGAAGAAACTCCTGCCGATAACGTGAAGGAGAACAGCCACATCCCATTCAGCCAGATAACAGACAGCATTATCAGAGACTCTATCCGCGAGGCAAACAACTACGAGCACTCCAAGATTGTAGAGCCAAGACATCTGCTGCTTGCCATCTTGAGAAATGACAAGAACCCTGTAGCCAACTGGCTGAGTCAACTGGGCTTAAGCTACGACCGTGCCATCGAAATGCTCTATCCTACTGACAAGGATGATGAGCAGAAGACAGAAGAGCCGAAGGATTTCAAAATGGAACCCCAAACACCAGATTCAGAAACCCCTGATGCTGACAGGCAGGAGGTAGCAGAGAACCTGGAGATGGCTGGTGGAATAGAAACAGAAGATGACTACAACGAGCAGAACGACATGATGGAAACTGACGAAGAGCCATTCGATATGGAAAAGGACCAGAATCCGATGAGACTGTCTACCCGTTCAAATGGAACTCCGCGCAAAAAGAGCAGCACCCCTACCATCGACAAATTCAGTTTCGACCTGACCAAGGCTGCAGCCGATGGAAAACTGGATCCTGTCGTAGGCAGAGAAAAGGAGATTCAGCGCGTGCTCGAGATTCTGGGTCGCAGAAAGAAGAACAATCCAGTATTAATAGGTGAACCGGGCGTAGGAAAGAGTGCCATCGTAGAAGGACTGGCACAACTCATCAACAACCAGGAAACATCACCTATGTTCTTCAACAAGCGTCTGGTAAGTCTCGACCTGACTGCCATCGTTGCAGGAACCAAATTCCGCGGACAGTTTGAAGAGCGCATCAAGAATGTCATCAAGGAACTGGAGGACCATCCGGAGATCATCATCTTCATAGATGAGATTCACACCATGATAGGCGCAGGTTCCGGCGAAGGAAGCATGGATGCAGCCAACATTCTGAAACCAGCCCTGGCAAGAGGTATCATCCAGTGTATCGGTGCCACCACGCTCGATGAGTATCGCAAGAGCATTGAGAAGGACGGAGCCTTGGAGCGCCGTTTCCAGAAGGTTATCGTTGAACCGACTACACGCGAAGAGACCCTGCTGATACTGCACAACATCAAGGAACATTACGAGAAGCATCACTGTGTGAGATATACAGACGAGGCTCTCGAAACATGTGTCAAACTGACAGAGCGCTATATCACCGACCGCCACTTCCCAGACAAGGCTATCGACGTGATAGATGAAGCCGGCTCGCGCGTACATATTAATAATGCAAGTGTTCCTGCACCATATATCAAGCTGGAAAAAGAACTGAAAAAGATAATCAGCAAGAAGCAGCAGGCTGTGGCAAACCAGAACTTCGAGATGGCTGCCTCATGCAGAGATGCCCAGACCAAGATCGAGAAAGAGATTGAGGACATGAAGGCGCAATGGCAGCAGGGAGAGATTGGCGAATATGTTGAGGTGACAGCCGAAGACATTGCCAACGTTATCAGCATGATGACCGGCGTACCGGCCCAACGCATGGCAGAGGGTGAAAGCAAACGTCTGAAAGATCTGGAACACAACCTGAAGCACAAGGTGATTGCTCAGGATAATGCCATCAACAAGATGGTAAAGACCATTCTGAGGAACCGTGTAGGCTTGCGCGACCCTAACCATCCTATTGGCGTATTCATGTTCCTGGGGCCTACAGGTGTAGGTAAGACCTATCTTGCCCAGAAACTTGCCGAAGAAATGTTTGGTTCGAAAGATTCACTCATCAGAATAGACATGAGCGAATTCTCCGAGAGTTTCAATACCTCACGTCTGGTAGGTGCACCTCCAGGATACGTAGGCTATAACGAAGGTGGACAGCTGACCGAAAAGGTACGCCGCAAACCATACAGCATCGTATTGCTCGACGAAATAGAGAAAGCCAACAGCAAGGTATTCAACCTGCTCTTACAGGTACTCGACGAAGGCAGACTTACCGATGGCAACGGCAGACTCATCGACTTCCGCAACACTATCATCATCATGACCTCTAATGCAGGAACCCGCCAGCTGAAAGATTTCGGCAGAGGCGTCGGCTTTACTTCTGCAGGTATAAAAGGCGGATTGGCGATGGATGAGAAAGACAAGGAGTATGCCCGCAGCATCGTTCAGAAGAGTCTGAGCAAGCAGTTTGCTCCAGAGTTTCTGAACCGTCTCGACGACATCATCACCTTCGACCAGCTGGATCTCAATGCCATCAAGCGCATCATCGACCTCGACCTGGAAGGACTGGTCAAGAGAATAGAAGACTTGGGATTCCATTTCCAGATTACCGAAAAGGCAAAGGAGATGGTAGCCAAGAAGGGATACGATGTACAGTTTGGTGCCCGCCCACTCCGCCGCGCCATCCAGACCTACATCGAAGATTCCGTTTGCGAGATGTTACTCGATGGCACAATGAAGCCAGGCGACACCATCTCGGTAGGCAAGAATTCGAAAAAAGAAGAATTGACATTCAAGAAACTATAATCTGAAGAGGGACTATCCACTGGCGATAGTCCCTCTTTTATTATGAACCCGGTATAGCAACCAACGAACTTTAGTTAATAAGAGTTAACCACGAGAAAAGTTTAGGCAATAATTTCTTATTTCAAAAAATATTCATTACCTTTGCATCTGCTTTCGGGCAAAAAGCCATGATGGCTCAGTTGGTAGAGCAACGCATTCGTAATGCGTGGGTCGCGGGTTCGAGTCCCGCTCGTGGCTCTTTCTTGTGAAAGGAGTTAGTATTTTCCTTCGCGAGATTAGCACATCGGTAGTGCACGGGCTTCCCAAGCCTGTGAGGCGGGTTCG
>CATXJC010000018.1 GCA_958369755.1 uncultured Prevotella sp.
CTTTTAAAAACGAGTAGATTATGAAATTGAAATATCATTTTTTGAGTGGACTGATTCTGGCTTGTGGCTTGGGATTGAGTTCTTGCAACGATAGCTTCCTGGAGAGAAACCCAAAAGACCAGCTGTCTGACATATCTTTCTGGAAGACTGAAGATGATGCAACCAAATATGCAACAGGCATCTACCTCTATCTGATAGAGCCTGAGAACCATACGATTATGACCGACTGCTATACTGACAATGCCATCCCAGTGCATGTGGGTGCCGAGCAGGGTGTGTTGTCTGCGGGTACTGCCGTATCCAGCAACCCTCACTTCCTGCAGCTCTGGCAAGCAGCTTATGAAACCATCCGCCGCTGCCAGATTTTCTACGAGCACATCGGAGAAGTTTCCATGAACGAGAAGGCAAAGGCGCAGCTCACTGCCGAGGTGCAGTTCCTTGAGGCTTTCGCTTACCACAACCTGTGGAAGTATATGGGTGGCGTGCCTATCCTGGATCATCCGCTGCAGTTGAACGAGCCTCTTCCAGCCCGCAGTTCTGCAGATGAGACCTACGATTACGTGGTGAAGCTGCTGGATAAGGCGGCTCCTAACCTGCCGGAAATCCGTACTGCTGCCGACCATGGTAAGGCTAGTGCCGGTGCTTGCTACGCCCTGAAGGCCCGTATGGCTTTCTACAACCACAAGTATGATGTGGCTGAAGCTGCTGCCGAGCAGGTGATGCAGACCGGTAAGTTTGGTCTGTACCCTAACTACGGCGACCTGTTCCAGCCTGTAGCAGAAACCTGCAACGAGATTCTCTTCGACCGCGAGTATATCGAGAATCCAAAGGATGGCAACGAGGGTAGCGTAATCGGTCTGTTCTTCTCACCAGTTGACTTTGGTGGTTGGGAGGCTTTGTCTCCTACCCAGGATATGGTGGATGCTTATCCATGTACCGATGGTAAATCTATCGCAGAGTCTCCACTCTACAACCCAGCCAAGCCATTCGAGAACCGCGATCCACGATTGGCTTACTCTATCTTCTGGCCAGGAACCACCTGCGGTCCGATGACCTTTAATAATAAGTATATGGGTGACGGTAGCCATACCCGTACTGGATACAGCATGCGCAAGTACATCAATCCAGACAACTATGGAATCCAGAATTACGACTGGACCAACTTCATCTACATCCGCTATGCTGAGGTGCTTCTCACTTATGCCGAGGCTCGCAATGAGAACCTTTCTGCTCCAGATGCCAAGGTTTATAATGCAGTGAACCAGATTCGCCAGCGTGTGAACCTTCCTGGTTTGAAAGAGGGCCTCAGCAAGGATCAGATGCGCGATGCCATCCGCCTGGAGCGCCGTCTGGAACTGGCATTCGAGGGAATCCATCTCTTCGATACCCGCAGCTACAGAACTACGGAGAAGGATGTTACCAAGCCTGTTTATGGCATCGATCCTGACGGAAAGAAGATTCTGATAGAGACTCGCAAGTTCAATCCTAACCGCGATTACCTGTGGGCTATTCCTCTGAAGGAAATCGACTTGTCACGAGGTGCCTTGAAGCAGAATCCTGGATGGGATTAATTTTTAGTTATTAAATAAGAAGCCTTCTATCATCGATTGCAACGGCAATCTGACGATAGAAGGCTTTATTCTTACCTCGTTTCCACGAAGCGGTATTTTACGAGAGAGAGTTTCACATTTTCCTCAGTGTATATCTCCAGAACTTGCTACTTCCTCAAAGAATTGGCTGTCAGTTCCAAAAGGCTCTGCAGATAATCATCGTCTGTATCCTTCTTCATCTTATTCAGCGAAGTGGCGCAGAATTTCTTCTCGTCAGCATTCAGCAACTTGCCGTATCCCTTACAAAGCTTGACTATTTTGTTGGCAATGCCCGTCTGGAGGGTACGCCGAGTCACCTGATTTCCCCAATAAGGGTATTGGTCTCTGGCATTCTTAAAGGCAGCACGGAGCGTGTTGAGTTGCATTATAAACTCTGCCGCATCCTTTGGAGGAGTCATATCCAATCCATAACTGCGAACCAGATTTTTGTTATACCTGATGTTGCCCAGAGAAACAAGAGAATCCAAACCTTGAACAGCATTCATCTTATAAGATAATGGCTTCTTATAGGTTTGCGGATCCTTGGAGTAGAACTTATATACACTGCCCTTTACCGAACGATCCATTCCCTGATACCATACCAAGGCATAAACATATCGCATGGTAGAATCCTTGCTGTCGCGGAAATACTGCAGGTTATAGTTGCGGTCTTTGTGAGTACCAAACTCGTAAGTCATGGAATTATCCTTGCCATACCCCACCCGATTCGTTTCAAGACTGAGAGAGCCCGCTTTCTTGGTAAAACTAATATAAGCGAGGCGACTATTGCTCAATAAAGCCTTTTGAAAGGTATCAACCATTTTCTGCTTTCTCTCAGGAATAGCGAACTCAAATCCCTTCATCATACCAATATTATAGGTATTCATAGAGGAAGAAGTAACAAAGTCGCCTTTCAACAAATCCTGTGCGAATACATCAAAAGCCTGGTCGATAGCCGGTATAGGCTCCTGAGCATGGCAAGCCGAAGAGAGCATCATCAGGCAAGCCACAAATGCTAATTTAAAAGTTGTTTTCATATTCTTCTTCTTTTTAATTGTTTCTTGTTAATAAACCTCTTGGTCACCACTCACATAGTCCTCATCATGCACATTCTCCTCGCTTTCGAACGAGGCACTGGCTACTTCGGCATTGAGCGACTGGGTCTGAAGAGCATTGATGAGATAGAGTTTGAAGAACATTTCGTTCTGCTGTGCCTCCATCTCACAGAGATGCTCATCGGCAAGCTTTTCCGGCTCTGCCAACAAAGAATCGGTAGCAATATTCTGAGCTATCCAAAGCTTTGGAGGAGCAGGAGCAAACAGATGCTGACGATATTTCCTTGGCTTGTGCTTCCTCGTTTTGGGAGATATGGAATCACCCGACTTTTTTATCTTTTCAGGCATGGAAAGATTGGCATCTGTCGATTTCTCCTCGTGGACAACAGCAGAATCAACATCCTCCGGAGGCGTTCTTCCTTCGAATTGAGCCATCTTCGAATCATCCCGATGCCCTGTCTGTCGCCCTACCCAAGGAATAGCAAACCCTATCAGCAAGGCGATGGATGCAGCCAAACTAAGCGGCAACCATAGGCGGCGCATTCGTGCCTTAGCCTTTGGATGAGCATTTTCTACATGCTCCTCCGCCTCATGGTCAAGAGGCATACCCTCGTCGAAATATCCAAACATCATCTGGTATTCCTTCAGGTCATCGCTCACATCGGGATGCTTACGAAACCACTCCCCTATCAGAGCCTCCTCTTCCAGAGAAGTCTCACCAACCATAAATCGGTCGAGCAACAGTCGTATGTCCTTTTCTTTTTCGTTCATATCCAGTTTCCTCCTTTATTGATTATACCTATTTTATATATAAGGGCTATCGACATCTTTTTCTGATTTCCTGCAACATCTGCTTTCTTGCCCTCGAAAGCAAGACAGATACAGATTCAGGGGTGATGCCCACGATTTGCGCTATTTCCTCAAAGCTTTTCTTCTCTACCTGTCGCAGAT
Organism: uncultured Prevotella sp.; assembly: GCA_958369755.1. Classification (GTDB taxonomy): domain Bacteria; phylum Bacteroidota; class Bacteroidia; order Bacteroidales; family Bacteroidaceae; genus Prevotella. The sequence continues at coordinate 3,596 of CATXJC010000018.1, forward strand.
AAAGCACCTGATATTGGTTGGAGGGCAAAGCCTTGAGGCGTTTTTGCAGCCACAGCTCGTTCTCCGAGTTTTCCACTTCCACATCGGGCGGCGCATAGTGGCTAGGCGACTTATCGAAAGGCTGGGCATCTATCGAAATCATCTTCCGCTTGCGAAAGAAGTCGATGCAAAGATGCTTGGCGATGCAACCCATCGAACCTTTGGCATGAGCAGCAGACTGAATATCATCCTTGATGGCCCAGAGCTTGAGCATCGCATCCTGTGCGATATCCTCAGCCTCATCGCAGCCAACACCATAACCTTGACTGATCTGCAAGGTTATCTGCCGCAACTGCGGAACGATATGGATGAATTCATTCTCTGTCATTAGCTCTCTTTTGTTTTATTTGTTCAAAACTACAACATAAACGGAAAAGAAGTGTTTTTCTTAATGAGATTAACCTATATTAACAAGAAAGCCTGGCAATGACGGTTGCCAGGCTTTCTTATTTTATAAAACTGCAAATTATTTATCCAAAGCATTCAAGTTCTGATAGAACCAGACATTCATTTGGTTGGCGCCACGATGATTCCAGGCATAGTAAGGAATCAGGGTGAGTTTCTGGTTCTTGACAGAAACGGTGCCATCAGCAGCCTGGTCGAGCACCTGAGAAGAGGTCTGGATAGCCTTTACTGAGAAGGCTGGAGCGCCCTTAGTCTCTGTATTCTCGATGCTGTAGTTATCTACCAGCGAGAATGCAGGCTTCTTGGCCATAACGGCACGGAGCACTGGCTCGTTCTGATTATCCACAGCCTCAGCGCAATATACCAATGGTCCACGCTCTACGGCAACCTTACCCTTATCATCTGCTACCTTGCCATTAGCAACTACTGTACGTACAGGCATATCGAAGTGGATGCGGATGACATCGCCCTTCTTGATGTTCTTGACAGGGAGATAACCCTTGTTGGCATCAAGATCAGCCTCTACAGCCTTGCCGTTTACGGTTACTGTGTAAGCAGGCTTCTCTGCATCGCTATACTTGTAAAGATCGCTAGGCACTACCTGATTGCGAACCCATCCAGGAATACGGACCAGGAGGTTGGCATTCTTTACACCGCTCTTCTTCACAGCAATCTTGATATCGCCGTTCCAAGGATACTCGGTAGTCTCCTCCAGAACCACATCCTTGCCATTCACCTTGATGGTAGATGTATTGCCGGCAAAGAGATTAACGTAGATATTGTTATCCTTCACGCCATAGAGATAACCTGGAACAGAAGGGATGAAGCGGCACAAGTTACTTGGGCAGCAGGCACATCCGAACCAAGGCTGGCGGGTGGTGTTGCCATCGGCATTAAACTTATACTTGCCATCGCTAGACAATGGGTTTGGATAGAAGAATCTGCCGCCATCCATGCTCATACCCGATATTACACCATTATATAAGGTACGCTCCATGCAGTCGATATACTTGCTCTCGCCGTGAAGGAGGAACATGCGCTCGAAGAGATAAACCATAGAGATGGCTGCACAGGTTTCATTATAGGCAGTCATGTTTGGCAACTCATAGTTCTCGCCGAAAGCTTCACCTGCATGACGGGCACCTACACCACCTGTAAGGTAATACTTTTTGCCAACGATGTTCTCGAAAATACGGTCGATGACCTTCATATAGGCAGAATCCTTGGTCAGGGCAGCCACATCGGCAATACCGGCATACATATAGCCGGCACGCACCGCATGACCTACCGCCTCTTTCTGCTCCAGTATAGGAGCCTGGCTCTGAGAATATGGGTTGCGGATATGAGTCTTGCCACGATAGTCGAGCAGATACTTAGCCTCATCCAGATACTTCTTCTCACCGGTCAAGGTATAGAGACGAGCCAAAGCCATCTCTGCAATCTGGTGTCCCGGAACGATGGTAGCCTGACCTGGATTAGGTCCCACCTCCTTTACCACGCAATCAGCATAGCGCTTGGCGATGTTCAGGAACTTGGTGCTACCCGTAGCCTGATAGTGAGCACAGGCTGCATCTACCATGTGACCGAGGTTGTAAAGCTCATGGCTCGCATCCTCGTCCTTGACCCAACGCTTATTTCCCGACCATCCGTGTGGATGCTTTGGGTTGATGGTACGGGCAGTATAGAGATAGCCATCTGGCTCCTGAGCAGCAGCTACTACATTGAGCACACTGTCGATGTAAGCCTTCAACTTCTTGTTCGGATAAGTCTGGAGGATGTAGCTGGCACCTTCGATGGTCTTATAAACATCGGTATCATCGAAAGAGAATCCCATGAACTTGCTCACATCCCACTCCTTGGTGTTCAAGCCCGGGTGGTTAGGATGCTGCAAGGTATAAGCAGCCATCTCGAAGTTCTTGTAACGGTGCTCGCTCTCGCACTTGCTGAAAGCCAATGGCACGGTTACCTCTCGGGCAGCCTTCAGTCGGGCACCCCAGAAGGTGTTCTGTGAAATCTTCACACTGGTGAATGGTACTTGAGTGAATGGATAACCATTGCCCAATGTCTTCTGCTTCTGCGCCATTGTTGGCATTGCCACGGCTGCAGAAAGCAATACTGCAGAAATTAATCTCTTCATATTGATAGGTTTAAAATTTATTATTGTTATATGATTTGCGGTGCAAAGATAACAATAATTTTCGAATATAGTGTATATCAAACAACAAAAGATAGGTGCTTATCGTTCAAAAACCATTTAGCACTGATAAAAACAGAGTCATTTCGTTCAAATGACCACCTTTTTGGGAACAAAATTAGCAAAAATACACTTTACTTCCCATTTTTCAGAATATTATTGTATCTTTGCACGCATAAAAAACAAAGAATCACATAGAATAATGGAAAAAGCAAAACAGATTCCTTACCGTGCCATCGCACTTGACCTGGATGGCACCCTGACCAACCACGAGAAGGTGGTTACCCCGAAAACCCGCGAAGCGCTGCTCCAGGCTGCCAGCCAGGGAGCCGTCATCATCCTTGCATCCGGTCGCCCTACCTACGGCATCGAGCCGGTGGCAGAATGCCTGGAACTGCAGAAGCGAGGGGGCTACATCCTCTCCTATAATGGTGGCAACATCGTGAACGCCCAGACCGGCGAGAAACTCTTCACCCAGTTTCTGCCAGATGAGGTAATCCCTGTATTATATAAGTACGCGCGAGAGAAGAACCATGCCCTGCTGGGCTATGCCGTCAACGAAATCATCACCGAAATGCCAGACGATCAGTATGTGAAGGAAGAATCGCGCATCAACAAGATGAACATCCGCAAGGTAGAGAATCTGCTCGAAGCCCTGGAGCCTCATCCTACCAAGCTCCTCATGACGGGCGACCCTTCGGATATGCTCAAGGCTGAACAGGAACTGCTGGATATGGTGGGCGATAAGATGGATGTCTTCCGCTCAGCCCCATTCTTCCTCGAGCTGGTGCCTAAGGGAATCGACAAGGCGCAGTCGCTGAGAAGACTCCTCGCGAAGATCAATCTCACCCCTGCCGATATGATAGCCTTCGGCGACGGCTACAACGACCTGAGCATGCTCAAGCTTGCCGGCATGGGAGTAGCCATGGCAAATGCCGCCCCGGAAGTAAGAGCCGATGCCGACTACATCACCCTCTCGAATGAGGAAGACGGCGTAGCTGCGGCACTGGAGCACTTCGGCATGTAGCAGGCCATCGCCCCCACATACTTACTCCAACCACTAAGGAAACTTGAGGGGAATAACAAAAATTAAATTGAAATATTTTGTGTTTTCTTCCTTTTAGAGTACCTTTGCAGTCAAAAATCATTCAGGAACTATCATCCTGACGGATAACAGAATTAAAGCATATCAACGATTATGTTACAACTTGACGATTTCTACAAGGCCCGCTTCGTGCTGAGCCACGTGATTAGAAAAACTGAGCTGGTTCACACACCGAGAATCAACCCAGATAGTGATGTTTATCTGAAACCGGAATGCCTCCAGAAGACGGGGTCGTTCAAGATTCGAGGTGCATACTATAAGATTTCCCAACTCTCTCAGGAAGAGAAGGAGAAGGGTGTGATTGCCTGTTCGGCAGGCAACCACGCACAGGGTGTGGCTCTCGGCGCTACCGCCATGGGAGTGAAGAGCCTCATCTGTCTGCCCGAGGGTGCCCCTATCTCCAAGGTAGAGGCTACCAAGCGTCTGGGTGCAGAGGTCTGCCTGGTTCCGGGCGTCTATGATGACGCTTACCAGAAGGCGTTGCAGCTGAAGGATGAGCACGGCTATACCTTCGTGCATCCTTTCGATGACGAGAAGGTGATTGCCGGACAGGGAACCATCGGATTGGAAATCCTCGACCAGCTGCCTGATGTGGAAGCTGTGGTAGTACCGGTAGGTGGCGGCGGACTGATTTCGGGAGTCGCTTTCGCCATCAAGTCGCTCAACCCCAACGTCAAGGTCTATGGAGTCCAGGCAGAGGGAGCAGCCAGCATGGTTCAGAGCCTCCACGACCACAAGCAGGAGAAGCTGCCATCTGTGGCAACCGTAGCCGACGGCATCGCCGTGAAGGAACCGGGAAAGATTACCTTCGAAACCTGCTCCAACTATGTGGATGAAATCGTCACCGTAAGCGAGGACGAGATCTGCGCAGCCATCCTGAAGCTCCTCGAGAGCGAGAAGATGGTGGCAGAAGGTGCCGGAGCAGCCAGTGTGGCTGCCGTGATGTACAACAAGGTACCGGTGAAGGGCAAGAAGACCATCTGCGTGGTAAGCGGCGGTAACATCGACGTAACCATCCTCAATCGTGTCATCAACCGTGGATTGGTAAAGAGTGGACGTCTCTGCACCATCGAGATGGAGCTGGACGACAAGCCGGGCGAGCTGGTAGAGGTAGCCTCCGTCATCGCAAGCCTGGGCGGCAACATCACGGGAGTTCATCACGACCGTTCTGCCAACCGCAACAAGGTGAATGCCTGCGTGCTCCGTGTCACCATGGAGACCCGCGACGAGGAACACGTCAAGGAAATCAAGAGTGCCCTGGAGCAGAAGGGCTTCCATCTCTGGATCATATAGATTTCTTCTGAGAGAACATTTTCTGAAAGAATATAGTGAATAGAATATAAGTTATTAATTATAAAACATCAATTATTATGAACGCAATTCACACAGACAATGCGCCTGCAGCTATCGGTCCATATAGCCAGGCTATCGAAGTAAATGGTTTCGTATTTGCATCAGGTCAGATTCCTATCGACCCTGCAACAGGCAATTTCGTAGAGGGTGGCATCAAGGAGCAGACTCGCCAGAGCCTCACCAACGCCCAGAACATCCTGAAGGCAGCAGGTACCGACCTTTCTCATGTGGTTAAGACTACAGTTTATCTGAACAGCATGGACGATTTCGCAGCCATGAACGAGGTTTATGCCGAGTTCTTCAGCCAGCCATATCCAGCCCGTTCAGCCGTAGCCGTAGAGAAGTTGCCTAAGGGCGCACTCGTAGAGGTTGAGGTTTTGGCTGCCAAGTAATTCCTGCATTCCAGGAATCACAGGTCCGAAAACAACAAGGAAAAACAAATTTTTGATGGAATCCTGCATTACATTCAAGAATCTAAGCATTGGCTATCGTCCGAAGCATCAGCTCCGGGTGATAGCCTCTGCTGTTTCTGCCTCCCTGCATCCGGGCGAGCTCACCTGCCTCATCGGCGCCAACGGAGTGGGCAAATCCACCCTGCTCAGAACCCTTTGCGGTTTCCAGCCAGCCCTGGATGGCGAAATCCTTCTTCAGGATCAGCCTCTTTCCGCTTATCCGGCGCAGCAGCTAGCCCGTCAGATCGGCGTGGTTCTCACCTCCCGTATCGATGTTCCCCAGCTGTCTGTCAAGGAGATTGTAGGCATCGGCAGGTCTCCCTACACCAATTTCTGGGGCACCCTGACTCCGGCAGATCAGCAGATAGTAGATGAAGCCATCCAGCAGGTCGGCATCCCCCACCTTGCCCAGCGCAACATCTCCGAACTGAGCGATGGCGAGCGCCAGAAGACGATGATAGCCAAAGCGCTTGCCCAGCAGACCCGCATCATCATCCTCGACGAGCCTACCGCCTTCCTCGATTTCCCCAGCAAGATAGAAACCCTTCAGATGCTCCGCCGCCTGGCACACGAGCAGCACAAGGCAATCCTGCTCTCCACTCACGATGTAGAGCTGGCGCTGCAGCTCTCCGACAGTCTCTGGCTGATGGAGCAGAACCGTCTCTCCGTCGGCACTCCGAAATCGCTTGCCGCCGATGGTTCCCTCTCGAGATTCATCGATCGCGACTGCATCCGGTTTAACCCGGAAGGGATGAGGATTGAAATAGAAAATGCAGCGCACTGCAAATTCTCCTAATTTTAGATATTTTTTTGCAGCGCACTGCAAATTTTCCTAGTTTTAGGCATTTTTTTGCAGCGCACTGCATTTTTTAGATGATGGTAATCCAAATACCTTCTCCCTGATTCTCCGCCTCCTGAATGCGCTTCATCAGACGATGGAGCCAGATACGGGAGTTCACCACCATACCCTTCACCTTGTTCTCGCCCACCAGGATGCAGCCCTGGGTATCGTCGGGATAGTTGCCGGCATGGATGCGGATGCCCTCGAAACCGGGAACACCCTGCACATACGGGAGCCACTCCTTGAAACGGGGCGACTTGGTGATGAGCACACGATACGAGCCCTCGGGGATGGCGGTATGGCCCGGAATCTTTCTTGCCACCTTGCCGCTCTCTCTACTGAACCGGGCATTCACTTCCCCGGGCTTCAGCGCTATCCCCTTCAGGTTGCGCCACGTAGGCTCCATGGTGTCACAGAAGTAGCTGTCATCAGACAACTTCTTCAAGTCGAAACGATGCTCGAAGCTGCGCTTGTCGCCAGCATTCTTGCCCGACAGCGCCTTGCGTTTCACATCACCATCAGCCAACAGATACAGTCGGCCGATGGTATAAGTATTCTTCTTTGCTATACGCTCTAAAACTATTTCCATATACAATAGATTTTTTTCGTTCATTATTTTCAAAAAAAATTTCCTGATGCGATTCAATCCCCACTCTTGGAATGGGTCTTGATAAAAACTGAGTATTTGAGTAACTGAGTATTTGAGTCTTTCTCCTTCACCTTGATGTAGCCACGGAAGAGCCAGTTATTCAACATCTTCATCGTGCCCTTCGCACTCATCTTATGCTCAACTCTCAAGGCTTCCACCTGCTGATAGTTGAACTCCTCTGGCAGGAATCCCAGGATACTTGCCGGACCTCTCTTGCTCTCCTGATCACACTCCAGCTCCGCCTTCTTGATGGCATCACCGAAGAAACGCATCTTGCAGTAGAGGTCGTAACGCTCGCTCCAGCGGATGAAATCCTCAATCTCAGGCTCCCACTGGTAACCGTTCGCCACATAGAGCACACATGCCTTCAGATAGCCGATTACGTTGGCACGGAAGCTCAGATTCTCATAGACTCTGTCCTGCGACAGACGGGAGAATTCCGCATTCTCATCCTTCAGCACCTCGGCAAGATGAAATGCCTCCTTGCATTCCACCAGCCCCGAAGCCATACAGAGATTATCGATGTAAGGTTTCAGAGAATTTCTGAAATCCTCATCATAGGTTCCATAGACGGGAATATCCTCGCCGATGTCTCTTTCGGGGATGGTGCAGAAGTTGATTCGGGAAACCGGACCATCGGTCAGCACACGCTTGAAATACCTGATGCCTTTATGGATGGTGGTAGAAGCATTCCAATTGAAACGGATGGTGACACGCTCGGTGACACTTTGTGTTCCGACTCGCGTTTGTCCATATAAGTTACCTGGGTCGAAGGCGAGACACATGATGCGGAACTGCTGAAAACCGCTACCTTTGAGTGCATCAAACTGGTCGATTTCGTTCAGCGAAGTATAAAGGAAATGTTCCTTGGCTTCAGCGGTACGCATCACGAAGGCTGGGTTGGTCATATCGGCATCAATCTCCTGGATAATCAGATTCTCAGGGCGTTTGCGCTTATCCTTGTTGGCACCCTTACGCATCATTTCATCCTTCCATTCCTTCTCACGCTTCAGGTTTTCGGCATCTCTTTTACGGATATCCTCCATGATGAAATCGATAGGTTTCTGTACACAACTTTTACCAGCACCTGTGCCTGCAAGCAGACAGGTCATCAGGGTAGCTTCGTGCTCCACGTTGTCGATATATCTGAATCTGGTTCTCCAGAGATGGGTAGCGAGCGAAGGAAAAATGGCGTGCGCCACAGCCGGCTGATAGATTTCCGGAGTCTTGGATATCAGCAGCTCCACCAGCTTCGGCAGCTTCTTCGGCATCGGAGGAGGAGCAGGATAATCCTCGTCTTCGGAACTTTGAACTTTGAGATTTGAACCCGCCAGGCGTTCCGGGGATTTGCAATTAGGTATTTGCCCCATAAAGTCCCCCGCCAGGCGTTCCGGGGATTTGCAATCCCCGGCAAGCGAGCTATAACCATATTGTCCAGCAAGAAAGTCCCCCGCCAGGTGTCCCGGGGATTTGCAATCCCCGGCAAGCAAGCTCTTAGCCGCCTGCTCCGCCAAAGCGTTCACGCGAATCACGTCTCTCGAAAACGGCTTGGAGCTGTCCCCATATTTCGCATAGAAATCGTGAATCAGCTGATGGCAGTCATTCTCCTGATAATAGCTCGGCATTCTCTTCGCCACCACCTTCATCAGTTCCTCCTCACTCATCACACGAGAAGCGCCAGCGCTCATAATAGCGAGCAGAGAGGAATGCCTGGACCCGATGGTATCGATATTCATCCCCTTCAGTCCTGCGGATTCCTGAAAGAGGTCGAAGGCTATCAGATTCTTGGCATCAGCATTCTGAGAACCTCCAGTATGGCTGATATAATCATCATCAGCACGATGGCTATTACCAGGTTGGGCAGGCTGAATAGCAGCGCCAGAAGAAACAGCAGAATGGCTGTCAGTGCCCTGAAATCGATTGTCTTGAACATTTGAATCTGTATTTTGAATTTGAAATACCTGAAAGTCCCCCGCCAGGCGTTCCGGGGATTTGCAATCCCCGGCAAGCAAGCTATAGCGAGCCGTCCCCTTACCATCAATCGTTAAGCCACGCTTCAAGAAAGCCTCTCTGCGAGCCTTGATCTCCTCATCCGGCAGAACCCCATACCACTCCTTCGAGCGGTAAATCTCGGAGTCCTTATCCGTGATAAAGATGATTCTCTCCGGCGTGATGCAGCTCTTGTCGTAGGGAATCCCAGCCGCCTCGCAATACGCCTTCTGCGTCTCCTCTATCGTCATACCCATCGGCATTCTGATATCGATATGCAGCTTTTTTCTAGCCGAATACTCCAGATGCAGCAGTTTCCCCTTCCAAATCGTGTTGCTGCAGTTCAGCTCACGAGCCTTCTCCAATGCAGCATCCACATAATCCACATCATCCACATCGATGGTAGTCTGAAAGAGAAAGCTCTCTGGGTCCGCATCCTCACCAGAACGGTGATTATTCCTGAATCTGTAATAATGAATCGCACGGATAGGCAGCTGTCTTTTCAGCCCCTCGCGTGCCTTCTTCACCGCCTTTTCATCACCAGCATCTACGCCGGGAATCGCCTTCTCCCCACGTATCTGCGCAATCACACCCTTCAGCCACGGCTGTGCTATCAGGGTGTCATAGACATACAGGGGCTGGGAAGAATTCAATCTTCCCATATTGCCCTTGCGTGCCGGATTCAGAGCCATTACTTGTACTGTTCCCATGCTATATCCTCCTTGAAATGTTTAGCCTTGCCCTTCATCTCCATCATCTCTTTGTAGAGATATTTCAGAATATCCGACTTGTGCATTTCCTTCGGGAAAGAGAAGGAGACGAACACACGCTGCATCGAGGTACGGAGGGCACCATGCGAGGTATGGATAATCTCCGTATATAGCTTCCCGCCCGACTGTGCGTAAGGCTTGAAGTCGAGCTTGTCGCCGCATTCGCCACCGCTGCAGATCATTCTGCCCGGAATCACCTTGGGCACCTCGCAGATGGTCTCCGCATCGTTCCAGGGAGCCTTGCGGATAGCTACGTTACCACACTCGTCAGTAATGATACTGGCATCTACCTTCTGGGCGTTCAAAAGCGCCTGTACAGCAGCCTCTGCGGCTGCTGAAAAACTTTTCTTGCTCATATATATTGAAGTTTTAGAAAGATATGTTGTTAATTAGAAATACTCTCCATTCATACTCCGGATGCTTGAAAACATACGGTTTCACATTGTTCTTATCCATATTCATATATGTATTATCACGTTGGGGCTGCGACCATCCGCTAAATTCCGTACCAGGAAATGGTACCGGTTTTCCATATACAGAAAAGCCCCGCAACCAGACTTTATCATCTGATTGCGAGGCAAAGGTACGGCGAAATCTGATACTGACCAAGCAAATAACCCTGCGGTTATTTCGAGGGTTATAAAGTTATAACGAGGGTTATTTCTGAGACGTTTTCAAGCAATTTTTTCGTCGATTCCCAACAGATTTCTGAAGCAAACCACCACATGGGTCATCGCAATATAAGGTTCTTTCTTCACGTTTCCCATCGGAGCATATCCCCATTTATCGAATGGTTTCATATAACAATCCGAGTTGCTGATCTGCTTCAGATCACCCTGCGTCAGCTTCACTCTGAATGCTCCAGGGTGAATCGTATCTATCCAGTTACAGAAACCCTTGTAGTCATTCTCTCCTATTAAATGCAAATCTACGGCTACTCTGAACACGGCAATCCAGTGGCGCTGAATCTTGAATATGTACTTGCCAGATTCATCTACAGACTCCATCAGCTGGTCGATGGCATAAGCAAACTCCTGCTCAGATATACGCTTGGGGTTCAATTCGCCTTTCTTGGCTTTCATATACTTACCAAACTCATCTATGTCCTGAGCATGTGCCACCACACGTTCTATCTGCTCTTCTAAATCAAGATGATGCTTGCGACTGCATTCCATCAGTAAATGTTTGCAGAACATCGCCTCTTTGTATTCATGGGTATCATTCATTACATCAACGATCAGGTTAACCATACCCATGGCTTCTTTTTGATAGCCTGGCTGGTTTACAAAGTTCTTGGCTCCCTCATCATCAGGAGCCCACTGGTTGCTTTTTGGTTTTTGTTCTTCTTCTTTCATATTATTACGGTTTTTAAGTATATGCAAAAGCCCCGCCTAGCGAGAGCGTTTTACTCTGCTAGGCGGGGCTTGCGTTCCTTATTGTTATGTTGTTGCTCTTTCGGGAAAGACTATTATAAAAGCCCTGCCGGCTTTCACAAGCTGGCAGGGATAATTATAAGTAAAAGATGTAATTAGCTGTACCACTGTACAGCCTTACTTAAAAAATCATCTTATAGTCCTTACTGCTACCATCTGTCAATTCTATGTGTATGATTTGAATGCCTGTGGCTATGCTCGCCTTTAAACACCTTGAACCATTTCCCTGTACCCTGCTGATGATTCTGCCATTCAGGTCTATGACCTTAACACTCTTGAGCAGACCGCTGGCAGATTGCACGAGGACAGAAGAACCTTCCTGAACAATACTGATGCGCTGATCAGTATCGACAGATGACACATCTGTACTTCCATAACGGCTTCTGATAACAAATCTGCCTAACGAGGTCTCGGCATCCGCAATAATGAGAGGAGAATCGAGTGAATAATCGGCACCCGAAAGCATATCATGGAGAACATATCCGCTCATATCAACACCCTGAATAGGTTTTACCTCGATACGGATGCTATCCTTTTGCGACAGATAGATTCCTAAAGATGTAGCGCCAGTCATCGGAAGGATATCGTAAGCCTGACTCTGCTGAATACCAAATACCTTCAAAGGTGACTTCACTTCACTATCCAGAAGAGTTGGAACCAATACAGAGTTCTTGAAAGAAGAACCATCAGAAACATCATAAGCAGTTTCTGAATTCTCCATCACCAGCATAGCTGCTGATTTGCTTCGCGTCTTCAGGCTTTCCACACACACTTTCAGTCCCTTGGCTTCAGCAGGTTTACTTTCCTCAGTAGCCTTCTTGCTTCCACCTATCATTTCTGGGGTGAGCAGCAGGGGGATTTGCGTACTCGGCTCATCATTTGTGGTAACATAGAATGCCTGCATGGGGGCGATGGTGGTGGCGTTGCCCGTAGAAGCTACCTTGCTTACAGTTTGCTCTTCCATGCCTCCTGATTCATTCTCTACTTCCACCTTCACACTGCTCACGTCCTCATTCGCCTCCAGGAACTTCTGGATATTCAGTCGGCTCATGAATGGGTTGCCCAGCAAGAAGGTCTGCGTAGGAATATCCGATTTCAGCGTAATATGATACTCGCTCTGCCCCACGAACACCGTGCGGTTCTCCGTCACTTCCTTGCCTTCCGACAGATACTTATATTCCATCGTCAAGTCGCCCTCCTTCGGAGAATCCGGTTCGTAGATGAAGCGGTTTATCTTATCTGCATCTTTCGTCACTGTTTCACTAGCCACTTTCTCCTGATCGTAATCCACGAAGTAACTATATTCTTTATGCGTCTTAGGCAGGCGGATACTGAACTTATTGGTAGCCGGCAGATTGCCGTTGTCTATCCACATAGAGAAGCCTTCACCCATGCCGTACTCCTTCGCCACGGCATTGAAGTTGTGCGACCAGGTGGCCTCGTTCACAGCGAGCGTTTCATCCGTCAAAACCGGATTTCCCTTGCTGTTTAGCGAATAAATCTTACCCGGATGCGCAGCCGCCCAGAGGCGCTGGTAGATGCTCGGATTGAAGCGCTGTTCCTTCCAGTTTTCTTCGTTCAGTTCCTCGAAGTATTTCGCCTTCGTGGTGTCGGCAGGCATGAACATATCGCCCGTGTACATCTGCTTGAGCGGTGCACTCAGCAGATAGTAATGGTTCGGCTTCTGCTCCAGTTCTACCCATGCCTTGCGATAGTTGAGCGATGGCACGTTATCCACTGCCGAACGGGGTTCGAAGAAGATGTCCTTGCAGCAGTAGTCGGCTGGCTTCTCTGGCGTGCCCAGCACTGGGAAGTTATCGGCATCCGACGAGATGATGGCGTTGGTGCAGCAGTAAGGCGAACCGTCGCTCCAGTTGTCCCACTTGTTCCATTCATTGGTAGATGCACTCGGAAGCCATCGGGTCTGTAATGGATGAACCTGATATACAACAGAAGAGAGTGGCGTCCAGCTGCCATCGAAGAAGGTGAGCTGATATTCGCCCGGCTCCTTGGTGGTGTAGGTATATTGGATATTGTTCTTGGTGTCTGATGTAGAATGCAGAGACACGATGCCATTATCTCCCGCATTCTTATCACCGAAGTAAAGATGATAATCTACTCCGGTTAATCCGGTAGCAGTTACGACAATCTTATCTCCTACGCATACATTGTTGACAGCGATATCGTCTACACCATCTACGCACGACTTGTCGTCCTTACAGTCAGGAATACCATCATTATCAATATCACCACGTGTCACGAGTCCGTAGAATTTCTGCACATCCAATGCGCCTACAATTTTGGCTAAAGTTAATCGCACCTCGTCATACGCTTTCTTTGGCTGAAAGAAGAGGATATTCTTATCGCCATAACCCGCTACATTAGCGGAAATCACCTTCCAGTCGGTAAATTTATCTCCCGTAGAATTACCGTCTTTGAAGGTTTCTACCGTTAGCCAGTCTCCTACATCTACGGCTGCCAGGAAAGTCTTGTTGTCAATGACAATTCCCAACTGATGATGATAGTCGAGTGTTCTACCCATCTTTACGGCGAATGTTTGACCAACTCCCAGACTTACCGTATTGGCAACCGCCATATAGGTATTCAAGTCATCATCCACCAGATAACCTAAGTTATCATCTACAGTAGCCACACTCACCGCTCCGCCAAATTTGGTTTCATTAGCATTGATGGTAGTATGTGAATGATTATGCGACATCACCATACTGCTACATGCAAGTGGCGAAGAACAGTCGTCGGAAGCCTCCTCGATAAAGGCATAGTAGATACGGAGTTTAGAACCGCCCAGATTGAGTACACCCGAATTCCAGAGTTGGAACTCATCCATCTGAATCTGTTTGCCTTTGCTGTCGTAGGCTGGAACTTCGATAGAATATCTTATCTTTTGCAGCTTGTCTGAACCTGCAATATCTGCACTAATCGCATTGTTCTCATCTATCAGATGGCGATATACTTCCTTGCCTTGGTTATAGCAGCGTATCTGCAGGAATTGCAGGGCATGCAAATTGATTACTGTAGCATCAGCCTCTACCACAAAACCAATGCGCTTAGGTTGAGCTCTCTTGACGGCATCCGGCTCTGATTCACCTTCGTGTCGGTCGGTAGCATCGTATATCAGTTGACCATCCTTGCGGTGAATTCCGATGATGCAGAGGTTATCGGCAAGACTCAAGCCACCTATATATTCGGCATATTTATCATATTCACCTTTGATAATATTGTCTCTATCCTTGAGTTCAGAGACAGAAAGCAGCGAGCCGGATGTTTCGTGAATCTTAGGCGATACCTCGTAGAAATCTTCACCCAGTTTGTTGACAAGTGGTTTGCCGCAAGTTGTATTTCCATCATTAAAACCACCTACGGTAATGGTGGTTTCATCATAACATCCGTCCTGAGCCGTGGCCCTGAAGGTATATTTACCAGGTTCCAGATTGGTAACTTGACCATCAGAGGTAACCTTTACAGGTGTGGTGGCAAGAATATCGTTATTTTTCAAATCCCATGCATTCACCAGCTTCCATGTTACGCTCACCTTGGGGTTGGAGCGAAGGTTGAACGAAGTCTGCGATTGGCAGACATTGCTGCTGATGGTAGGATTGATGGGGCACCGGTGGGATACATCTGGAGCCATTCTTACGAATCCATAGTGGATGCCAATGGCGCCTGCATCAACTCCGAGAACCGTAAGGAATCTGATTTCGCATCCTGAAAACGGCACCTTTGCCTTGATGCTCACCGTTCCGTCGCCAATTTGCACCAGCGAGAGGTGGAGCACCTGGGCAGAAATCGTTTCTTCCTGCACCTTGTTTCCCTTGTGGTCGAAGAGCAGCACGTTGACCCATGTTCCTGCATTGAGGCTCAGCAGGGCATCCATCTTGTATTTGAAGCCAGCCTCCATGCCAGCCTCGAATGCTTCGCCTTGCGGGTTCTTGTTGTTCTGCATCATAAACTTGGCTCCGCCCTGGTAACCTATGTCAAGAAGAGGGACGATGGTGGCGAAATTGTCCAGATCATCATCTGTCATCTTCTTTATATCTTTGTCCAGGAAAGGCAGGGGGATGCCGAGGATAATAGGGCGCCAGCCTTTCATCTCTTTGAGCGCTACCTGCTTGTCGTCTTTGAAATATTCGTTGTATTTTTTGATGCCTCCATCGGTGATGGTAAACTCCGTAGATTCGCCCACGAAGGCATATTTGATTTTCAGAATATTCGCCACTTCTGCCTGAATGCCGCCCGAGCAGTCGAGAGAGATTTCATCGAAGAGCCAGTCGCTTTCTGCCGTCAGCATGGCGCAGATGTTGTCGGAACCCGGTATCTGGAGCAGCTTCAGCGTTACTCCCGAACCATTCTGTCCTTCCCTTACCGCCTTCACACCCTTCAGTTTGCCGTCGCGATAGAATCCGATGGAGAATGCCTTGATTACATCGAGGCTCAGCACGCTGCTACCCGAACCAGCCACGATGGTAAAGCCTGCCACCGTTCCCTTGGAATAGTAATTATCCATATCTTTTACACTTACTATCGGGTCTACGGTTACCCCTGCTCGTACCACGGAGTTCACCTGTGCATAGTTGTCGAGTGAATCGTCGGTAAGGGCGCCCATATCCTTTGCCCAGCTGCCTACGCCTACCACACCAATCAATTTGTTAATGGTGCACGATTCGCCCGTAAGGGCACGGCGGTTGCGCAGTTCACGGAATGTCATGTTGTAATATTTGGGGTCATTGTTGAACTCCACAAAATGGTCTTGGTGCTTGTCGGCAGGCAGATCATCCCAGTTGTTGGTCCAGATGGGTTTCTTGCAGTTCTTGAACGAGTCTCTAACGGCAGCACTCTCGAAATAGGGACTGGTGTTGTCATCCTGAGGTTGTGCCGCCTGGATAGAGGCGGGCACAACCATCAGGAATGCCAACAAAAATGATATGAAAGTTTTGTATATAAAATGCAGTTTCATTGTCTGTTTGATTTTAAAACATAGCATAACGTCTTGATAATTCTCTTGATCTTATTCGAGCAAATGTCTGGAGTCTGTAAGTGTCTTTTGCTCATCGTATGTGAAGACATATTTATGGTTTCGTCTCAGATAGAAGAGGTTGCTTACTCCATCTACCACGATAACGCCCGTGGCTGCTTCAGAAGACATCATATCCTTTGCCTTTATCTGATAGTTGTGGGCATGAGGATAGGCTTTGAGGCCTATTCGCACGGCAAGATGGGTCTTGCCTGGCAGCACAAATGCCTTGAGCACCACTTCCTTGCCTTCACCTGGGAAGGGGGCATAGGCAATGGCGGTATAGGAGCCTCCCTTTTCTGAATACTTTTTGATAGGTACACTGCCCTGCTTAAAACCGTCGTAGCTGGTAAGAGGCATCTGGGTAAGCACGGTGTCGGCAAGTAGGCAATACCATTGCGTCTGCGCTGTAATGCTGTAATGGGCGGCATGAGTGATATGAACCTCCACTTCTGCCATGCCTCTATAGAGTGTTCCTACAAGCGGCGTAGGGGTGTTGTTTCCCAGATTTTCCTTCTGGTAATCAGCAGAAGAGATGATTGGATTTTGGGTGGCATCTCCCTTCTGGTAGAGGGTGCCATAGAAGAGCTGCGGCACCGTGATGAGCCGGCGGCTCAAGCAATTTACATTATTGAGAACTATTTTTTTTAGATACTCAAGCCAGTTGTTGGGGGTGTCGGTTCTGTCCTTATCATTAACCAGGTAACTCGCAAACGTGGCCTTGAACTCCTGAAATGTAGTGCCTTTTTTTATATTGAGCATATCATTGGTAATCACTTGGTTTGCCTGATACTGCGGATAGGGCGATTTCTCCTGGCTATTGTAAGCGAGGGCAATGATGCGATATTCGTAGCCCCTGCTGATGCCGAAGGTGCCCTTTACCACATAGTGCTTGTGGAGCTTTCCCGAAAGATAATCGTCTTCCTTGCCGTCTTCTAACGTGGGTTTCCCGTTAATCACCCAGTCGTTGGTAGGGTCGTACTCGAAGCCCTGGATATCGTTGACTGCAGCATCATAGGTTGCAGTTTTTTCTCCATTGTTCTGAACTCTTCGTCGAAAAGCTATCAGCCTTACGGCATCGACGTTGTCGGTCTCGGTATATCCGTCGTCCTCGCCTATTGTGCCCGACGAGGAAGAGGATCCTGCACCAGGAGGAGCTACACGGGTGTTTCTGCCATCTTGCTTGGCATTGCCATCGCTGCCGCTTAATCCGCCCAGAGTGATGGTGATGGGAACAGTCGTAATTTCATCTTCGTTTTCCGAAGGCTGATTCATGCCTGCATCTCCATTGCTGCCATCTGGATAAGGTGGCAGATCGGCATCGCTGCTGCATCCTGCGGCTAGTACGAGGAGGAAGCAAAAACCTGCCGCCATGCCTGTCCTGATGGCGTTCATCCTGATGGCGTTCATCTTGATGGAGCTTATCTTATAGATGCTAAATCTTGATTTCTGCATATTCTATTTCCGTTTTTATGCTGTTTGTAACGTTTATTCTGTTTCAAATTCATGTTTTTTTTCGAAGGCTGGTTCTATCTCAACCTTCACGTCGGTCATCACCGGCTCGTAATACTCCTTCAGGTCGTATGGCTGGTTCACGGTCTTGCTCTTGGCTCCCAGGCAATACAGGTGGTTTGCCTCGATAGGGAATTTGAACTTGTCGCCAGTGGTTGTAGACTTCCTGATGTTGTCGTACCTGTGGTGCGTGCCATCCGTGTAATGCAGATAGAAGGTGGTCTCGTTCTCGGCCGAGTTCTTGCTTTTCTGCATTTTTTCCTCTGGTGTAGGCATCATGAAGTTGCTTATCATGTAGCTGTTTGCCTTCCATCCTTTCTGGGAGTCTTCAGCTCGCTTGAATATGTTCTCTGTAGCATCTACGGTCCATCCGTTTGAGGGGGTGAGGTCGATGGTGCCCAACGTCTGATAAGTCAACGGTTCAGCATCTGCTGGTGCCTGCTTCTGCCTTATCAGCGTTTCGGTGCTGATGCCGGTGGCTACAACGGATAGAGAGGTGGGCTTGAAGGTAACGGGGCTCACGTCTCCTGCTGCATTCGACTCCACCTGTGCCGGGATGTTTTCTACGTAAATCATCAGGCCAGCCACGTTACGGCTGGCGGTCAGCGTGCGGTGGAAGTATTTCGTCTCTTCCGTTACGAGAACGGGGGCTTCCTCATGTGTCTTCTCGTCTTGCAGAATGCCGCTAAACAGCTCTGTGGTATTGAGGATACCGAGTTTGACGCTGTTTTTTGCCTCCTCGGTGAGGGCGATTCTTGCGTCCTCCAGTTTCGTTTCGTTTTTAGTGAATTTGGGTTCTGTAAGTACTTTCGTCGTTGCGTATTTATCATCTCTTCCTATGGCTAGAAACTGGTAGTAGTAGCCGTTCTGCAGATAGGGTTCGAAGGTGTATAGATGCTGCTCGGGCATGTTCTGGTGCTCGGCAGAATAGTAGGGTTCTCTATTGTTGAATGCGTCAACGGAATAGTAACCTTTCTTGGCTGCTTCCGTTTCAATAGGGGTGCAATAGGTATATGCTTCTTCTGGGGTGCCCTTCTTGTCTTCGGGGCATCTGAAGACGTAGATTCTCATATCATTCACCTGCTGTGCTCCATCCCATGTATCAAGTTCTCGTGAGCCGGTAACAACACCTGCGCTTACGCCCACTCTCATGTCCAACTTCACGGCATGCGAGCCGTCGGCGAGGGTATCAGGCACATCATTACTTGCGCTGCAGCTCATTAGGAGACTGGCAGCGAGGATTATATTTAAACTGTTTTTTATAGATTTTCTCATCATATTCGCCTATTCGATTTCAATGTTTGCCTATTCGATTTCAATGTTCGCCTATTCGATTTGAATGGGAATTACGTATAAAATGAATGATAAATTAAATATTGTGATGTTGGGATAGTAAGGGATGCGAGTGCCTATAGCGGGCACTGTGCATCCCTTGGATATATTTTTCTTAATACTGCCTATATTATGAGCACGTAGTAAGATTAATCACCCAGCACCAACTTGTGGATAGCCTCCCAGTTGTCGTTCACCTTCAAGATGAGGTTCTGAGATTTGGTCAAGTCTTCTGGCTCGTCTTTACCTGGATCTGGAGTTGGTTTGTCTGGATCTGGATCTGGAGTTGGTTTACTTGGATCTGGATCAGTTGGTGTACCATTTGAAGTCTTCACACCCAAGTTGTACATGTGGTTACGAACCACGTTGAAGATTGAAGCGCTTTCGTCTGCAACATTTCCATTTTCCGTATTCGAATTTACTTCTGGGATAGAAACGGTCCAAGTATTGATGATATCGCCAGCATTATCCAAGAGCTGAAGCTCCATGGTGCTCTTGCCGCTAGTTAACTTAAATGGAATGACGAAGTTGCTTCCGAATACAGAACCCTTCACAACCTGAGTCTTT
This sequence comes from uncultured Prevotella sp., assembly GCA_958369755.1. Taxonomy (GTDB): domain Bacteria; phylum Bacteroidota; class Bacteroidia; order Bacteroidales; family Bacteroidaceae; genus Prevotella. Next base: position 23,269 of record CATXJC010000018.1, read on the forward strand.
ACATCATCAGGGTGCTGCCAGGTATCTTCAGCATTCAGCAGACCGTCCTTGTTTTTATCACCCTCAGTGAACCATTTAGTCAAATCGATAGAGTAGAGCACATAACCATTGGCGCCATCTTTGAACAGTGCATCTGAAGTAGGTGCTGTTGCACTTTTAGAACCATTAACATAATACTTGATAGTGCTGCCAGTTGCTCCATTAGCAGTGAATGAGCTGTTGAAGTTGTTGAAAGTCAACACATCATTCTTATCTCTTACTACGAGACGAAGGGTTGCGGCTGCTTTGCCATTCACACTTGCAGGAATGTTCTGGAAATAACCGAAGCTACCAGCTACCTGACGATGCAAGGTTACTGCTACGCCATCATCTTCACCCTTAGTAAGGTTGGTAATTTTCTTATCAGCGTTGATATTCAGTTCTGCATCACCTGCGAATACCTCCTCTGCTACTTTGCCTGCCTTCAAGGTTGCAGTAATATCCTTGTAAGTACCAGTAAGGGCTTCTGTACTTGTTACATCCAAAGCATAGGTGTAGTCACTGTTATCGCTGTAACCTACAGCCATAACCTTGTAGTTACCTTCACCCAGTCTCTGATCACCCTTGTAAGTAAGAGTAAGCTCGCGACCATGATTGTCATACGTAGCACTCTTTTTCCAATCCATCTTTGCGTCTTTGACAATTTCATTTGTTTTGGAGTTGTAAATCAACACGCGAACATTCTGGATAGTCTGCAAAGCCTGTGAAGAATACAATGGGCGGCCTGCACGTGTTGTCAAGCCATCACCACTACTTGCTACATGCAATACAATCTGCTGTACTGCCTCGTTCTGACCCTCTGTGCTAACCACAGCGTCGTCACTGCTACATGCGCTGAACAGCAAGCTGCTTGCTGCAAGCGCAAAAAACATACCTTTTTTCATAAATTATAAATTTAAAAATTGAGTATAAATTAATTATCAATCCAATATCATACCGTGAATTTCCTCCCAGTTGTCGTTCACCTTCATATAGATGGTGAAGCGATTGCGGTCGGAATCGTACACATATTTCAGCACCGTAATCTTATTGCGCTCCATGCTTACCTTCACGTCATCAGGCGTCAACACAGAAGAACTGCTGCCTCCACCTTCGCTACTATTCTTATAGAAATTGACATCCACCACCGACTCTTCCTTCTGGAAAGAAGGAGCCAGGAAAATAGAGGTCTTGGTCTTGGCGCCAGCTTCAATTTCCGATTCATGAAAGACGCTGGTCTCTTCAGAATATAGGAAACTTGGATTTACTATTCCATAGAGCTGGCTTACTTCAGTATTCATCAGGTGATACCCGGCAGGAAGATTCTCTGTCCATATAACCAGTTTTCCCTTGGTGCGCTCCATCTCGCTGGTATAGCAATAATGGTTTTCATCATAGACGAGGGTATCGCAAACCTGATAAACATCATCGCCCTGACTGTGCTCCGGATGCAGCAACAGCTTGTTTTTATCCAGATTGAGTTCGCCTCGCTTCTTCATACCTCCCCATACCGTAAAGACGTATTTTCCGAAAGGCATGTCGGGGTCGAAGCTTACAGGATAAGTTAATCCGTCACCTTCTACTTCGAAACCTTTTTCTTCTACGACAACCTGCTGAGTGCCGTCGTCGTTGAGTCGGCTCAGACGATAGAAAAGAGACGGAACAAATGATCTAAAAGGCTGTTTTTCATCTCGTTTCTCTTCGGGTGCAGTCTGGTCGACATTGAAATAATTCTTGTCTTTCACCTCGATGTTGATACGCAGAGGAGGACATTGGTCCAGATCTTCACGAACGCACGAGGTAAATGACATAGCCAGTGCCATACCATATATGATAACTTTTAATCTTGTCATACGCTGTAATTTATTCTGTGAGTGCCTTCTGGCTGATCAGAGTCTCTTCTACCTTCTGGCGGTTCAATATCTTTTCAGCCACATCAACCTTGCCTTCTTTCTCGAGTAGGATGGCAAGATTGTTGGCAGCAATCTTCGACATAGGGTAATATTTCAAAGTCGTCTCATATACCTGCTTCTGCTTTTCTGCGCTCTCTGCAATCTGTGCCACATGCAGGAACTCATCTTCGCTGAAGGCATCTGGGCGGAGCTCGTACATCTGCAGCATTTCTTCATCGGTGGTGAAGTTCTTGATGATGTATGTGTAGGTGTATTCCACGCTACGGCTCTTCTGCAGATACTTCTTCTTGATGCTGTTCCAGATAGGCAGGCGGCGGATATAGCGCTCCTGCACATCATCGTTGAAGTTGGCATATCGGGTCAGGATGTTCTTCACCATCGTGCTGTCGGCATCGCCGGCGGCCACCATCGCATCCAATACCGGCTGCCATCCTTCAGGGCGTGAACCGATACGGGCTATCTTCTTCACCTTGTCGCCATTCTCTATGTGCGCAAGCAGCCACTTCAGGGCTGAGTTGGCACGGTTGCGGGAAAGTGGGGTGTTAAACTTCAGCGGGCCGTCGGCTGATGCCAGACCATAGATGCCCAAAGAAGTGAGGGTAGCGAGGCTGTCGCTGAGCACTGGAGCTATATCGCTCAACATGTGGTCGAGCTCAGCCTGGTTGTTGCTCATCTTGAGATTGATATCATATTTATTGATAGCAAACTCAAGTCGTGCCACGCCCTTTCCTTTTCTTATCTTCGGCTTGATCTCGAAAGTATGCTTCATCCAGTTGAGATGCAGTTGCTTCTTGATTTCCGGACGGAACACATCGGCTATCTTGGTATGGCTGATGGCACGGCATTCGCCGCATCCGTCGGCAGAAGCTACTGCCACGAGGCTTCCCTTATGGAAGTTGGCAGGCAGGGTGATGGTGTCGTTATATAACACGGATAAATCTACTTTTGTGTTGGTAACTCTCTGTGCAATAGAATCGTATGGATCAGCAATGCTATCGAGCACCCATTTACGTTCCATCTTCCTGCTGTAGATTGGCGCATCCAGCACTATAGGCTTGTATTTAGCCACGATGCTGTCGCTGTCTGTCAATACGGGTATTACGAAGAGACGGCTTCTCTTCGAGAAATAATGCTTCGGGATATGAACCTGAAGATTGAGTGCAGCCTGATTGCTGCTATCTGGCAGGAGCATAAAGGAGTCGGGAGTACATGTAATCTTTTTATCACTTACTATGCTCTGTTTGCTGCATGAAGACATAGTCGTCAGAAGAGCCAAGCCTACACCTGCAATAGCCAGATATACTATTTTGAGTTTCATTCTATCATCCATAATGTTCTTTGTGATTAAATGATGCACTTTTTTTAAAAGATATAGACTAATGATAGCGCAGCCTTGGTAGGACCGATATAGTTATCGTTCTTCTTTTCCTGGCACTTGATGCAGGGCAAGTTAGGGCTTTGCTTGTACCAGAGGTGGGCGTATCCCACACCGATGGCTGCCTCCAGGTTCCAGTGAGGGGAAAGAATCCAGTCGTAACCGTATGTTACGCCTCCGCCAGCCAAGTAGCCATCGTAGAGCTTGCTGCCAAAACCTCCGTAGAATTGAGCACCATGCAGGTGGATACCTACGAAATGTCCTTCGTACTTTTCGCACAGCCAGTATTTCATTTCTGGCTGTACCAAGAGAAGGTGCATCTTCTTGTCTTCCCTGAATGTCCAGGGGTTGTATGCTACATCTGCTTCCAGGGTTACCTGGTTGCTGATTGCCTTCTCCACGCCCATATTGAGTGTGGTTGTCGCCCAGTAGAGTCCGTTCGTCTTCAGGGCGAAATCTTGTGTGTAACCTACTGTTTTATTTCCCAAAATAACAAACAGCAAAACTGCTATCTTTTTCATTTGTCACTTACTATATTAACTATTTATCCGGTTACCCGGAATCTTACTGTTGTATTGTTGTTTAGCAATATAAAACATTGTTATTAAGCAATATAAACATTGTTGTAAACCAATATAAACCTATTATGACTTATCAAATGGTCCTCAACATATTCAACCAATCCCCTTGTATATTACTTGGAGACTGATTTCTGATTGCAAAAGTATATAATATTCATATAGATTCTACAAATTACCCCCCCCCGTTTTAGAATGCTTTAACGATAATAAACGAATTTTCAGTTAAATGGCAGTTAAATTGAGGCGACGAGTGGATATGTGCCGGATGTTATCACAGAAGCAGTAGGTAGTGAACCTACTTATCAGATGGCGGTAGATCAGATGGCGGTAGATGAATATGCAAATCTTTGAGCGTATTTTGAGAGTCATATTTAGAGTTTTATTTACATCAGAAGAAGCCACACGGAGATTATCTGTTGATACAGACACGAAGCTGGAATTTGGTTCGGTTTGACTCAATTACTCAGTTACTCAATTACTCAGTTTCTTTTCAGACCCCCACACCTACAACTTGGTTACAAATTGAAAGTATATTTTTTATATTATATATTTATATATATAGAAATATATAATATACTATCTATACAAGAAGAAACATACGGGCAGAATAAAACTGAGTAATTGAGTAACTGAGTAATTGAGTACGATTTTAGAGGGGTACGGATAGAAGATTCATAATGGTTTAAAGGTTTATTTAATAGTAGTTTAGGATGGATTTCTATGTTTTTCTGCCAGCAACTCTATATTTCTCTCTTCTTTATCTTACGAGTTAGGATTATTAACGCAGTTTCAAATTGAAAGCTGCTGAAAATCGGCCCTTATCACACCCTGAAATTTGGTGGTTCCAGAAAAAAGCCGTATCTTTGCACCGTCATTCAGAGATAAGGCGCCAATCGGATGAGTGACAAAAAACTGAATTAGTAACCATTAAAAATTAATTATTAACCCTTTAAAAACTGATTGATTATGGGACAAGGAACTAGTAAGTATCGTAAGATTACACGTACCCCTCAGACGGGTGAGAACGCAGGTAAGAAGCTCTGGTATGCTACTGCCGTGAGCGACCGTGAGATGAGTTTCGAGGATTTCGTTACCCACATCTCTGAGCACAACTCTCCATACAGCCGTGGTACTATCCATGGTGTACTGATGGATACCCTCGACTGCCTGAAGCATCTGATTCTGGATGGCAAGAGCGTGCGTTTCTCCGACCTCGGATTGTTCTCCATCGGTATGACTTCACGTGGCGAGGTGAGCAAGGAGAAGGTGACAGCGGCAAGCGTGCTGGGCGTGCACCTGATTGTGAGAAACACGAAGACCTGGAGCAACTCCGAGCTGAAGAAGCTCACCAAGATCGTGGCATACGATGACTATACCACCGGGGCTGAGGATGGCGGCGGAACTGCAAATACGCCGGGCGGTGGAACTAGCCAGGGTGCTGGCGGGGAGACCAACAAGGATAACGGCGGAACATCGCAGGGCGGCGGTGGCACCAGCCAGGGCACTGGCGGCGGAACTGACAGCGGCGGCGACGACAACGTAAGTTTGTAAATCTTGCTTGATGCGGATTGCAAATCCGCAAAGCCCAAATAGGTTAGGACGTTTTTTAACGGCGGATTGCAAATCCGCCGGAACGCCTAACGGAATTAATCACTAAAAAAAACTGCCTATGAAGAAAGAAACCTGGAAAACTGTATTTCAGATAGTACTATCTATCTTAACCGCTATCGCCGCCTCTCTGGGCGTGACGAGCTGCATGTCGTAGAACAACACAAATACTAAAAAAAGAAGAGGATGCGTCATAGACTAATGACGCACCCTCTTTTTTTATATCTATTACTGCTCCTTTTTTATATCTATTACTGTTCCCCTCTCGTTTTCTTATCCGCCACATACATTCCTATCAGAATGCAGGCGGCACCCGCCAGAAAATAGGGGGTAATCTGCTCGCCAAGCACCCACGAAGCAAATATCATGGTGGTGATAGGATTGAAATACACCCAGTTGGTTGCCTTCACCGTTCCCAGTTTTGAGATGCACCAGTTCCACGTGAGGAAGCAGATCATAGAGGCAAGGCAGCCCAGAAAGAGCAGATTGCCAAATACCTGAGGACGGGTGAATACCTCGAGCGGAGGAAAACCCGGAATGAAGATATAATAAGGCAAGATGGTAAGAACACCATAGAAAAACACCTTGCGGGTGATGAATGCAGGGCTGTAATCGCCCGTGGTTGACTTCATCAGCAGCGAATAAATCGCCCAGCACATACACGCCGTAAACGCCAATGCATCGCCCACCGGAGAAAGATGAAGCACAAACCTGCCGTTCAATACCACGATGATCATACCCACAAATGCCAGAAGAGAACCCAGCAGCTGGACGATATGAATGCGGTTGGAATCCTTATAGACCAGACGAACCAGCAGGGTGGCAAAGAGCGGACACGAACAGACGATGAGCGAGGTATTGGTGGTGGTGGTAAAGTTCATCGCCTCGTTCTCGCTGCAGAAATAGAGCGAACCGCCCGTAATGCCCAGCAGCGCCATCTTAGCCTCATCCTGCCAGGAATCGGCAAAGAGACGGCGATGATTGAACGCCAGCATCAGCACGTAGGCGATGCTGAAACGCAGGGTGAAAATCTGAGCAGGAGAAAGCCCGTTCAGCATCAGCACCTTGGTGGAAACGAAGGTGGTTCCCCAGATCGCCACCGTCAGGAAGGCTACCAGATGGTAGAATATATTGTTATTTTTCGTTTGCATATCTTAAATTTTCCTTTAATGGTGCAAAAGTAAGATTTTTCTGTGGATAAACCAAGACTTCTGCATTTTTTTTGTAACTTTGCAGCATGATTTTCCATCCATTCCATCATACTTCAGAAAATGTTCCTGCAAGGATGAACAATCCTTTGGATTACGAACCGCATCCGCTCTGCATCCAGGCGTGCAGGGAAGTGCAGGAGATGCTTGCCAGACGAGAAGACTGGCAGGAAGAGATTGCGCGCGGCAAAATGTTTGGCGTGCTCATCGTAGAAAATGTAAAAACAGATACCGATGTCCCAAAATGGGGAAACCCAGCTGCCGATAGCGAGGCTCCGAAATGGGGATACCTGGCAGCCTACAGCGGACAGATTGGCGGAAGAAGCGACTGGGAGGACTTCGTGCCTGCCGTATTCGACTACCTGCAGCCCGACGGCTACTTCAAGACCCACGAGGCGGAAATCTCACGTATCAACCAGAGCATCAGCCACCTGGAGAAGGATGAAAGGATGAAGGAAGCCAGAACCCTGATCCGGCAACTGCAGGAGGAGCGGAAGCGTACCATCGCCGCCTATCAGGAGAAGATGAAGGAAGCGAAGGCAAAGCGTGACAGCCGCAGAGAGGCTGGAAACCTATCAGAAGCGGAAGAGGCGGAGATGATCAGGGAAAGCCAGTTTATGAAGGCAGAACTGCGCCGACTGAAGAAATCGCTCTCGGAAAAGACAGCCCTGGAAACGGAATTTGATGATTATCAGGAGAATATTCTGAGACTGAAGCAGTTGCGCAAGCAACTCTCTGATGCCCTGCAGCAATGGCTTTTCTCGCAGTTCAGAATGATGAACCAGGAGGGAGAAAGCAAGGATCTGCTGGAGATTTTCAGAGATGAAGCCCTGAAGGAGTATCCGCAGGCGGCGATAGCTACGAGCAGGATTGCAGCCCTGAAGATGGTGCCGCCAGCCGGGAGCGGCGAGTGCTGCGAACCGAAACTGCTGCAATATGCCTACCAGCATGGTTACAAACCGCTGCAGATGGCTATGTTCTGGTGGGGAGAAAGCCCGAAGGAGGAAATCCGTCACCACCTGCAGTTCTATCCAGCCTGCAACGGCAAGTGCAAGCCGATACTGCATTGGATGCTGCCTGCTTCAACCTTCGAACCGGAAGCCATCAACCTATCAATATATGATAAGGTGGAAACACTTTATGAGGATAGAGAAATTGCGGTCATCCATAAGCCCGAAGGTTTGCTGTCTGTTCCAGGGAAAGACGCAGCCCAACCGTCGGTCTATGCGCTGATGAGACGGAAATATCCTGAAGCTACAGGTCCGCTCATCGTTCACCGGCTGGACATGGCGACCAGCGGCGTGCTGCTGATTGCCAAGACCGAATTTGCCTATCATCGCCTGCAGAAGGCGTTTCTGAATCATCAGATACAGAAAAAATACGTTGCCATCATTTCGGGAAAAGACATTTCTGAAAAGGGAATCATCTCCCTTCCGCTGCAGCCCGATTATCTGAACCGCCCTCGCCAGATAGTGAATCACGAGCAGGGCAAGGAGGCCATTACGGAGTATGAAATTCTGGAGCGCATCGACGGCTCCCATCTCCGCATCGCCCTCTATCCCAAGACGGGCAGAACCCACCAGCTGCGTGTGCATTGTGCCCATCAGGAGGGTTTGAATGCTCCCATCCTGGGCGATCCGCTCTACGGCAACGAGAAGGCTGCCCGACTGCATCTCCATGCCGAGGAGATTACCTTCGAACATCCCCTGACGGGTAAGAAAATAACTATAAAGAGAAAGGCTGATTTCGTTTAGAAATCAGCCTTTTTTCTGTCTATTTTTATTCAAGTTTTTCAAGTTAAGCCCTTCAGACGAAGAACATGATGATGACCTGGGCGATGATGACTCGGATAAACATGCCGAGCGGATAAACCGTAGCATAGCTGATGCTAGGCGTATCGCCATCCAGGGTCTCGTTGGCGTAGGTTAGCGCCATCGGATTCGCCATACTGCCGCAGAGAATGCCGCAGATGCTGCCGAAATCGTACTTCTTGGTCTTCAGGATGATGAAGCCCACGATGATAACCGGAACCACCGTGATGAGGAAACCGATGCCTACCCACATCAAACCCTCGGGACGAACCACCGTCTCGAAGAACTGTCCACCAGCCGACAGACCCAGACAGCCCAGATACAGGGCAAGACCCAGCTCGCGGAGCATCAGTCCCGCACTACGCGTCATATAAGAGATGAACTGCACCCTAGGGCCCAGCGCACCAATCAGAATACCCATTACGATAGGACCACCGGCAATACCCAGACGTACGGGAGCCGTCATTCCCGGAATATTCAGCGGAATGGTTCCCACGGCGAGTCCCAGGATGATACCCAGGAAGATGGCACCCAGGTTAGGCTCGTTGAGCGTCTTCACGGCATTGCCCAGAAACTGCTCCACATGGTCGATGCTCGTAGGGTCGCCCACCACCGTCAGGCGGTCGCCATACTGCAGGCGGAGGTCGTCGGTAGCCAGCAGTCGGATATCACCACGCAGCACTCGGCTCACATTCACGCCATAGGTATTGCGCATCTGCAGGCTTCCCAGTCGCTTGCCGTTGAGTCCCGGACGGGTCATCACGATGATTCTACTCTCCAGTTTGGCATCGATGGCATTCCAGTCCACCTTATCATTATTCCACTCCTTATCCACCTTCTTTCCGAAGAGAATCTGCATGGCAGAAGCCTCATCCTTATTGGTAACCACGAGCACATTATCGTTGGTATGGAGCACGGTATCAGCCTCCGGAACGATGACCTGCTCGCCTCGCCATACACGGGAGATGATGAACTTGCGATGGGTCATCATCGAGATTTCGGCGATGGTACTGCCGTTGAGAGCCGGGTTTACGATGATGTACTGTCCGATGGATGTATGGTCATCCTCATCGGCACGTCGGATCTCCAGGTCCTCAGGCTTTACGAAGAGCTTGCGCAGGAACATCATCGCCAGGATGACACCCACAACGCCCAGAGGATAGGTTACCGCACAGCCCAGGGCAGCTCCGCCGCTAGGCAATCCCAACTGCTGCAGCGCCTGCTGGGCAGCACCCAGAGCCGGAGTATTGGTGGTGGCACCGCAGAGAATGCCCACCATATCGGGCAGGCTCACGGGCAGCACCAGGCACAGGGCGAGCGAGAATACGGTGCCCACGGCGATGACAGCCAGGCTCCAGAGATTGAGCGAGATGCCCTCGTGGCGCATCGAACCGAAGAAGTTGGGACCCACATAGAGACCCAGCACATACACGAACATGGTGAGTCCGAAGCTCTCGGCAAACTCCAGCATGTTCTCGTCGATGGTGAGTCCGAGATGGCCCGCCACGATGCCCACAAAGAATACGAAAGCTATGCCGAGGGAGATTCCCTTGACATGAATCTTGCCCAGGGCAAGACCTAGGGTACAAATCAATGAAAGAATGACGATGCCCTGCACCGCCGAATGCACGTTGATTAAATGATCAAACCACATAATATAAGTTTCAATCTTTTCTCGTGATAATGTTCAGTTTACTAAATTCTGCTGCAAAGGTACATTAAATTAAGAACATCACAAAAGAAAAACGCCCTTTTCTTCTAAATATTTGCAATAAAAACTGAATTTAAAGCAAAAAACCAAATCTAACTCAAAGTTTTTTTGTACCTTTGCACCCGTTTAAAATAGAAATAGATGAAAGATATTTGTTGTATAGGGCATGTAACCAAAGATAAGATAGTTACCCCAAACAGAACTGTTTACATGGCTGGCGGAACATCGTTCTACTTCGCCTACGCCATCAACCAACTGCCTAAGGATGTGAGCTTTTCGCTCATCACGGCAATGGACCCAACAGAAACTGAGCCTGTAGAAAAGATGCGCCAGGCGGGCATAGAAGTAACCCTCAATCCATCGCGCAATACCGTCTTCTTCGAGAATATCTACGGAGAAAACCAGAACGAGCGCAAGCAGCGTGTGCTTGCCAAGGCTGATCCATTCACCATCAGACAGCTGGAGCACGTGGAGGCGAAGGTGTATCACCTGGGAAGCCTGCTGAGCGATGATTTCTCGCCCGAGGTAGTGGAATTCCTCTCGCGCAGCGGAAGGGTTTCCATCGACGTGCAGGGCTATCTGCGCGAGGTGAGAGACGAGAAGGTGTATCCGATAGACTGGAAGGATAAGCTGGAAGTGCTGAAGAACACCTACTATCTGAAGGTGAACGAGACGGAGATGGAGACCATCACGGGGCTGAAGGAGCCACGCGAGGCTGCGAAGCTGATACATTCGTGGGGAGTTACCGAGGTAATCATCACGCTGGGCAGCGAGGGTTCGCTCGTCTATGTGGATGATACCTTCTATGAGATTCCTGCCTATCCGCCTCACGAGGTGGTGGATGCTACCGGATGCGGCGACACCTATTCTGCCGGTTATCTCTACAAGCGTCTGCAGGGTGCCACTCCTACCGAGGCTGGCAAGTTTGCGGCTGCCATGTGCACCATCAAGCTGGAGCACAATGGTCCGTTCAACCGCACCATCCAGGACGTAGAACGCATCATGAAATAAATTTTAGATAATTTATCCTATTATCTTCTTATTTTTGCCTGAATTGGTGTAACTTTGCATCCAATTATGGAACAGATTTCACCAATTCAGGCATTATTGCAGCAACGCACCCTGCTCCAGCTGGAGTATTATACCGAGAAAGAAGCCTTCCGCAAGCTTACCGAACAGATGGGCTTGCAGCGGAAGGTGAAACGAGGTGATGCCTGGTTCCCGCTACAGGTGGGAAAGAGCTTTTATAATTCGCTGAACCAGACAGCCATAGAGGTTTTCCGAACCTCTGACCAGGATATCGAGCACAATTTTGAGTTCGGTCGCCCCGTCATGTTCTTTATGGTCAAGAAGATGGGCAAGAATGAGAACCAGGGCAACACAGCCCTTCAGCAGCCAGAAAACGCTTCAGACGCTAATCATAAAGTTCAAAATTCAAATCTCAAAGTTCAAAGTATAAAATATTTCTCCTTTACCGGAACCGTGAGTTATGTAGATGGCGACAGAATGGTGATTACCGTACCCGATTCTGCCCCTCTGCTCGAACTTCAGCAGTCAACCGATTCTATCGGCGTACAGCTATCCTTTGACGAAACCAGCTACAAACTGATGTTCGAGGCCCTAGACCGCGTGATGAAGGCGAAGAACAACCGTCTGGCTTATCTCCGCGATTTATTCTATTCCCATCAGAAGGCAGGAAGATTCTCCTTCGAACCGATGAAGTTCCCTTGGCTCAATCCTACCCAGGAAAGGGCTGTGAACGAGGTGCTTTGGGCGAAGGATGTGGCCATCGTTCACGGACCTCCGGGAACCGGAAAGACAACAACCCTGGTGGAAGCCATCAACGAAACCCTGATGCGTGAGAGCCAGGTTCTGGTGTGTGCACAGAGCAATATGGCGGTAGACTGGATTTCAGAAAAACTGGTGGATAGAGGCATCAACGTGCTACGTATCGGAAACCCGACCCGCGTGAACGACAAGATGCTGGGCTTCACCTACGAGCGCCGTTTCGAGAGTCATGCTGATTACCCTCAGCTTTGGGCAATCCGCAAGGCAATCAGAGAATTAAGAAAAAACAGGAAGAAAGGCAGCGAGAACTATCATCAGAAGATGGATAGGCTGAAGAGCCGTGCCGCCGAAATAGAAATCCGCATCAATTCTGAACTCTTTGGCGAGGCGCGTGTCATCGCCTGCACCCTGGTGGGTTCAGCCCACCGGTTGCTGGAAGGAATGAAGTTCGGCACCCTCTTTATTGACGAGGCTGCGCAGGCTTTGGAAGCCGCCTGCTGGATTCCGATGAAGAGAGCCAGCCGAGTGATTCTGGCGGGCGACCATTGTCAGCTGCCACCTACCGTGAAGAGTATTGCGGCATTGAGAGCCGGACTTGGCAAGACCCTGATGGAGCGCATCGCCGAAAACAAGCCGGAGGTAGTAACCCTGCTGAAAATCCAATACCGCATGAACGACGAAATCATGCGATTCTCCAGCGACTGGTTCTACGGGGGCAAGGTGGAGAGTGCGCCTCAGATCAAATACCGGAGCGTATTGGATTATGACCATCCGATAACGTGGATTGATACTTCAAACGAGGAGAATCAGATAACGATAGAAGGAGAAGATGCTCCTGAGGATTCTGCTTCCACATCATCTTCTGTATCTGCAGCCAATCAGAATTCTGATTTGAACTTCAAGGAGCAGTTTGTGGGTGAGAGTTTCGGGCGTATCAACAAGGCTGAAGCCGAGCTTACCCTGCTGACCCTGGCGGAATACTTCACCAAGATAGGCAAGCAGCGGGTATTGAGCGAGAGCATCGACGTAGGCATCATTTCGCCTTACCGTGCCCAGGTGCAGTATCTGAAGAAGCTCATCAAGAAGTATGAGTTCTTCAAGCCTTACCGCCGCCTGATCAGCGTAAACACGGTGGATGGTTTCCAGGGTCAGGAAAGAGACGTGATCCTCATCTCGCTGGTGCGTTCCAACGATGAGGGACAGATCGGATTCCTGAAAGACCTCCGCCGCATGAACGTGGCGATGACGAGAGCCCGCATGAAGCTCATCATCCTGGGCAACAAGGACACGATGACGAAGCATCCTTTCTACAAGAAACTGTGGGAATATGTGGAGGCAATCAATAATAACGGATAAAATAAAGAATAAAATAAAGACTATTTTATGCTACAACGAGACTACATACAGCGACTGATTCGCGAGTTTATGGCGGCACTCGAAAGAATGCTCGAAAAGAAAGAGGTGGAGGTGAGACGTGAGAAGATTAAGGAGCTCTACAATCAATACGTAGGTCCTTATGCCTTCTACAGCATCGCCACCATTGAGGACGTGATGAAGGCAATGGCAGGAATCGACGACGAGGAGAAACGACTCTCCAAGATGGACATGCTTGCCGAACTCTATTATCACGAGGCGGATACCGTGGGGCAGCCCGCAAGAGATGAACTGCTGAACAAAGCGTTCATGCTCTTCGATTATGTGGAAACCCACGGAGATACGTTTTCCATCGAGCGCCGCAATAAAATGGCACAAATCAAACAGAAGATAGGAGATGCGCTCAAATAAAATGAGTGCATTCTCCCCCTCTTTCATCTTTTTAGGATAACAAAAACTAATCATACAGTTCAATGGTCAAAACTCAAAGTTCAAAGTCAACAAACGACATGACGGTAGGTTCGCCCTTGCGAGCCATCATCAAATTTGCGATTCCACTTATCTTGGGTTACATCCTTCAGC